>SKJE01000134.1 GCA_007116075.1 Spirochaetia bacterium
AAAGTACATGTACAATAATATGTACATTAAGGGGGTTGCTATGAACGTGATGTCATATACTTCGCTAAGACAACATCTTGCGAGTGCCATGGAAGCGGTCTGCCGGGATCATATCCCGGTGGTGATATCCAGATCAGGCAGCGATCCTGCGGTACTGCTGTCTCTTGAGGATTATGATTCTCTAAGGGAGACTGCATATCTGCTGGAGGGTCATGAAAATCGTATTACCCTTGCGAAGGCACTTGAAGAATTCGAAGAGGGCAGGGCGAGTTCAAGGGAAGTTGATCTATGAACCTGCGCTGTTCTTCAGCGGCCCTCGAGGACTATCAGTACTGGAAAGAGTATGACCGGAGAACCATGCGGCGTATCCACAGTATCCTGAAAGATATTGAGCACCCCCATACAGCAAGAGGTACTTCAATCAAGCTCTCCGGAAGCCTTGGGTCATGGTATTCCCGTCGCATAGATCGAACTCACTGCATGGTCTATCGGATCTGTGACGAAACAATTGAAATACTCCAGCTGCGCCGCAGATGAGTGCTACAGTTTCACAAGTTCTGCGTCAGCCGCGGCCTGTTCAATCAGTGCATCGAGTCCGATATCACGGTAGTGGGCTGTTACGATTTCCCGGTCAGGCTTTACCAGCGGGTGCTTCGAGGAAAAGATGGTGCAGCAGTCCTCGTAGGGAAGAATAGATGTTTCGTAGGTGCCGATGGTTCTGGCCAGATTGATGATATCCTCCTTGTCAAGACCGATGAGGGGTCGGAACACCGGAAGATATGATACGCTGTTGGTGACATTCAGGCTCTCCACGGTCTGACTCGCCACCTGGCTCAGTGACTCACCGGTAATCAGGCAGCTTGCCCGGATCCGCTGGGCCAGCACGTTAGCTGTCTGGACCATAGCAGAACGTAGGTGCAGGGTATGTTCCCCTTCTACAGCGATTCGCTTGATTTCCAACTGCACATCGGTAAAGGAGACTACCCAGAGCCGGATACCTCCGTGGAATTCGGAAAGCACTTTGGCAAGATCCTCTACTTTCTCCCTGGCTTCATCGGAGGTGAATGGATAGGCATGGAAGTACAGAGCATCGATGCTCAAACCCCGTTTTGCCATAAGATACCCCGCCACGGGAGAATCAATCCCCCCGGAGAGCATAAGCAGACCCTTTCCTGCACTTCCGGTAGGCAAACCGCCGGGAGCTCCTATGGTAGGACCGTAGAGATACGCCTTGTCACGTAATTCTACAGAGATGGTGAGATCCGGGTTGGAAAGCTGCACCCTCATTCCCGGAAAAGCTTCGGTGACGGCATTCCCGAGATCGCAGGATATCTGGTAGGAATCCAGGGGAAATCCCTTATCGGACCTGCGGGAGGCAATTTTAAAGGTTTTAATATTTCTGCGTTTCAACTCCCTGCCGCAGATCTCTACAGCTATACTGCGTATCTCCTGCATGTCCTTGGATGTGCTCCAGGCCCGGCTGAACCCCACTAATCCGAAGGTTCTAGAAAGCTTCCGTTCAACCGCATCGAGATTGTCCGGAGCTACCTTGAGAAAGAACCGCCCCTTCTGCATGATCACTTCGGGTGAGTAGGGTTTTAGGGTCCGTTTCAGGTGTCTGCGAAGCATACGTTCAAAAAAGGGTCGACTACCCCGTTTAAGCCAAATTTCTCCAGATTTCAGCAGATATAGTGCCTTGTCCATCTATTCCTCTTTAGTATATACAGACTCATGTTCTGTGTGGGAGTACCGACTGCAGCTGGGTTGTCACCTCTAGAAGCGTTTCAGCGAGATAGCGTACCTCAGCTTCGGTGGTTGTGTACCCGAAGGATATCCTGAGGGCACCGGATGCTATCTTTGATGAAAAGCCCATGGATGTCAAGACATGTTCCCGTTTCCGGGCAGTCCGGGAAGAACAGGCAGAACCCGCCGAGAGATAACAGCCCCGGTCCTGGAGCATCCTCAGGGCAACCTCCGAGGGAATCGGGGAGACACTGACAAGCATGATATGGGGAGCATAACGGTCCATACGGTTGGAATCCTGCATCATCATCACCGGAGCATCCTTTACCATACTGAAAAAGAGCTTCCGGAATGCCTCCATCTGCTGCAGGAATGTATCCCAATTACCGTGGTGGAGTTCCATCGCGCGGACCATCCCGGCAATGCCTGGAAGGTTCTCAGTTCCTCCCCGCTGACCTGACTCCTGGCCGCCGCCGCTTCCCAGGGGATGCAGGGGCTTTCTTGTATAGAGAAAACCGACACCCCGGGGACCGGAGAATTTATGGGCGCTGAAGGAGGCACTGTCAATATCGAGACGCTTGAGGGCAACCGGGATTTTTCCCAGAGCCTGTACTGCATCCACATGGATATGAACCCGTCTACGTTCCCTGCGGCGGACCGCCTCTACCAGTGCAGTCAAGTCCTGGACAGCCCCGGATACATTGTGAATAGCATTGAGGCAGACAAGATCAGTTGTATCGGTTACCGCATCAGCAAGGGCTTCAGGATCGATCAGTCCCGAAGGTGCGCTGAGGGGAACAATGGTGAAGCCGAGCCGTTCAAGGAAGGGAATATATTCCCGGACAGATGGATGCTCGATGCCGGGTATCACCACAGATCCCGGACGCTTTTTCCAGTACAGGCTGGTGAGCACCAGGGAGTTGGATTCACTCCCTCCGGAGGTGAATACGATGTGCTTGTCAGAACACCCCGTCATGGATGCGATGCTGCTGCGAAGCTCCTTCAGACGTCGGGAAGCACTTCTGCCCAGGGTATGGGATGAGGAAGGGTTTGCGGGATACTCCCGGGCGGTCTCTTCAGAGGCCTGGAGAACCAGGGAATCCGTAGGTGATGTTGCAGCCCAGTCAGCATAACAAGTATTCATGCCTCTATAGTGATAAAAGCTGATCAAATTTGCAAGGGGTCTTGTTGCATCAAACAGTCGTTTCCGGTATAAAGGGATGCATGTCAACGATATGCACCCTTTCGGGAAGACGGACCATTATAGAGTATATCACCTCCAAAAAGCTCAAGAGCATCCTCAATGACACCTTGCCGGTGACCGATGACCACATCATGGAGCATTATGGTAATCTCATCACTCCCGTGTGCGTCCTCAAACCCGGAGAACAGGAGAAAACCCAGGCAAATCTTTTGAAGATTATTCGGGAGCTTATGCACCATGAGGCAAGCAGGGATATGACCCTGGCTGCTGTCGGGGGAGGAGTTATCTGTGATATAACATCACTGGCAGCCTCTCTCTATATGCGGGGCATGCAGCTGGTCCTTGTCCCGACGACCCTGCTGGCTATGGTGGATGCCTCGGTGGGAGGGAAAACAGGTGTTGACTACCGGGGGTACAAGAACCTTCTTGGAACATTCTATCCTGCCGGCAGGGTGCTTATCTGTCCGGAACTGCTGGGTACCTTAAGTGAACGGGAGTTTAAGAATGGACTGGCTGAGGTCATAAAACATGCCCTTCTGTCAGGCTCTCCGCTCTATGATACAGTTATCCGGGACCAGAAAAAGATACTCAGCCGGGACACAGAATGCCTGGAGCAGCTGATACATCATTCCCTGCAGGTAAAAATTAATATCGTTGAGCAGGATCCGGAGGAACAGCTGGGAATTCGGCAGCTGCTCAACTTCGGCCACACCTTCGGTCACGCCCTTGAGAGCAGTACGGGACTCATTTTTTCCCATGGTGAGGCTGTCGCCTGGGGTATGGCTAAGGCACTGGAAGCGGGAGTGCTTATTGGCCTGACCGACAAAGCCTATGCCCGGGATACCATTGCCCTGCTGAAATCCTACGGGTATCCCGTGGATCACAAAGTTGAAGAGCGGGAGCTGTTCATGAAAAGCCTAAAGCATGACAAGAAACGGCGAAAGCAGATTATCCCTTTCATTCTCCAAAAACAGCTGGCAGATACGGTGCTCTATCCCCTGAACCTGCAGGTGGTGGAAAAAATCCTCTAGAGCGCATCAAAGAGTTCGCTGCACCGTCGATAGACCTCATTGAACTGCTCAAGGGACGAGGATCCTGCCTGTTCAAGGTGTTCATCGGCTATTCTATCCAGGCTGAAGAGGGCTGTCTCAAGGGAACTGTGTATGCTGCGCTGCACCTTGTACCAGTACCGGTGGCTGCCGTTGGTCTCCAGGGTGATGAACCCGAGTTGACGATGTTTTTTCCCCGACTTGCACAACCCCATAATCATATAGGTGTGCTCCAGCAGCGCAGAAGTATCCCCGGGAAGTATGAAATTCTGTTTCGGGACCTCTTCGTAAATGCCCTGTTCCGGATGAATATGGGGGTATATCCTGAGTAAGGCGTTGATCTTCTCACCCGGATGAATGTCAAACTCCTTATAGGTAATCTTTCCCCGCAGCCGCTTTACCTGCTGGGAATAATCGGGCTGCAGGGTTCTCAGTTCCTCAAGGGGGAGTACCACCAGCTTTTTCTTACCCCGATAGGGAATAAGGGAGAAGCTGTGACCCCAGAGGGTTATTATCTTACCCTGGTCCATGCTTTGGTTCTGGCGCTGCGGCTCCTTCTGTTTTTTCGAAGGAGCAGCTGTCAACTGCTTGAGGGCTGGATTAATCTGCTCAAGCCATTGGGGTTTCAGGGGAGAGACCATACGGGCATACATGCGGCTAGTTTTTACAATCTCACCGGCTACGATATACTCAGGGGAACTGCGGAACAATACCGAACCCGGATGAATGTTGATTCGATCTGCGGTAAGGCTCCGATAGGAATATTTTCCAGACCGGATGCATACATACTGTACCAGCCCTGAGGCGACACAGCAAAGCAGGTCACGCTGAGTTCCTCCCGAGAGCATTGGAATATCCTGCTCAGAAATAATTTCGCTTAACTGGGCGGTGATGTGGATAATCTCATCCATGATCTCCACGTCAAGGTGATTGTTCGTGCAGAACTCCTCCCGCTGCTGCCGGGAGGGTATGCGCCGGTAGGTGTGGTAAAGCTTCAGCTGGGAAATAACATCTCCCTGGGGGTCTGAAAATCGATGATGTGCCTGGCGGCTCGCAATCTCTTCTCCAGGGGTGAGCACGAAGGGGGATCGTGTTGAAAGAAAGGCCGTGGTGATGATAGCCTCCTCCAGCACCTGGGGATAGTTCAATACCGCTTCAATAATGATCCGCGCATGCCGGGGAGAAAGAGGAAACAGTGCCATCATCTTACCGATGTCAGTCAGTCTCCTGGTTTCATCAAGAGCCCCCAGCAGGAAAAGGGTCTCCAGGGCTGAGGGGATCCCTCCAGGGGCAGGGGAGGTGAGATAGTCAAACCCCTCAAAGTCATAGATTCCCAGCTCACTCATCCTCAGCAGCACCTCCGAGAGATCCGTCCGGGATATCTCCTCCGGTGTGTACTGGGGCCGTCCCAGAAAATCCGGCTTTGTGTAGAGCCTGATGCATTGTCCCGGAGCGGTGCGGCCTGCCCGGCCTTTCCGCTGGTTCGATGAAGCCCTCGATACCGGCAGTTCAATGAGGGAGCTGGTAAAGGTTCTCTGGTTATAGTAGTTCAGCTTCGCGAGACCGGAATCAATCACCAGGGTGATATTATCAATAGTGATGCTGGTCTCGGCAATATTTGTAGAGAGCACCACCTTGGTCTTTCCCTTCGGGGTCGGTATAAACACCCGGTCCTGGAGCTCCTTGGAGAGTCTCCCGAAGAGGGGAATAATGAACATCTGGCCGGATGTACTGCTGGAGTCCAGCAGGGCCATGGAGTCACTGATCTGTTTCTCACCGCTTAAGAACACCAGGATGTCCCCACTGCGTTTCTGCTGTATATGCTGTTCACACAGCAGGCGTATCTGATCGTAGAGGGCCTGTTCATCGGGGTATTTCGGCGGTTGGTAGCTCACCTCTACGGGATACATCTCTGCATCGATGTGGATAATCGGACAATCGTTGAAGTAGCGGGAAAAAAGTTTGGGATTGATGGTTGCCGAAGAGATGATCACCTTGAACTCCGGACGCTTGACCAGGATCTGCTTGAGCAGCCCGAGGATAAAATCAATGTTGAGACTTCGCTCATGGGCTTCGTCTACCATGATCACCGAATAGGCGCTGAGCATGGGATCAAGCTTCATTTCCTGAAGCAGCATGCCGTCGGTGAGGATCTTGATCTTCGTATCCAATGCGGTCTCGTCATAGAAACGCATTTTATATCCAACAATATGGGGAATGCGGGTATCGAGCTGATCAGCTATAAAGGAAGATACCGAGACTGCGGCAATCCTTCTGGGCTGGGTTACCCCGATCATGCCGGAGCTGCTCAAGCCGGCTTCATGCATAATCAGGGGAATCTGGGTCGTTTTCCCTGATCCAGTGGGACTCTCCACAACGATTACCTGGTGTTCAGCGATGGCTTTGAGAATTTTTTCCCGCTGATGATATACCGGGAGGTTGAGGTGTGTATGCATCAATGCTCCTTGAGTACTGTACGGCACCGCTTGATGAGGGAGGGAACGTCTTGTGCGGTGTATTGGCTGCGGTTCTGCAGGTCCTTCAGGGTAAAACTTCCGCTGCTCCATTCGTCTTCGCCGATGAGCAGGGCCAGGGGGATCATCCGTTTTTCAGCGTAGCTGAACTGCTGGGGGAGCTTTCTTTTTGACAGGTAAACTTCCGTATTGAGCCCCTCCCTGCGCAGTTTTGATGCAAGCCTCTGGTACGCACCGATATATTTCTCATCCATACAGCAGATAAGTAAATCAACACTGCTGCTGCGCAGGGTGACCAGACCCAATTCCTCCATAGCTGCAGTCAGCCGGTCTAAGCCGATGGAGGAGCCCACTCCCGGCAGATGCTGTTTGGTATACAGTGAGGCCAGGTCGTTATAACGACCGCCGGAGCAGACTGAGCCGATACCGGGAAGGTCGTCAAGAAAGGTTTCATACACAACACCGGTGTAGTAATCAAGGCCGCGGGTAATTGACGGATTGATGGTGAGGATATCATCAATACCTGCCTCCTCGGCAAAGCTGACCAGCTGCTCCAGGCGCTCCAGGTCCTCCTGGTACCCGCCGCAGATCTGTTTCAGCGCCTCAATAACCTCCCGGGCACTTCCCTCGGCACTGATGAACTGAAGAATGCCCTCAGCCTGCTGGTCGGATACATAGCCGCACAGCTGGTGATGCACTTCATCCCGACCGATTTTCTGGAGCTTATCAACGATACGAAGGATCTCTGTGCTTAAGGAGGAGACCGAAAGTGTATTAAGGTAGGCATTGAACACACCCCGATGGGAGAGGTGGATGTGGAATGCGGGGATACCGATTCCCTTGAGGGCATGGTACATAAGAAACAGGATCTCAAAATCAGCAGATACATGGTCTATCCCGACGATATCAAAGTCGCATTGGTAGAACTCCCGGTAACGGCCCTTCTGGGTGTTCTCTCCCCGCCACACTTTGTCAATATGGTAGCGCTTGAAGGGAAGAGGCAGTTCGTTCACGTGGGCTGCCATGAACCGGGCAAAGGGAACGGTCAGGTCAAAACGCATAGCAACATCCCGCCCGCCGTGATCTTTGAAGGCATAGACCTGCTTGTCGGTCTCTCCTCCGCCTTTCCCGAGCAGTACCTCACGATACTCAAGTACCGGCGTATCAATGGGTACAAAACCGAAGGACTCAAAGGTCGTTGAGAGATTACGGATTGCTGAGGCTCTGAAGATCTCCTGTTCCGGCAAAGAATCACGAAAACCTTTCAGTACTTTGGGCTCTATCATGGAAACACTCCTTACTTTAGCTGTTAAGCACTTGAAGCTCAGGGCTTATCAATATTACAGTATAGTACCTAAAGAAATGCTCATCTTCAATCATGTAGGTACGTATAGAACATGTTAATTCGATATTCATCTGTTAGAAATGGAAAACAGAGAAAAGTAGCAAAAGTGTTTACCCGCGAGGAGCACCGCATCAATCCCTCCCTCATTGATCCCAAGGCTGCGATGATAGTCCGCAGACTTCGCGAGGGAGGCCATGAAGCATATATTGTCGGAGGGGCCGTACGGGATACTCTTGTTGGACGGGAGCCCAAGGATTTCGATATCGCCACATCCGCCCATCCCCGGCAGATTAAGAAGCTCTTCTGGAACTCTCGAATCATCGGACGTCGGTTTAAACTGGTGCATATCCATTACCCCGATAAGATATTTGAGGTCTCCACATTCCGGGCCCGGGAGAACGGTGAGGGAGAGAATAACCTCTACGGCACCATCGAAGAGGACGCCTGGAGGCGGGATTTCTCCATCAATGCGCTCTTCTACGATCCCCTGGAAGAGCAGGTGATCGATTATGTGGACGGGATGCGGGACATCAGAAATCGGGTGATCCGTTCAATCATTCCCTTGGATTCCACATTCTTGGAAGATCCAGTGCGCATGATCCGGGGCATTAAGTATGCATCTGTGACCGGTTTTACCATGAAGTTCTCCCTGCGCCGGGCAATCCGACGCCACAGCAGGGAACTGGCCAGGGTATCCTCATCCCGAATGACCGAAGAGGTATTCAAGATGCTCGCTTCAGGTTCTTCCCAGAATATCGTCAGGATGATGCTGCATAAACAGCTCTTCTGCCATATACTCCCGGTACTGGATGAACTGCTGCAGTCGGGGAAACAGATTCCCCTTACTACGGAGCTTCTGGACTCACTCTCGGAGTTGGACAAAGGATATAGTACTCCTGAAGGAATTGAGAAACAGCGGATGATAGTTGCTCTTGTGCGGCCCTTTCTGCTGATTCCTGAGGAATACGAGAGCACCATGGAACTGTTCCGGGAGCTTTTCACGGATATCAAACGGCTGATTCATCCCATCACGCCCCCGAATATCGATGTGGAGAAGGCGGTCGCCCTCATTCTTGAAGAGGAACAGATAAAGGTTCCCAAACATGCGGTGCGGAAACCCAAAGCACCCCCGGCAAAACCCCAGGGACGCAGGGACACAAGACGCCGTAAGGGCCCGCCCCGGCATCGCAAGAAGCCCGCTCCACCGAAATCCTAGACCCAGTCGTCAATCTCGATATTCACCTGGGAGACAATGATGCCTCCGTAACGCTCCAGATTATCAGCAATGTACTGCTGGAGTTCCTTCAGGATGCCTGAGATCTGGGATTTCATGGGCACCTTGAGTTTAACCGTCAGGGTGTACCCCTCGGGATTATTCTTTACCAGTACCTTCTTGACCTTAATGGTGTCGTCAAATTCATCCAGACAGTGGACCACCATCTGTCCGAGGGCTCCCTCGGAGATGGTAATACGTCCCCGTTTTCCGAATTCAGGTCGGACTATGGTCTTCTCGAAAACCTTTTTCTGCCAGGGGAGGGGGAGGCGCTTCTTAAAGAATATCCGCATGGAATCGTACACAATCTGGGGGTAGTTCCGGGTAATCTCTATGGTGGGAACAGGAATGACATGCTTGCCTTCGCTGTTGCGGATATGGGTTGCTGTCTCGATCTCCTCCTTGCTGGCAAACTCCTCGATCTTGAAAATCTTGGAGGGAATTGGCAGCTGCAGACGGGAGGCGATCTTCAGCACCATCCTCTCGGAGGTTCCGAGGATGAGAATACGCTTGAACCGATGATGCTGCAGCGCCTCAATGACCTCCTGGCGCTGCTCTTCAGTATCAAAGAGGGCAGTTTTTATAGCCTTGAGAAAAATCTGCTCCCGTTTGGCCGATTTTCCTGCTATGATCTTGTCACCCATGATCAGGAGTCCGTCATCAACAATCATGGTGATATTATACTTCTCGGCTACCAGCTTTGAGCGAAAGCTCTTGCCGGTACCGCTTCGTCCCACCAGTGCGTAGACAGTGACTCCCTTCATTTTCCAGATCAGTTTTCGAAACACATTATCCATGATCGTTACATCATATACAGAGAATGTAGTTTATGGAACTCCTATTCAAGGAATATGATCCTCACATAGGTCCTTTAAAGAAAAAAAGTAGAACCTATTAGCAGAAAGCTTCCGACTTCTCATGGTTGATCTGTGAAGTGCACAGGTCCTTTCCTTATAGAACCGGATATGGCACCAGCCATTACAGCTATTCCTGCAGACATGTAGGGAGTCAGGGTGCTGCTGTCTTTCTTGATTGATCACCGGAAAAGTCGTTGGTTGTTGTTTACAGAGATGCACAGACTCTTTATAATGAGCCTTACCCGTACAGATTCTAAGGAGATCTACTGCTCATGCTGAAACAAAGGACATTCAGGCGCGGGGGAATTCATCCACCCGATAAGAAGCACCTGACAAGCCAACAACCGATTACGGTATGCCCTGATCCGGAAGAACTTATCATACCCTTTTCCCAGCATTTAGGAGCACCCGCTTCACCTATTGTGAGTAAAGGGGACATTGTCCAACCGGGTCAACGCATTGCCGAATCAAGCGGATTTATATCTGCTCATATTCATACTCCCCTTGGCGGGGAGGTCAAGGAGATCCGGCGGGTGTTTCTTCCCGCCGGTTTTGCTGTAGATGCGGCGGTTATCACAGTCGATGCCGATGCAGTCTTTGAACCCCAGGAAACCCCTGCCGAGTTTTTAAAAAACCTGAGTGGGGAAGAACTGCTTTCCCGTATTCAGGAAGCCGGAGTGGTAGGCATGGGCGGGGCAGCCTTTCCAGCCCATGTAAAATTTAAGATACCAAAGGGTAAACAGGCGGAATATCTTGTCATAAACGCTGTAGAATGTGAACCCTACCTCAACGCTGATAACCGGATTATGCTTGAGCACACTGAGGGACTGCTGGAGGGGATTGGATTCATCCAGCGGATGACCGGTGCACCAAAGGTGATCATCGGCATAGAGTCGAATAAGCCCGAAGCGATAGAGCAGATGGGGAAAACCATCGGATCCATGGGCCTCGAATTTTCTCTTCAGCCATTGAAAGTCAAGTATCCCCAGGGAGATGAGAAACAGCTTATTGATGCGATTCTTCAGCGGGAAGTTCCCTCTGGCGGTCTTCCCATAGACGTTGGTGCTGTGGTAACTAATATTGGCTCAGCCTATGCGGTCTTTGAAGCCCTGCGGTTTTCAAAACCGCTTTTTGAACGGGTTGTCACTGTATCCGGAGAAGCTGTTAATAAGCCGGCGAATATCAGGGCGAAGGTGGGCACCACCTTCCGGCAGATGATTGATCTTGCCGGCGGTTTCAGTGAGGAGCCCTACAAGATCGTAGCCGGAGGGCCCATGATGGGTTTTACGGTCTTTGATCTTGACACCCCCGTCATGAAGGGAACTTCGGGAATTCTTGCCCTGACAAGGGCCCAGGTGCAGGAAGGTGTCAGAACCGCCTGCATATCCTGCGGACGCTGCGTCCGGGGATGTCCCATGGGACTCCAGCCGACCAGACTCTATCACCTGATTGACCGGGGACACTATGAGGAAGCAAAAGAGGCATACCTGCTGGACTGCAAGGAATGCGGATGCTGCTCCTACAGCTGTCCTGCGAAGATACACCTGGTTCAGGGTATGAGACTTGGAAAACGAATGTTAAGGAACATGTCATCATGAGTGAGCAAAAAACCCTGGTAGTAGCAAGTTCACCCCAGATTCGTCATAGGGATACTACTGCACAAATCATGCTGCATGTTTGTATCGCCCTGGCTCCAGCCGGGCTGTGGGGGATCTATTTGTTTGGGATCAGGTCCCTTCTGGTTATTGCCCTTTCTATGGCAGCATCAGTCGGGGTTGAATACCTGATGGCGCGGATGATGAAGCAGTATACCCTTGCCGACGGAAGTGCGGCGCTGACGGGACTGCTTATCGGTTTAAATATGCCCCCCAATGTCCCCCTCTATATTCCCATAGCAGCATCGGTCTTTGCGATCGCTATTGTAAAATGGGCCTTCGGTGGACTCGGGGCAAACTGGATGAATCCGGCACTGGCGGGACGTGCCTTTGTCTTCTTTTCATGGACCGCAGGTATGAATGCGTGGAAGATGCCCCGCACCTGGGCCGCTGCTGATGCAGCGAGTTCTGCAACCCCTCTGGGAACGGCAAAAACCGGTCTCATGGATGTAGCAGGTGAGGGCTCAACGGCGCTATCCTATCTTTCAGAGATCGGGTATACCTCCAGTAATGCGGCCCAGGGCTTTTCGGACTGGGTCTCTTCATTTGGGTTGAGCCTATCACCCTATACAACAGACCTGTTTCTCGGACTGGTGCCCGGATCAATCGGGGAAGTTTCGGCACTGCTGCTGATCATCGGGGGGATCTACCTGCTGGCGAAACGGATTATTACATGGGAAATCCCAGCAACCTATATCGTCTCTTTTGGTCTGCTTGTCTGGATCTTCGAGGGAACCCTCTACGGCCGGGGCATGTTTACCGGCAGCGTTGGATTTCACCTCTTCAGCGGAGGACTTATGCTGGGGGCGATCTTCATGGCCACCGATATGGTAACCTCGCCAATTTCCCGCACGGGAATGATCATCTACGGAGTAGGGGCAGGGGCACTTACCTTCCTGATCCGTATTTACGGATCCCTTCCTGAGGGGGTCTCCCTGGCGATCATCATTATGAATATTTTTGTACCAATGATAGACCGATACATTCAACCGAAACCATTCGGTGTGGTAAAAACCAAGAGAAAGGGGGCCGCAGCATGAAACAGATTGCAGTGATCGGATTGAAACTTGCAGTTATCTGTGCCATAGCGGCAACTACCCTGGCTCTCATCAATGGTGTGACGGCACCTCGTATAGAGGCCTACCGTCAGCAGCGCATCCAGGAAGCACTCCAGCAAGTCTCCGGAGGGTACTCCGTCGGTGACGCACAGGAGGCAGATGATCATGATCGTATCTCCACCTATCATCCCCTTACCGACGATACGGGAGCACTGCAGGGGTATGTTCTGCAGGTCCAGTCAAGCGGATACGGCGGACCCATGCGGCTGATTGTCGGATACCGGTCAGACGGATCGGTCATCACCGCCAGACTGCTGGACAATGACGAAACACCGGGACTCGGCAAGGATGCGGAACGTCCGGAATATATGGAGAAGTTTGAGGGAACCGGTGGTCCGCAGCAGGGAGTGCCTACACGGGCCGGCCAGCTGCCCTCAAGTGAGGCGGATGCGATATCCGGCTCTACCATCACCTTTATCGGTGTGGCCGAGGGAATAAGCCGTGGATCAGCATTTGTGAAGGAACTGGGGGGGAGCAATGAATAAAGAGTTTACCAAGGGAATTCTGCGGGATAACCCGATATTCGTACTGCTGCTGGGACTCTGTCCCGCTCTAGGTGTTTCCAGCATGGTGGTGAACGCCCTCGGTATGAGTGCGGGGGTGCTTTTTGTCATGCTGGGGTCGAATATCTTCGTCAGTCTGCTGAAGAATTTTATTCCAGCCAAGGCACGGATTCCATCATACATTGTTATCATCGCCTCGTTTGTGACCATTGTGCAGATGGTGATGGAGGCCTTTGCCCCCGCCCTCTTCTCAAGTCTCGGGGTGTTTGTACCGCTGATTGTTGTAAACTGTATCATTCTCGGACGTGCAGAGGCCTTTGCCAGCAAGAATACCCTGAAGGACTCGGTCCTTGACGCCCTGGGCATGAGCATCGGTTTTGCCCTCGGGCTGACTTTGATCGCCCTGGTTCGTGAGGTGCTTGGAAGCGGAACGATTACCCTCTTTGCAATGGGATCCTTTGACGGAGTGATCAATATACCCCTGATCAGTCAAGCCCCCATGCGGGTCTTCAGTTTATCCGCAGGAGCCCTGCTGGTGATGGGACTCCTGAAGGCATTTTTCAACTGGTACAGTGCACAGAAGCGAGGTCAGGCATGAACTATATTGGCATTTTAATAACCTATATTTTTATCAGCAACTTCATTCTTACCCAGTTTCTCGGGCTCTGCCCGTTTATCGGGGTATCGAAGAACACTGAAAGTGCTATGGGCATGGGGTTTGCCGTCACCTTCGTTATGGCTATTGCCTCTGTGGTGACCTGGCTTATCTACTCCTATATTCTGGTTCCCCTCGGCCTTGTGTACCTTCAGACCATCGCATTTATCCTGGTGATCGCCTCCCTGGTGCAGCTGGTGGAAATGGTGATTCATAAGATTTCCCCGCCTCTCTATAGAGCCTTGGGAATCTTTCTTCCTCTTATCACCACAAACTGTGCGGTTCTCGGTATTGCCCTGTTGAACATCACCGAGTCCCATACGGTGCTTGAAAGTTTTGTCGGGGGAGTAGCTGCAGGACTTGGATTCCTGCTTGCAATCGTGCTTATGTCAAATATTCGGGAGCACCTGGAACTTAAACAGGTGCCGAAGCCCTTCCAGGGTGTTCCGGTTGCATTTATATCAGGTGGACTCATGGCCCTGGCCTTCATGGCCTTTGACCGTGGACTGCTTACGAATCTTTTAGGTTAGGAAGGCCCTGTTATGGTTGCGAATGTACTCTACGCGTTTCTCTCCATTACCCTGCTTGGTCTCCTGCTCGGAATCGGCCTTGCTGTTGCATCGAAAAAGCTGGCGGTGAAAAAGGACGAGCGGATTATCATAGTTGAAGAGGCTCTGCCCGGGGCCAACTGCGGAGCCTGCGGGTATGCCGGCTGTGCAGCCTATGCTGAGGCCATAGTGAATGATGGAGCCCCAGTGGATCTCTGCCCTCCAGGAGGAGCGGAGACAGCTGAGCGGGTAGCTTCTATTATGGGTATAACTGTCGATGTATCCAGCATCAAAGAAGTGGCTAAGGTCCACTGCTGGGGCAACGATGAAACCAGAACCCATGATTTCACCTATGAAGGTATCGAGGACTGCAATGCGGCCTATATCTATTTCCAGGGCGCCGATACCTGCAAATATGGATGTCTTGCCCTAGGAAGCTGTATCAGGGTCTGTCCGGTAGACGCCATTACAAAGGATTCAGACGGACGAATACAGGTTGATAAGCATATCTGTATTTCCTGCGAGAAGTGTATCGCTGTCTGTCCTACCAAGGTGATGAAAATGATTCCCTTTGATGCTGATTATTATGTTGCCTGCAATTCCCTTGACAAGGGAGCGCTGGTGAGAAAATACTGTTCAGTGGGATGTATCGGCTGTAAGATCTGCGAAAAGAAGTTTCCCGACGGAGGGTTCGTCATAGAGAACAATTTGTCCTATACTCAGTATGAGAACACCTATACCGAACGGGAGGGGGCAGCTGAAAAGTGTCCGCCCAAGTGCATCAGGAGCATCCCCTAAAGGGGCCCTATGAACATTGGTTTTTGCCTGTATCACTACAAACCACTCGGAACTCAGCCGGAAGAGTATGAATATGCTCTGTACCACTGCTATCGGCCGCTGTTGACCTATCTCTATACGAAGCAGAACGTGAAGCTCACCCTTTTCTTATCCGGCAGCATCTTTGAGTGGCTTGAGGATACCTATCCCGAAATCAACATGCTTATTTCTGACTTAATGAAGCGTGGGCAGCTGGAACTGCTCGGGGGTGGATACTATGCACCTGCATTCCCCTTGATCCCCATAAAGGATCGGAGCATGCAGGTGGAACTGCTCAACACATTCCTGCGTAAACGATTCGGTAAAAAACCTCGGGGAGCACTGATGACCGATCAGCAGTGGCAGCCGAATTTTATCACCACCCTCAACAGTTGTGATCTCTCCTATGTAGTTATCTTCGATCCCGATGAAAAAAACCGTCACAAACGGTCCCAGGGATGGTATGAACCATTTACCATGATCGATGTGGGCAGGGGCATTACCATAGTTCCCGCATCCGGCCGAATCAGTTCCATGATTCCCTCCCGCAGGCCCGACGAAGTTGCCTCGGAGATCTCCGAGGCAGTCCAGGTGACTGAAAGTGAGCAGCTGAGCCTCATGGTGAGTGCAGATGACCTGATAACCGGTTTTATGCTCTCCGATATCGGGAGTATGATCGAATATGTGGATGATCTCTTTGCCCTGCTCGGGCAATATGATTTTAAGTCATCCCTTCTCTCTGATATCGTACAGACATCGTCACTCAGACTTGATTACCTGAGCGCCGGATGGCATCATCCCATGAGATTCAATATCCCCGGCAGTGATGCCCATGATATGCTCAAGCGTTATCCTGAGGGTTTTCACAGCTACTGTAAGATGTATTATCTTCAGCGGCTGATCAACGGCATAAAAAAGGATAAGTCCAGAAAAAAAAGTGCTGATGCAGAGGTGCTCAAGGCCCAGAGCAGTTCATACTTCTGGTGTGGAACCGGAGGAGGGATCTACCGGAATAACCTTCGCAAGGAGCAGCACCGTAATCTTATCGAAGCTGAAAAAATGACCAGGGAAAAGGGAGTGTTTACCACTTCCCTGAACTCCTACGACCTCGATTTTGACGGAATGGATGAGTATATCTATCGGGGTAAGAATATCACCGTCATGATTGATCGCAGGGGAGGCTCCCTTCGGGAGATTGACTACTTGGTGACCTCCTGGAACTACCAGGACACCTTTTCCGGCAGCAGCCAGGACGGATGCATGGTCTCACCCCCGATCTATCCCCCCCAGATCGCTCAGAACAGCTTCAACGATCTCTTTTTCACCGAACCTACCGATCACATCGCTGATAAATACCGCAGTGAGGTGTGCAGAAATCTTGAACTTGAGTGCTATGATCTTCTGCAGTACAGCAAGGACGCAAAGGTGATTGCCTTCAGCCGGGATGAAGATTTTGAACTCTCCGGGCGGAGGATGCAGATATCTCTTGAGAAGAGATATCAATTTCAGACCAATTCAATCGAACTGCTGTATACCATCACCAACCGGGGAGATGAACCAATTTCGTTCTATTTCTGCAGTGAGATCAACCTCTCCTTCGGGTATGACGGGATAGAGTTTATTGAAATGGCCTCCATCGATTCCTCCCAGGCAAAACCAATGTCAGTGGGAGAGTCATTGCCCAATGTCCGATATTTGAAGATCCATGACATTAACAATAATACCCATATTGGAATCTATGCAAAACAGCGATTTTACGTTATGAATGCTACCTACAGCACGGTGATTAACACGACCTATGGGGAAGAAGAGATTTACCAGCATTCGGTGTATCGGCCCTTCTGGAAGATCGAGCTTGCTCCAGGTGAGCAATGGAATAATACCGTGGGATTGCGAATAGAAAAACGAACTACCAACAGGAGAAAAAAAATATGATCCAAGAACTTCAGCAGGAACTCAATGACCTGTACAATAGATTTCTCGATTCCTGGAGGGGACTTTGACCCTGATGTCAAGCTGAAACGAATTGAGCAGCTCCAGCAGGACAGTGCTGAGCCCGGGTTCTGGAATGACCGGGAACAGGCAGAGAGGATTATGCAGGAGCTTAAAGAGCTTACAGATCTTCTCCAGCCCTGGCAGCAGGTGAAGGATGACCTGGAGGAACTCAACGAGTACATTCTATTGGTGGGGGAGGAGGACGAAGGCGATAATGAAGTCTACGAAACGGAAATTTCCCAGAGGCTGAATAAGCTTCAGAGTATCTACCGTAACATCAGGACTTCTGCGCTTTTAGACGGCCCCTATGATAAGAACAGCATATACTTTACCATCCACTCCGGAGCCGGCGGCACCGAAGCGTGCGACTGGGTGCAAATGCTCTACCGGATGTACCTCCGCTGGGCTGAGAACCGAGACTATACCTTAAGCACTCTTGATATGCTTGAAGCTGAAGGCGGAATCAAATCGGTAACCCTGGAGATAACCGGACTGTATGCCTACGGGTATCTCAAGGGCGAGGCGGGGATTCACCGGCTGGTGCGGATATCTCCCTTTGATTCGAATAAACGGCGCCATACCTCTTTTGCATCGGTTCATGTAACTCCGGTGATTGACGATGAGATAGATTTTGAAATTCGCTCGGAGGATATAAATGTAGATACCTACCGTGCCTCCGGTGCGGGCGGACAGCATGTCAACACGACTGACAGTGCTGTTCGAATCACTCATTTTGAGTCAGGTATTGTCGTTCAGTGCCAGAATGAGCGCAGCCAGCATAAAAACCGTGCCACAGCCCTGAAGATGCTCAGATCCAAGCTGTATGAGTATTATGAAGCGCAGCGGGATGTGGAGCGGTCCAAGCACTCTATTGAGAAGAAGGATATTTCCTGGGGCAACCAGATTCGTTCCTATGTGTTTCACCCCTATACGATGGTGAAAGACCATCGCACCGGGGAGCAGTCCGGCAATCTGCAGGCAATTATGGACGGCAATATCAATACATTTATTGAGGCGTATCTAATATGGAATTGGGAGCAGGGAAACGGTTCATCCTCCTGACATGTCTCTTTATCCAGAGTATGCTCTTCGGTGAGAGCTGGCAGGTCGGTGTGATACCTCCGGACCCGACCTTACTGGCTGAACTGGAACATCGTCTTATATCGGAAGAGTTTGTCAGACGCAGCAGGGATTATTTTTCCCAGTCCCTGCTGCGAAAGATGGAATCATCCCATATGCAGAGATACCTCCAGTCATTGATCCTCAGCCAGGAGATATCGATTCTCAAAAAACATCATCAGGAAACCCTCAGGTACAATGAACAGTTTTTTATTGATCAAGAGATGACCCGAAAGCCCATATCAATAGAGATTCCCCCTCCGGAGGTCGAGCAGAACCAGATACCGGCAGATATTCGTTTTCTGGATGACTATACCTGGGAGCTGCAGGAAGATCTGAGAGGGCTGCACCTCATCACCCTGGATGAGAAGCTCGATGAACTGGTAATTATCGACCTGTTTGAACATGAATCTCTCCTCTATATGTCGCATTACAGCTACCTTATAGGCGCAGAAACGCTACATATACTTGCGTCACAGGTGATTGAACCCGGCAGCCCGGTTGAGCCTTTCACTTTGCCGGGATTCATCCAATCAAAAAAACCCCACAAAGGTACTGAATCCTTACAGCTCGATACACTGCCGCTGATACGGACTATCCCCTCCGGAGCGTCCCTTATTGGAACGGGGTCACTCTATGGAGTCATCAGGGAGGGGTATGAACACCAGTATCTGTTATCAGGGGGGAATGGTGAACTGCAGGAGCTCCTGCTGATACCGAATTGGGTGAACACCATAGATAGTCAGCGTATGCGGGCTGACCGGTTCTACCGTTCCCTTGCTGGATTCATGCTCTCCCTTCCTCTGACTATCATTACTGCCGATATGACCGATACAGATGGAGGAACGCTGATGTTTCATGCAGCAGCGGCGCTGAATATAACCGCTGCGGTCTCTACGCTTATTGACCTCTTCAAATATACCAATTACCTTCTGTATTAGAACATCCATAGATGATCAGGAGCAGCCATGAAACTTGGATTTGGGAAGAAACTAGCATCTCTGTTTAACAAATCTCTTCAGTATGATGATTTTTTTGAAGATCTGGAGGATCTTTTAATAGAGGGAGACCTTGGGGCATCTATTGCCATGGAGGTCTCCGACGATTTAAAGCAGTTCTGCAGGACACATCGGGTCTCTTCAGAACGGGACCTGCTGCTTGAGATGAAACGGATGCTCAGTCCGTGGGTCCTTGCCAGGGAGATCACCATAGATAATCCACCAGTGGTTTGTCTTGTGCTGGGTGTGAACGGTGTGGGCAAGACCACCAGTATTGCGAAGATTGCGGTACGGTATAAAGAACAGGGGTATCAAGTGGTCCTCGGTGCTGCAGATACCTTCAGGGCGGCGGCTATTGACCAGCTAGATCTCCATGCCCAGCGGACGGGATGCCGGATTGTCAAGCAGAAACCTGGTTCAGACCCCGGAGCAGTGGTGTACGACACCGTGGAGAGCGCCATCAGCAGGAAGGACGACCTGATTCTGGTGGACACCGCCGGGAGAATGCATACCAAGGCAAACCTTGTAAAGGAACTGCAGAAGATCCATAAGATTATTGAAGGACGGCTTCCCGGGGCACATTGTCTGAACCTGCTGGTCATTGATGCGACCACCGGCCAGAACGGCTTTCAGCAGGCTGAAATGTTCCATGAAGCCATCGGTATTGACGGATTAATTTTGACAAAGTACGACTCGGCTTCAAAGGGTGGAACCGTTGTGCAGATCGGCAAGCGGCTGGGCATACCGGTTACCTTTGTGGGAGTCGGTGAGTCCTACGGGGATATCAGGGTGTTTAATCCCGATGAATTTCTCGATACCCTATTAGGGTTGTCTTAGGAGGAATGATGCGGCTGGTACTCACTTTCCTGCTGCTTTTCTCTACACAGATAGTGTTCGGCTATGAATACTTTCAAGCCAACAGTGTCTGGATGCCCCTGGAACAAGTCGAGGCGCTTCCGCAGGAGGGCTATGCCCTGGAAGTGAGGGACAAGGTAAGCCGGGGGTATTACGACGGAGTCCTGGTATACGAGCGAAGCGAGGAGAAACTTGTTTCAGAAGTGGAGATCACCGAAAAGCATCTTGATACCGGAGAGGTCACCACCAGGATCTACCGGGACGGAAGGCTTGTGGAGGAACGGAGAAGCGTGGAGGATGGGAGCCACCAGTACTCTGGCTTCAGCTACGCCCCCGGGGGAGAACTCGAGGAGATCTCCCATTTTGAAGAGGACACTCTCCAGTATCAGCAGCTTATGTTTTATAACAGGGACGGTTCTCTTCGGAGTATCTATCGATTCAAGCATGATACCCTGCTTCAGGTACTCTCACTGGAGGAAAGCGGGTATACCGTCGGAACCGATGAACGGCTTGTACGGGAGCATCGGGACGAAAACACGATGGTCCGGGAGTACATCTCAGAGGGATCGGTGGTGTACCGATTGAAAGAAACCCTCCTGGGGGAAACTCTGGTGATCGTGGAGACCCGTTATAATCCCTACCGGGAGCAGCGGCAGGAGTACCGTAATGATCTGCTTATGCTGCATCGGAATATCAGAGACGGCAGTATCCATGAGATTCGATATGGTTATGACGAATTCGGACGCAAGATTCGTGAACAGATAAAAGAGACCCAAGGCTCACAGACCCGCCACAGGGAAATCACCTATGAATATGATAAGCAGACAGGAGCCCTCCTTCAGCAGAAGAGTATGGTTGACAAGGAACTTCGGGAGATAATCTTCTACCAGGAAGACGGTGCTCAATCCCGGCGGGAGGTATATCGGGGCGGCATGCTTCTGCTAAGGTATGACTATGAGTAGGTCCGGTACATACTGGCGATTGCAGATGTCCTGGACCTACTTCAGCTCGAGCCGTAACCGCCAGCGGGGTGCGATCGCACTTTCAATTACCGGGCTCGCCCTTGGACTGATGATCATTATCGTGGTCATCGGCATCATGCAGGGACTGCAGCAGCGGTTTCTTCAGGATATTATAGAAATTGAATCATATCATATATCCCTTGGTCCTGTCGGTTATGATGAGCTGGATGAACTCCAGCTTCACGCAGATCGCCTGGATGTATCCGGAAGCGTGCCCTATGGTGAATCGGAGACACTGCTGGTGCGGGAGGGTGGAACGGGCACCTCCCTGCGCCTGAGGGGACTCGGGAAGGGATATCAGGATGATGAGGGATTTTTTCGTCAGCTGGAGATGATTCAGGGAACATTTCTCCTAGATGATGATACGGTAGTCATTGGATGGGATCTAGCCCGCAGGCACGGAATATACCTCAACGACAGCATCAGAGTAGCTACGGTGGTAAGGGGCCGTATCGTCAGGGCAGTTCCTTCGGTGCGGAATCTTCGGGTTACCGGCATCTACAGAACCGGATACCCCGATATAGACCGTTCCCTGGGGTTCACTTCCCTTGAAACAGTTCATTCCATGGGATTCGGGAGTTACTATCTCGGTATTAAGACTGACCGGATCGATCGAAGTGCGGCACAGCTTAAGACGGCTGTTCCCGATGTCAGAGTAGTTACCTGGAAAGAGGCCCATGAATCCCTTTTTGGGGCGCTGATGCTGGAGAAATACAGTATGTTTCTGGTGCTGCTGTTAATATTCCTCGTGGTGGCTATTAATATCAGGTCAACCTTTGAGCGGTTCCTCTACGAAAAGCGTGATGAGATTGCCATCATGAAAACCCTTGGTGCAGAACGGAAGGACATTCGCAGCATGCTTCTCTATCAGGGTGGCTTCATAGCCCTGCTCTCCCTCGTGCCCGGATGTATCCTTGGACTGCTGCTAGCAAGCAATATAAATCCTGTGATTCATACTATTGACCGGTTCATCACACGGCTCTTCGGCACGGGGCTTGGTGTTAGCGGGATTGTCTTTCCCGTCATCATCACCTGGCCTGAGATTGCCTTGAGCATTGCTGTGATGGTGCTTTTCCTGCTCTGGGCGGTACTTCGCTCAACGAGTACGGTGGACCGGTTTACACCTATGGAGATGTTCAGATATGAGTGATCACTACTGTATAACCCTGCGGGGGCTGAAGAAGAGTTTCCCCTCCGGAGAGACGACCCTTGAGGTGCTGAAGGGGATTGATCTCGATATCTCCTGGGGGTCCTACACGGTGATTACCGGAGCCAGCGGTTCCGGTAAGAGTACCCTGCTGCATATTATCGGAGGACTTGACCGGATAGACTCCGGCCAGGTGGTCTGCTGCGGCGAGCCTATCGGATCCATGGCTGAACGGCAGCTTTCCCGGTTCAGGAGGGAGCATGTTGGGTTTATATTCCAGAACCATTACCTGATCGATGATCTGACAGTGACAGAGAATCTTGTGCTTCCGGGACTGATGAACGGTTATTCAAGAAAGGAGATGGAGGCATCAGCGGCTGCACTTATTGAGCGGGTAGGGTTGAGTGAACGCAGGGATCACCATCCCCAGCAGCTTTCTGGCGGGGAGCGCCAGCGGGTTGCCATTGCCCGGGCCTTTGTGAATAACCCGAGCATGATCCTGGCGGATGAACCGACGGGAAATCTGGATGAAGACAATACCCGGATCGTCATGGAGATGCTTACCGAAATCATGAATGAACAGCGAAAGACCCTGGTGATGGTGACCCATGACCAGGAGCTTTCCCGGATGGGTGAGCAGCTTTACCAGCTTAAAGAGGGGGTGCTCCACCGGTTATGAACATGAGTTCCTGGATTTGGGCAATGAGCATGCTCCGCGGAAGGAAAGCCCACCGCACCATGAAACAACACATACGCAGTGCCCTGCTGGGCATAACCTGTTCCATGATTCCACTGGTACTGGTGGTGATCCTTGCCAACGGCATGATTGACGGCATTACCCGTCGCATCATTATGGTTGACAGCGGTATAGCAAAGGCTCACCAGCTTTCCTCCCATTCGGCTGAGGAGATTGAGTTTATCATGGACGAGATTGAGCGGGAATTCGGCTTTGAGACCCAGCTGCTCTATGAGGGGCCGGGGGTACTGTTTTCACATGAAGAGAACCAGCTTGTGACAGTTCGTGCTGTCGATTCTGACTCCGCACATATCAGGCAGCTGGAACTGATTGAAGGCAGTACTTCCTGGGATGGACAGCAGATTATCATCTCCTCCTATCTCTCCCAGCGGCTCGGTTCGGGAGTCGGTGATCGGGTGACCCTGCTTTCTTACACCGAAGATACCAGTGGTGCGGTACGATACAAACCGACCCTCTTTACTGTCACTGCAGTTGCCACCACCGGTTACCATATGCTTGATGAAGGGATGGTCTATATTCCGAGGGAATACGGTCAAACGGTATTCTCCCATGCCGATGCCCTGACGTTGAGACTGCTGCCCGGGGAAGGAGATCTCGGTGGAACCATTGCGTCGGTTCCTATGGACGAACTTCGATCACTGCTGGGACACTCCTGGCAGGCAGTATCCTGGCAGGACCAGTATGCCGGGCTGTACAGGAATTACCAGTCTACCAAGGGGCTGCTGTATCTTATCATGGCGCTGATCGTTATTGCTGCAGGGGTGCATATTTCCTCCTGTTCACTCATGATCATCCTTGAGCACACCTCATCCATCGGCATTCTCCGTTCCATGGGGGTGCCCCTTGGCAGGATCAGAAACTCCTTTGTGATAACAGGCGTAGTTATCGGGCTGACGGGAACGCTTATGGGTATAGCCATCGGCCTGCTGCTGGGAAGTCAGCTGAACCATATCCTGAGACTGCTGCAGCTCAGCGAACTCAGCGCTTTAGAGTATTATTTGACCACTATTGAGATCAGAATACCTATACTTGAGGTAATTGCTGTTTTCCTATATGGTATAGCGGTCTCCTTGGTCTCCTCCATAGTTCCAACGAGGCATCTGAGACGGATGAGTCCGCTAAGGATCATTACATCCTCCTGAAACCATCCTGAAAGGACCGAACATGAATCTAGAAGCCTTTATCCTGGGTACCGGGGGTATGATGCCCCTTCCTAGAAGATTTCTCACTTCCCTGCTGCTTCGACGGGAGGGAGATCTCTTTCTTTTTGACTGTGGAGAGGGAACCCAGATATCACTGAAGATGCTCAACCTGCGGTGGAAGAAGATAACATCAATATTTATTTCCCATATGCATGCGGATCATGTGACGGGACTTCCGGGAATGCTGATGCTCTCAAGCCAGGTTGACCGGGATGAACCGCTGCATATCTACGGACCGAACCGCATTAAACAGTATATTGAGGAGACCCGGCGTACCCTGGATATGTATATCAACTACGATATCATCATCCACGAGATTGAGGGGGAACAGACCATTGTGGACCATGAGGAATACACCATTTCCTGTTTTCCCCTCAATCACACCAAACCCTGTCTGGGATACACCTTAGCCGAACGAATGCGTCCCGGTGTGTTTCATCCTGAGCATGCAGCATCTGCAGGTGTTCCCAAAGGGCCGATGTGGTCAGATCTCCAGAAGGGAGAATCGGTGACCCTGTCCGATGGAAGGATTGTCACCCCTGAGGAGGTGATGGGACCTCCCCGGAGAGGACGAAAATTCACCTTCGTTACTGATACATCATACCTGCCTGAGATTTCCCAGTTTGCCTCAGGATCGGATCTTTTTATTTGTGAGGGGATGTTTGAGCACTCTCTGGAAGAGACAGCACGGGAGAAGAAGCATCTCACCGCAGCCCAGGCCGGAAGAATTGCTGCAGAGGCCTATGAGGTAAAGAAAATGGGACTAATCCACTATAGTCCCCGCTATACCGACAGGGACTTAAAACTGCTGCTGGACGAGGCGAGGGAATACTTTCCTGATACATTTCTCTGCCGAGATCGGCAAAAAATCGACATTCACTACTGCGACTGAACAGCCCGTCGGTATTTTTCCGGATCGGGATGGAAACAGTATACGCAGGAGTGTTTTTCATGCCGTGCCCGTTCGAGTGAGACCTCAGCTTCATAGATCAGCGTATCTATATCAACCATCCTGGTATCCCGGGAGGTCATGCCCCCATAACAGAACATGTTGTTGCGCTCCAAAAGGCTCTGAAAGCGTTCAAAACAGGCGGACACTTCCCGGGCGGCAGTTTTGCTGTCCTGGAAGGGCAGGATGACTCCAAACCGCTGTTCACCGAAGGGATAGATGAATGCAGATGCGTCAAAATACTGCCGCAGCTGCTCCTGAAGTTCTTCCTGACCTTCTTCAAGCAGCCCTATAAGCAGGGAGATATCTGTGTGGTGACTCATACAGAACTCAAGTTCATGCTTCAGGCGAGTCTCAAGGGATATGGGCGCATCTGACCTGAACTCCGGTTCCTCCAGAAGCAGAGGACGGGGTGGATCAGGATATTTCTTAGATCCGAGAATCATAAAGAGAATCATAAAAGCCAGAGAGGAAAGAAACCCAAGTGCCAAGGCCAGTATGACTATCATCTGGTCCAGGGGAATCTGGTCTACTGATCCGTAGATATTGAGATGAGTGAAGAAAGCCACAAGCACAGCTACAAGCAATGCAAGGGCGGCAACAATGGTGGTGATCGACAGACCTGCAGCTATAGAGTGTTTCATGTATTAGTGTTCCTTTTTTTTATAGCGTTCTTCCAGTGCCTGAAGATACTCATCCTCAGTTTCCTCAATATTTTGGTCAGCGGTATCATCTTTGACGATACCGAAAAGCTGCTGATCCAGTTTCTTCAGGTCAAGGGGGGCATGTTCCTTAAGCAGGTTGAGCACATCCTCGACGTCGGGTTCATCTCTTTCTTCCTGGGAATCGGGTTTCTCTTCAGAAGATGAAGCAGTTCCTTCTGTCTGACGCTTCCTGATCCCCGATATCATTGAGTTGAGGGATTCGAGATTATCATCTTCGTCATAGGTATGCTCAACAGTACTCTTCTCGGTACTGCTGAGTATTTCATCAAGTTTTTTCAGATCAACATCATCGACTGCTGCTGTGGTGGCTTCAGCCTGGGGTGATGAGGTTTTTTTTCTAGGAATATGTGAAATTTTTTCCCATCTTCCGTAAGTAGAAGGGTGAATTTTTTGCTTTTTTATGTCAACCAAGGTATAATCTCCCTTGTCCTATGAAACAGACAACTTTTTTTATTATAGTGAGCATGTGCTCAGCGCTTGTTATACATTCTATTTTCATTATGACATTCAGTCAACAAGGGATCATTATAAATAGTAGACTGCAGCGTACCTATGAAGAGATGATACGTATAGAACAGGAAATGGAGACATTATCTTCCCAGGCTGAGGTCTATGAAGTGAGGGAACTGCAGCAGCAGATGAATCTGCTTTACCGGGAGGCTGAGCAGCTCATGCAGCAGCAGCCGGCGGGAAGGCAGGCCCATCAGGTGGGTATCCTTATCGGGGTGCTTTCCGGGGTGGTGCTGTTTCTCAGCCTTCGTATACGTGCGCTGCGTAAGGAGGAGCGGCACCATGATCATTGAAAAAAATGACCCCCGGGTCCTTGATATCTCAACGGAGCTTCTGGAGTCGGGACATGCAGTCATTGCACCCTGTGACACGATCTACGGGCTTCTGGGCAAAGTTCCCGATGCGGATGATGTAATTCGACAGATAAAGGGGAGGGGAGAAACAAAACCCTTTCTGCAGCTCATACTACCGGAATGGATTAATGATCTGACTCCCCAGCGTCTTGATGAGCGGCTGCTCTCCTACTGGCCTGGACCGCTCACCCTTGTGGTGAAAAACCGCCAGGGGGGAACAACTGCCTATCGGGCACCGGATGACCCGTTTCTCATCAGTCTACTTACACGAGTCGGCACGCCCCTCTATTCAACCAGCGTGAACCATGCCGGAAGCCCTCCGCTGAACGATATTGAGGTTATTATCCATGAGTTTGATGCTTCGGTACCTATGATCATAAACGGAGGGGACCTCCCTGAGGCGATTCCTTCGACACTGCTGGATGTAACCACCAATGAGTGGAACGTATTGCGTCAGGGAGCCCTCAGGGTGCCTCTCAGGGAATAATTCTGCGTGCCTCAAAGTAGTAGCGCTTCTCCACTGCCTCTCCCATTGAGAAGGTCTTTCTCGGAAGCGCCCCATCTGCCTCAATGGTATTGAAAAAGGTAAATTTATCGATGCGGGGGAGAAAGAAACCAATATTTCCAGACTTGGTACCCAGCTGCTTTGTTGATTCCTCTCCATGGATATAATCGATACTTGCGGATCCTTCCTTCGAGAGATACGCATCAAGGGCAGCCTGGAGGGTGCCCACGGGAATCGCATGGGTGGGGTGATGAAAGATATAGCAGCCGAAGTGTCCGTCAAAAACAGTACCCACCACGTGACTTTCCTCCCTGCCCCGATGAATCAACTTGTTCATCTCCTCAATGCTGCCGCAGGATATGTACTCCCACATGCTGCATACTTGTGCAAAGGCTGCCTCTATCCTGGAGCGGTCTGCATGAAAGAGCACCCTGTGAATCGGCTCAAAAACCAGCCCCGGATCGTGGATATTCTCGATTTCCACCAGTGCCCACCGGGCCGGATGGTCCATTATCTCATCAGGATCTGAAGCCTGCTGCTTGATCTCCTCCCAGCTCGCCTTTGCGGTAGCGAGTGAATGATTTCCATCTCCCACTGCAAAGAGAATCTGTTTTTCCGGTGAGTCTGAAACCTCTCCGGCAAGAAGGTTGAGTCCGTTGGCAGCCCGGTCGAGCAGCAGGGGTGAACTTACGCGGTACCCGCGAATTGTTCCTCCTCCCTGGATGAGATCAACATGATACACCTCTTCGCACTGATCAAGGTGCCTGACAAGCGGCTCTATGACCAGCTTTTGGGGATCATCAATCAGCACCAGGATATGGGGAAGTTCCACCGGTGCATTTCTTCGTACCTTCAGCCGAGGAGGGATACGCTCAACGATTGTACCCTCGGTCGCCCTGATAAGAGTCGAAGCATCGGGTGAATAGTCATACTGCTCAAGATCCAGACAAAGCAGTATTCCCCACCGCGGAGGAGCACCTTCGGGAGCTCTCTGTACAAGATGGATTGCCTCCTCCTGTTCCTCCAGGATACCGGAAGCCAGGTATGAACGCATGGTTTCATGAATGTTTTCTATACGTGTATCCGCATCACTATCTTCAAGATAGATCTCGGGGAAAATCAGATGGAGCGTTGAAGGAGCATCTCCGACCAGCCGTTCAGTCTCTTCCCAGTATTCCGGTTCAGAGGTGAACTGGTCACAGGCAATGACTGCCCAGGTTTTCAGGTTGGTACCGGGCTTCGGCATGCAGATCTTCGGCACCCGGGCACCGACTGCTTGAAACTTATTCTTGTACATGAGAACCTCCTGATGATCGTTGTGGGTATTATAGGAGGAAAGGGTGAACGGAAACAAGGGGAAAGATGCAGCCTCCTCGGCAATCCTCTGCATTGGGGGAAGCGGTCCTGATGTGACCAGTCTTCGCTCAATAGACCTTACCCAGTATGCTACCGTTGCTGCTGCGGACAGCGGTTATGATCTCGCTGTGGGTCTGGGACTTAAGGTGCACCTGCTCCTCGGCGATATGGATTCTATTACGGCTTCTCACATACCAGATGATGTTGAGGTGATGAGTTACCCCCAGGATAAAGATTACAGTGATACCGTACTCGGGCTGAAAACGCTGGCTGATCGGGGCATATCAGATGTTCTGGTTCTGGGGGGAGGTGAGGGCAGGCTTGATCATCTGCTGTCGCTCTGCAGAGAATTCAGTAAGGCCTCTGCTGTGATCCACTGGATCACCCGACTGGAACATATCTGGGTTTTGAACAAAGAGACTCTGGAACTGAAGGGGCTGGAGGACACAAGAATATCAATATTTCCTGAACCCGGGGTCACGGTGAATGCAACGGGGCTCCTGTGGAGCACCAGGGATGTTGCTTACAGCTTGAGCAACCGTATGACCGGCAGCACCTGCACAATATCAGTGCAGGGAGGATCTGCACTGGTCATGATGGATATTTCCGGGTATCTAGGGCAGCGAATCCAGTGAATGGAGTTCCAGATAATCCAGCAGGGCTGGATACTGGGTGAACAGCCTTCCGTACTTTTCCAGCTTCTGGAGATACATTTCAAGCTCTGCCCGGTCGGTGGAAAACTCCTCCAGGGCATCCTCCAGGGTCTGCTGCTGTGCCGTCAGGGCCCGATAATAGCTTTCCCGTGCCTGTACATACAAAGAGAGATCCGGCAGAGTCAGGGAGTCTATAACCAGACTCTGAATAGTTATTCCAGGAAGATGCGCCTCTAAGTCGCCCCGCAGTGTTGATGCATCGAGAAAACTGTCTGCTCTATCCTCTGCCTGGAGCGCATCGGCACTTGCAATAATATGTCCAAGGAGCAGTTCCATGCTTCGCTGACGGATAGTTGTGCGCTTGCGATCCAACCAGGCTTGATAGGTTTCAGTGGATAGATCCTCATGCTTTACCAGATCGACAGCATGATCACTTTTAATGGAAAAGGTTACCGTCATGTCCAGGGAATAGGTAAAATCAGGATGTCCCTGAAGATAGTATGAATAGAGTTCACCCGAGGGCAGGGTACCCTTGTGGCTTATCCTGAGGGTATTGGGTGCTGCTGGTATGGTAATCAGGGTTACATTCCGTGGAATCAGGCGCCATGGGGTCCAGTAGAATTCCCCTGGTATGACCGGGGCATCAAGGTAGCCTACGGTCTTTGTATGGACCACACCGATTTCATTGCGGTCTATTCGATACTGCATCCAACCGATATAGAACAGTGCTCCCGCCAACAGGATCAGCAGCAGCAATACCACTAAGAATTTTCTCATGAATAGTCCCTTCCCTTTGTGGTATTATAGACACAAAATGGCGGATTTACCAGAGCGGGGAAAAAAATTGTTGAACCTTTCGTAATTATGGGTACAATAGGGTCGTATGACAAAGGACTTGATTTCCTATATCAGATTTATCCACGGGTATCTGTTTCTATTGATACTCCTGGCGTTTTCGGTCTATCTTGCCGGAAATACCTGGGGAATTGATGAATCCTACCTGTCGATGCTGCTTGAGTATTCAGCTGTCGGTGGTGCGGCTTACTTTGTCCTGTCTCTGCTAATACTCCTGATGCTTATTATAAGGAAAACTGTCTATCGGACCGCATCCCTTGCTGCACCCTTAATTATTACTGTGCTGTGCACCCTGTGCATCATACCGGTATATCTGGCTGCAGAGGGACTGATCATCATACTACAATAATCTTGGAAGGAGTGCACATGCACATGCAGGCTTTACGGGGAGCGGTACAGGTTCCTGAGGATTCACAAGAGGCTGTTACCAGTGGAGTGAGAGAGCTCCTTCATACGCTCTTTGAGCAGAATACCATCACTTCTGAAGAGGTGGTGAGTGTCTTTTTCTCCCAGACAGGGGATCTTAGAAGTACTAATCCCGCAACAGCTGCACGGGAAAGCGGATACGGGAGTTACGCCTACTTCTGCCTGCAGGAGCTGGATGTTGAGAACAGCCTTCCAAGGACGATCAGGGTCCTGATCCATCTGTATCGTGCTGAGAATACACCTCTTATTCCGGTATACATCGGAGGAGCAAGGAAACTACGTCCGGATTTGTTCGAATAACTCCCTGTGTATTGACAAACCCGCCGGTTTTTTTGTACAGTTCCGATCAACAGACAAATTCCTTGCCACCTTAGCTCAGCTGGCCAGAGCACGTGACTTGTAATCTCGGGGTCGTCAGTTCGAATCTGACAGGTGGCTTTTTTTTACGCTTCAAGAAATCAAGCTCGAGCAGTATAAACTGTAAAAACAAAAAAATATTAAAATAATCGTGTATTACTCCTTGACCAGCAGCATACCATAATAGTAGGTTAGTGAAGGATCACTCACTAACTATGGATAATGGATAAAGGACATGACGGATAAACAGCAAGCACTTGTCAAGGCAGCAATACAGATCGTAGCCGATCAGGGTATGAGCAGACTCACAATCAGGAACGTTGCATCATCTGTGGGTGTAACAGAGCCGGCTGTGTATCGCCATTTCTCCAGTAAGCTGTCGCTCATGGAGGCTATCCTAGCACAACTGCAGCAGACCATACGACCTAAGTTTGCATTGCTTTTTCAGGAAGAACTTACTGTGGGGCAGCGACTTTATGCATTTATTCATAATCTGTTTACTGAATTAGAGGAAAAACCTGAGTTTGCCTTTTTCCTGTTTTCCGAAGAGGTATTTCACCACGAACCAAAACTGAAAGCAGTAATGCACAGTATGGTTCAGGAGAACCTGCATGCCTTTGAGCAAACCTTCCGGGAGTTCCAAAAGAAAGGCCTCTGTCGTGGTGACGTCAACCCAGCT
>SKJE01000156.1 GCA_007116075.1 Spirochaetia bacterium
CAGCCGAGATCCCTCTGCTCTATACCCTGATTGAACAGGACGGACTGATCTTCCGGGGACCGGCTGGAGGAGCAGATAAATCCCTGGTGGGAATCGGTCTCAGAGAACTGCTGCCCCTGTCAGGACAGCAGGATATTGTATATACCGATGACCGGCTTGCCGTGATTACCCCGGTTAAAACAGCACAGCTGAAGGACATAACCCTCTATCTGGTTTTTGAACAGGACAACCGGCAGCTTACAGAGGTTCGGCTGCGGGCGTATCTAGTTCCGGCGGTGATTTCAGTGCTGGTACTGTGCTCCCTTGCCCTGCTCTTGGTCCTTGTCCTGAGAACTGAAAAACCATTGTTCCAGTATGCAGAAGTTGTTTCCCTGGGGGTTATCCTGCTGGTAATTACCGGGTGCGCCACCTGGGCAGTGTATGACTGGGAGGTCAATGACCTGGAACAGCATTTTCGGCTTACCGCTGACATCAAGGCAAGCTTTCTTGCCGATGACCTGCAGGATCTGCAGGAGAAACTTGACGGACTCGGGCGGTTCTATGAGGGCAGTATATTTGTCGACCCCTGGGAATTTGAAGCCTATGCCCATCCGCTTCCCTGGGACGGCCTGACCATATCCTGGCAGTGGATTCCCTCACTTGATCAAGAAGGATACAGACAGGCGGCTGCCCTGATGGAGCAGTTTGCTGATATTCATCTTGATATCCCGGAAGACAGCCTGGAAAGACCCTACCTGATCTATGCGGAGCCCCTGGATACTGCACGCCACTTTATCGGCTGGGATGTCAGTTCTGAACCGGTACGTGACGCCGCTCTTCGGGAAGCCCGGGCCACAGATATGTTCACGGTTACTTCCCTCCACCAGCTGGCAGAAACCTCAGGACAGGAACTTGGTGCTGTGGTATTCCGGCCGGTTCGCCGAAGCGGTGCATATATCGGGTCGCTGGCGGCGGTCTTCTCCTATGACCAGTTTATCCAGGGACTTTTTTACCAGCACCGCCGGCAGCGCAGCGGAATAACGGTGTCCCTCTACCAGGTGGGCATGGACGGGACCAGTCAAGTCCTGACGAAACCTGCCGCTTCTTCCAGCGGCCTGACTGCTGCATATCCGCTGTTTCTTTTCGGAAATACCTATGAGCTGCGTCTTACGGCTGACAAAGGAAGCGGATGGGGAGATAAGTACTATATTACGGTGAACACCCTCATAACCGGGCTGCTGGTTTCGTTACTCCTGATCATGTGTATGTACCTGCTTACTCAATGGCGGACACAGCTGACCAGGCGGGTGAACATCCGTACCCGGGAGGCCATAGACTCCCATAAGCGGGTCAGGGAGATCCTTGACAGCCTCGATACCTGTGTTTTTGTTACTGACCTCTCATCCCGGGGAGTGCTGTTCCAGAACCAGGCCTGCAGGCGCCTGACGGGTGAATTGAATAGTATTCTCCAGAACATATTTCCCGCTCCTTCAACAACGGGGAGGGAATACACCCATGGAAGCTCCGGTCGGGTATTCCTCTGTTCGAGCAGGTCAATGCAATGGGCCGGCGGCCGAATGGTCAGGCTGGAGACAGCCCGGGAAATTACGAAGGAGAAACGTACCCTGGAGGAGCTCTACAGCATTGAATGGATGCTTTCAGCCGGGAGGAGAAAGACCGACGCACTAAGAAACAGGCGCACAGTGAAGAGCCTTGAGCCGGAAGGGGGTGAGATCGCTGATGCGGTCGGGTTTGATACCCTTGATGAACTCGTTGGGGATATCATGGACCTGACCGACAGCTCCTGCGGCGTCTATGCACAGGATGGTACCTGCTGCTATTTCATGGAGGATCCAGTCTGGACCGGTCTGTCCGGGCACGGTGATATCCTGCGGCTGGGTGTATCCAGGGTACTAAAGTCGGGACTAGCTGAACACATATCGGTGTCACCGCATGTAGGGTATGCCGTCTACCCGGTTTTTGCGGGAAGGGAGATCGCCGGCGCCCTTCACCTGGGCTGGGGAAATCCGCCCGAAGTGCGGGAGTACCGAACAAGGCCTCCCTATATCCTGGACCTTGCCCGCCAGCGGGGGAAAAGCTCCGCCAGACTCATCGGGGAAATCCTAGAGCGTCACCGTCTGGAAAAGCATCGTGAGCGGCTGCAGCAGGAACTGCTGCATACCCAGAAAATCGAGTCTGTGGGCCGTCTTGCCGGCGGTGTCGCCCATGACTTTAATAATATGCTCGGGGTCATTCTGGGCTATACCGATCTATGCATTGAATATACCCAGCATGACAGTACCTCCCTTGAGTATCTCCAGCAGATCAAGGAGGCTGCAGAACGGTCTTCAGAACTTACACGGCAGCTGCTTACCTTTGCCAGGAAACAGCCCGATCAAGTGCAGATCATTCATCTGGAAACCCATATCTCTGCAATCCTTACCATGCTTAAGAGACTGATAGGAGAGCATGTTCAGGTAACCTTTTCTCCGGAGGAATCAATCTGGCCGGTCCAGGCAGATCCATCGCAAATTGACCAGGTGCTGATCAATCTCTGCACCAATGCCGCCGATTCATTGGATACTTCAGGCGGTAGGATCGACATCATACTGCGCAATAGGACAATCAGCCCTGATAATACTGTTTTTCCTGAGTACGGGGAGTATGTTGAGCTCTCCGTATCTGATAACGGCTCAGGTATTTCTGAAGATAAGATGGAGCACCTTTTTGATCCCTTCTATACCACCAAGGAGCTGGGAAAAGGGACAGGTCTCGGGTTGTCCACGGTCTACGGGATCGTTACTCGATACCAGGGACGAATTACCGTGGACAGCACCCTGGGGAAGGGAAGCACCTTTACGGTATTCCTGCCGAAGCGCACCGGGGAGGAGGTTGTCACTGAAGAACATG
>SKJE01000018.1 GCA_007116075.1 Spirochaetia bacterium
AGAAGGGGTATATGGGTAACTTATGCAATAACCAGTTCAACATTATGCTCTTTAAGCAGCCTGATATATGCCAATGAAGGTTCTGCATCGGTGATGAGGTAATCAATCTGATCATAGGCAGCGATCACGATAGGAGTGATTACCCCGAATTTAGAGCTGTCAACGAGGAGGTACACCTCCCGGGCACAGGAAATCATCGCCTTCTTTACCTCGGAATCAAAGGCCGAGGGGTTCGTGATGCCGTCAGGTGATAGTTCGAGTCCGGAAATACTTAAGAATACCTTGTCAGCCTTGTACCGCTTCAGGGCGTACAGGGTTTCCATACTGGCAAATCCGTTGGCATAGGAGAGATATTCGCCGCCCAGGCTGATAAGCTTGACCGCAGGGGACTGGGAGAATATGTCAATGGCGCTCATGCTGTTGGTGATCACTGTCAATGGAAGAGACGTGTCAATCACCCTGATAAATTCCGAGGTAGTGGAGCCGGAATCAATGAGGATGATATCATTGGATTTAAGGAACTCAGCTGCTTTCCTGCCGATCCTGATCTTCTCATCAGTGTTTTTTGCAGAACGTTCACCATGATGAAGATAGGAACGATACTGAGGATTGACCACCACTCCTCCGTATACTTTTTTCACGGCTCCCCAGGAGAGCAGCATCTCCACGTCTCGCCTGACGGTATTAATGGATATGTTGAAGTGACGGCAGAGCTGCATCAGGGTGGTATGGCGCTGCTCAAAGATATAGCTCTCCATGGCATGCAGACGTTTCTCTCTCATGTTTTTTTATCCCTCAAATCACTGAATATTGCGGTTTACTGTGGACTCTTGAGAGTCTATCATGTAAAGAGAGCATGTGGAAAGGACATCTGTTTGAAATGGGGAAGTGCACCAAGAATTGTGCGATAATTGGTACTTCATAGTCAGGTTTACTCAACCAAGCTTACCATTTATCGTTGACACATACCCAAAGTAATTGTACCATGTGAACCGATATAAGAGGTCCAGTTCCTTTGTACACACCTATTTATTACCTTATCGGGAAGCAGTATGCTTTCCCCTATGCCATGAAGTGTGATGCTTCATAAGGAGGAGTGTTCGTGAGCACTACGAAATCATTAAAAGTACTTGCAAGGCGAAAAAAGCTGTTGCCCTACTTGCTGGTAGCCCCTGCGCTGCTGTTCGTTGTGGGAATCCTTGCATATTCTGTTATCTACGGAATTGGGATGTCCTTTTTCCGGATAGACCTTGCTATTCCGGGACGCCCTTTTATCGGGTTGGAAAACTATCGGAACGTATTCACCTCAGAGCGGTTTATTAATTCCATTGGCCGGTCCCTTATTTTTGTGTTCTTCAGTGTCACCCTGGGACTGTTGCTCTCCTTCGGTTTTGCCCAGGCGCTCTACCGGGTGAAAAAATTCTCCTCGGGTTTTAGGGGACTGATACTTATTCCATACCTTGTTTCGGGAATTGCTACGGCGATTATGTTCCGGTTTCTCTTCAGCGGATCAGTGGGGTTTGTCAACCAGATACTGGTAACCATGGGGGCGAGCAGAGTCCAGTTCTTGAGTACTCCCAACTGGGCTTTGGCCATAGCGATCCTGGCAAATACCTGGTTTATTATTCCCTTCTCGACTTTGATTCTGCTGGCGGGACTGCAGTCCCTTGACCCGCAGCTCTTTGAAGTCTCGGTGGTTGAAGGTGCCTCAAAGCTGCAGGTGCTCTACTCAATCACCATACCGCTCATTAAGCCGATGATCGGTATCAGCCTTGTCTGGATGAGCTTTGCAAGTTTTAACATGTTTGATGTAATCCTGCCGCTTACCGGAGGAGGGCCTGGACGGGCCACAGAGGTGCTGGCTGTGTACATGTACCGGATCGGTTTTGAATTCCTTCGGTATTCTGAGGGAGCTGTGGTGATGACAGTCATTCTGGTCCTCAACATAGCGGTCAGTGTGTTCTTTCTGAAAGTATTCAGCGGGGAGGATAAATGATGAGCTTGGATGTTAAACTATCAACAAAGATTTGGATGAGGATCAACAAGCGGCTCTACTGGCTCCCGCTGATCATACTGGTATTCTGGACGATCTTTCCCCTCCTCTGGGGGTTTTCCGCATCATTTAAGTCCTACGCTGAAGTGTACCAGGTGCCGCCAAGTATATTTCCGAGGGAGTTTTCCTTCAGGGCTTATAATGTTGTGTTCCAGTCACGACGCTTCTTTACCTATGTGTATAACAGTTCCGTTTTGGCATTGAGTTCATCGGCTATTGCGGTGTTCGTAAGTATCCTGGCCTCCTACGGGTTTGCCCGGTTCAAGTTCAGGATGTCCGCATTCTTCATGCTGCTCATCCTGATTCCCCGGATTATTCCCCGGGCGAGCCTGATCATTCCCCTGTTCCAGATGATGTCCTTTCTCGGACTGTTGAATTCCTATACGGGTCTGATTATGACATATACCGCCACGGCTATCCCGATGAATGTAATGGTACTGACCGGTTTCTTTAAGGGCATACCCCAGGCGCTGGAGGAAGCTGCGGAGATGGACGGAGCGGGATTATGGGTCAAGATCTGGCATATTGTAATACCCATGTCAATACCGGCCCTGATAACCGTCACGGTCATGTCCCTAAGGGAAGCATGGAACGAGTTCCCCTTTGCCCTTGCCCTGACCACATCTACACAGATGAGGACGCTTCCCTACCAGCTGTTTATGCTCAAGGATGCCATGGGCATTGAGGACTGGCCTGTAGTGCTTGCCTTTACGATACTGACTATCATACCGATCCTGGTCTTCTATCTGGTATTCCAGAAGAAGGTTACCACCGGACTGGTAAGCGGAGCTATCAAGTAAGTATATGAAGCCTATAAAAAAAGCACCTC
>SKJE01000166.1 GCA_007116075.1 Spirochaetia bacterium
GCAGGTCTACAATCGCCTCGATCCGCCCCTTCAAGTGAATGACTCCGAGGATTTCCGGCGGGCATCCCGGCACGTAGGTGATCTCCCCGAAGGGCTGAATGCTCTTCACCGAAACGGCGGGCAGGGCGTAGTACGCTTTGTCTATCACAAACAGGCATAACTGCATGGACTCTTGTTCCTTCATAATCTGATCATATATGGCTGGGAGGGAGATTGCAACATGCAGTTACAACTAATCTGCAGCTGTTATGTCTTTAGGGGTTGACATAATAACTAATGTTATTTACAATAACATTAGTTATATGGAGGTTGTTATGAACATACAGACAAAAAAAGGTTTTCTCCTGGTCCTCACCGCTGGTTTTACCCTCTCCTATCTGCTTATCTCTCCGGCGGTGAACCTGTTCCAGGGAATGCTACCCGAAGGAGGCCGAATCGCTGTGGATTTTTTCCAGCCCTTCCGGCCGATCACACTGACCATTATGATGGTAACTCTTCTCAGAGGCGCTCTTATCGCCCTGATACTGCTGCCGGTACGACACCTATTGAGTACAAGACTGCTATTTCTTACCCTCTGGGGACTCACCCTGATATGCTCCCTGGAACCGATCCCGGGAACTCTGGAGGGCATGATCTACACCCGCACCACATTGGTGGAGCATCTGTTCATTCTTACAGGAGGAGCTGTTCAGATGGCTCTCGTTACATGGTTTTATGCATTCATGACACGGGAGGTTTCATCATGAAAAAGTCGTTTCTGTTCCGGTTTATCCTGCTCCACCTTGTAACCTACTGGGTAGTGGGGAGCATTATGTACGAACTGTGCGGTTACGAAGAGGCCCTGGATACCATGGAGTACTTTTCCCTCTGGCGGGACCTGCAGAGTCTTCCTATGGTTTTCACAGTCTTCTTTAGCCAGATATTTCGGGGAGCCCTGCTGGGGCTGCTGCTGCTGCCATTTGCATCCATGTACTTGCAGAAGAAAAGAGGTTTTCTCAGGCTCTTTGCACTGCTCTTTGGTCTGACCGTGCTGGCTTCTCCAATATTCCTGATAGAGGCCCTGGTCACCGAGCAGACCTTCAGCCAACTGGCGGCTGACCTGCTGATTGGGATCCCTGAACTGGTGGTGCAGACATTCCTGTTTGCTCTCCTGTTCTGCAGCTGGATGAACAGGTACTTGAAAAAAGTTAGCTTAAAATAACTTACTTTTATTGATCTTATTATCGTGTTTGGATACATTAGGGTATACATGATTAAATTAATAAGGATTAACTATGAACCGTACCATACTTGCTGTATGTATCCTTACACTGGTGGTTATGCTGTCTCCCCTGTCTGCCCGGGGGCAGCAGGAGGGACTCACAATCTACTCCGGCAGGAGTGAGTCCCTAGTTGAACCGCTTGTCAGATCATTCCAGGAGCACACTGGAATTCCCGTCCAGGTCCGCTATGGAGGAACCAGTGAACTTGCTGTACTGATCACTGAGGAGGGACGACGCTCCCCGGCGGACCTCTTCTGGGCCCAGGATGCAGGAGGTCTCGGTGCAGTCACCCGTTCAGGACTGTTTCAGGAGCTCCCCCCGTCTCTCTGGCAGGAGGTTCCCCCGCTATTCCGGAGTGACTCAGCCCATTGGATTGCCGCAAGCGGCCGGGCAAGGCTGTTCGCCTATTCAACTCAGCGGACCACACCGGATGAACTCCCGGACAGCATCTTTGATCTTACCGATATCCGATATCGATCCCGGGTCGGCTGGGCCCCCACCAATGGATCCTTCCAGGCTTTCCTGACGGGCATGCGGCTGGTCCATGGAGATGAAGTAACCCTCGCGTGGTTGGAGGCAATGGGATCACAAGATACCCAGTCGTATCGAAACAACACTTCCCTGGTTGAGGCCATAGCCGCAGGGGAAATTGATTTTGCCCTTGTGAACAACTACTACCTGGGAAGGTTCACATCAGTGGATCCGGATTTTCCCGTAGCCCAGGATTTCTTCTCCCTTGGCGATATCGGGAATATGGTTAATACCGCAGGTATCGGCATTCTGGCATCCAGCAGCAACCGGGAGAAAGCTCTGGAGTTTATCAGGTATCTGCTCTCAGATGTTGCCCAGTCCTTTATTGTGGAAGAACTGGGGGAATTTCCCGCAGCAGCCCTTGATGATACCGGGTCCTACCAGGACCTGCTCACCTTATCCCCGGGAATTGACCTTGACGGACTTGCCGACCTGGAGGGAACCCTTGCTATCATGAGGCAGGCAGGGCTGCTGTGATATCCCGAAAGGCCCCGCTGCCGCTTTATATCCCTGCGGTGATTGCCGCAGGGGGTATGATTATACCCCTGTTTTACCTCCTGCTCCGTTCAGGTGACGCCCAGGGGGATCTGCTGGTCTCCCTGATTATGAGGCCGCATACGATGATGCTCCTGGGCAATACCGTACTGCTGGCCGGGGGTGTACTGGCACTCTCCCTGGCGGTCTCACTTCCCCTTGCATGGCTGACCGAACGGACTGATCTTTCCTGGAGGAAGGGGCTTTCCCTTCTGGGTGTACTGCCCCTGGCTCTTCCGGGGTATGTTGCCGCCTATGCACTGCTGAGTATCGGCGGGAGCTACGGGCTTTCGGCCCGGCTCTTTTCTCTTCCCCTGCCGAGAATGTCCGGGTACTGGGGTGCAACCGCAGCCCTGACGATCTACAGTTTTCCCTATCTATACTTGAATATCAGGACTTCGCTTGCACGGCTTGATCCCGCCCTTGAGGAGACCGCCCAAAGTCTCGGAGCGGGACCGGTGAGGATCTTTTTCAGGATAGTCCTGCCCCATCTCCTGCCCGCATTGCTGTCGGGAAGTGTCATTATCCTTATCTATGTACTGGGAGACTTCGGC
>SKJE01000137.1 GCA_007116075.1 Spirochaetia bacterium
ACCTCTGTCCAGCAGTTTGCAAAGACAGCATAATCAACTGAGTAGGGTCTTTTCAGCTCCCTCATATAGCGGGAGAGCCTCACCACCAGCTCCATATCCTCCCCCACTGTATCGCGGTGGTACTTCCCGCTTTTTGTCATGTATCCACCCGACCGTATGGTCAGTTTCCGATCAAAAATACCGAATGCCCCGGAGATAATGAGCAGCGAATTGATAAAAGCCCATCCCACCCTGCCTGACATGAAGGATCTGATATACTCAAGGGACTGGAGGCGGGGAAGGAGCTTTTCAGGCAGCGAAATATGTTCAAGACTTCCATGATCAACGGTGCACCCGTTGACCGGACAGATATTTCCTCCCGCGGCAATACTCTCCTCAGGTGAATCAAGCATGACCGATATCGCCCGTAAAAGAGCTTGGGGCTCCAGTAACGAGTCAGCATCAATTCCGCAGAAAAATTCCTTTGAGGAAATATTGAGTCCCATATTGAGGGTATCAGCCTTGCCGCCGTTCACTTTGTCCACAACGATGAGATTGGGTATATTCTTGTTTGTGTAGATTCCCTTCAAGCCCATGGTCTGGACCCTGGAAGTAACGATCATGTCCTTTTTTTCTAATTCAAAGTAGGAAATCAGCGTATTAAGCGTTTCGTCCTTGGAACCGTCATTGATCACGATGAGTTCAAAGTCCGGGTATTCCTGGCTGAGAAGTGAATTCGTGCTCTGTACGATATTTTCCTGCTCATTATAGGCAGGAGCAATTATAGACACCGATGGAAGCAGGTTCTTTGTATTGAGCAGGCGGCTGTCCTTGATCATCCATAAGCGCTGCTGCCTGCGTGCAGCATAGGCTGAGAGTGACAGCATAGTCAAATATATACCATTCAAGGTGAGGGCATAGAACACCAGCAGGTAATTGAACCGCACGACAAACAGCTTGAGCACCTCCATCCAATCCATATCTCCCAATGCACTGAATTCCCAGGCTAGGATGACTGCAGGAAAAAAGAGCAGTGCCGACACAAGTATTACCACAAGCTTCAGCCTCTGGGGCGGTTCGTTGTGGGGAGATGGAGGATGCAGCGGCGTGTTCTCGCTGCGCAGATGAAAGGCTTCAAGAATTCGGGAATCAAGATAAACCCTCATATCATTCCGTAAAACCTTTGATCGGGCTGCAGCAGGTTTAAGTGCTTCGATTACCTTCGCCTCGATGGCCAAATCCCTGTTCCTGTTGAGAAAGGTGAATATTGAGCTGGTCTGCCGTGCCCTGACAAGCTCCCGGATAATCTCTTTGACCTGTCCTTCAATGGGGCTGTTTATTCTGGTCAGATAGTACTCAACACGATTTCCAAGGACCTGGGCCAGAAGGCTCCGATCCTCCTTTGACCTGCCGGATCGAAACAGCGAAAGTATCGTGGACAGCACCGCCGGGTTATGCGAGGCCATGTCAGAGAGAGATTCGACTATCTCTTTATGGAGAAACTTGTGTCCTGCAAAGGCGAGAATACGGGGTATATACTGCGGATCCAGGGTACTGCCGTAAGCCTTGAGAACATACCGCAGCACCTGACGATGCGCTGTACTTGCAAAGGGTTCCTTCATAAATGATTCAGGGAAATGGTTGAGCAGTGCCTGGAGGGCGGGGGTTCTGACTGATTCATGCCGGGAGAATGCTTTCTCTATGAGATACTCCCGCAGTTCTTCCGCCGGATAATCGACTGCAAACCCGCACAGCAGCTGCTGCATATAGATCCTGTTGCTTCGTGTTCGATACTTAGCATAGCGAAGGAAATCCTTGCCGAAGGTATAGAGTACCGCCCGTATGCGCTCAGCAAACCAGGGATCAATCCACTTCAGCTTCGAGACAATCGGCCCGATCGCTTTGGTAACTCCCTGTACCGCAAGGGCATGGGAAAGGTATAGAATCGTTACAGGATGCTGTTCCCGCTCCAAAGCTGCCAGCAGCGCCTTCCGGACAGGAGCACTTTCAATGTACTTCAGTCGGTGCGCAGCCTCACTGCGCTTCAGCCAGGAGTCGTCGGTCAGCCTCCTGAGATTTCTCTTTACCACTGGGCTTGTAATAAGGTACTTCCTGAATTTCTCCTCAGATTCAGCAGACAGCTGGAAGGTATCCCGAAGCCTCATATATATGTTCAGGAGCATAGTATGGTCAAGAGAACGAAAGTCCGTGCCTTCAGTTACAAGCAGCTTCTCAATACGCTCTTCAGCCTCTCTTCTCTTTCTGCTGCGCCGGGTTGCCGCATGTTTATATCCGTAGGTGTAGAGAATCATGAAGAAATCCAGGACAAGGATAATACCTGTTACAACCAGGGCAGCCTCTAAGGACATCTACTGTTCCTCCCCCGACTGCATCCGGTCGGTAAGGATACCGATGATACCGACCAGTTCAGCAAGCATAACCGGATGCGACAGCATATAGGTAATTCCCAGCCCAATTGCCCGTTTAACAACGTTCTCACTTTTTTTCCCCGCCAGCAGGATGAACGGGATGCGCTTATCACGGTACAGTTTATTAACTTCCCGGCAGAGTGCCAGGGCACCCATTTTCGGTGTCATGAGTTCACTGATGATGATGTCAGGAAGCTGGTCTTGGATAAAATTCAGGGCTGCCAGACCATCCGGTACAGTCTCTACCCGGTATCGTTCCTGCTGCAGAGCCCTCTTGATAATATCACGCTGTAATCCCGGCTTATCCACCAGCAGCACTGTATATAGAGCGCGTGTGCTGATTTCCTGGTCTTGTTCATAGACCAAGGAGTCCCTCCCCTTCCGCTGACCGGCCTTCAGCCTAAATTGAGCAGCCTGGAGCACGGTCATCCGCAGGTCTGCAGGGTTTTCCGGGGACTCTGTCTGCAGCTCAATCGAATGATACATTCCGATTGATACTGAAATCGGTATGATAAACAGGGAAGAATCCCGTACTGTACTCTTCAGTTCAAGAGCCCGCTTTACGGCAGCCGGTTGATCAAGATAAGAGAGGAACAGGGCAAACATACCTCCCTTCAGCCGGAACGTCTGGTCAGCCGTTGCAAGATCCTGTTTTAGTATGTAGGCAAGGTTCCTCATGGCCGTATCACCTTCGTCACTGCCGAATCGTATGTTAATCTCTTCCAGGTTGTCTATGCTCAAAAACATTACAGCAAAATCACGATGCTCTTCATTATAACGTACCAGCGCATCCAGCATATAGCGTTCAAAAAAATCCTGGTTGTACAGACCCGTGATCGGGCAGAGAATCTGGTCTGACTCTATACGCCTCAACCTGGTTTCCACATCAATTTTTTCATTTTCCAGTTCCTGGAGCCGAACATTCATGATGTCCTGATTCTTATGGGCATCAAATATCAGTGACGTGTAGGGCTTCGGTAGTGGTATCGAATAGGCCCGTGAGAATTGCTCCACGAGGGGGCTGAGAACCGTCAGCCAGGAAAGGCCTTTCTTTTTAAGCACCAGGTTAAAAAACTCTTCCCAGATATCCCGGTCTTCGAGTGTTGATGAACTGACTGTTTTGTTCTGGTAGTCAATACTGAAAGGTGATTCATGAAAAACTTCACGGACCTCTTTCTTTCCAAACATAGCAATATAACGGCGAATCACCTCAGTACACAAACTGGTATATCCCCCGGCATCCATAAGCTTTGTGCGGACAGGGTTCATCATAACTCCGCAGGGCAGGTCCCTCAGAATCTCTATATGCTCCCTGGCATGCTGTGTGATGACAGATCCATGCTGCGGACAGATCGTATCAATATCGAATAAAAGCAGTTGGCTCATAACCGACTCAAGAATCTCATGTGAGGGCATATAGGATTCATGAAAGGTTTTCATCGACTCCCGATAGTCATCATCTGCGATCAGAGTCCATCGCTTGGTAACAGCACCGAAAAGATCCCCGGATATCAGGGTCTTCAGATTCGGCAGATAGGTCATAATAGCACCTGGAAAATGCAGGTACGGTGCTAAGAGAAACCTGATCTCTGAGGTATCCTTGAGCCGATACCTGTATTTATGTGTATCTATGGTATAGAACTCAGAGGAAATTCCATAATACTTGACAAGCATTGCCGTACGTTGGTGGCAGCATATGACCCCGGAAAACCCGTTTTTCTCGAAGACCGGGAGGGCTGAACAGAGATCCGGGTCCTGATGGCTCAATACGATCGCCTCTATCTGTTCAATGGGAATGAAGCTTCGGATCTTATCCATGACCACATCGGCATCTAAGACCGAACCGGGATCAAAGAGGACTGCTGAGCCGCCCTGCATGAGCAGATAGGGATTGCACTGCAGAACTCCTGAATCAGCACCTGCTCCTACCCACCACAGGCCTTCTGCCAAGCTCACCGCCTCTTCTTTTTTCATAGATCCTCCACTGCAGCCTGATGCGCTTTCATATGGAAGTATATGCTTGGTTAGCGCACTTGTCAATTTACAGGGAAAAAGTCCTGCAGGATGTCCCCGGGCAAGGTATCATATACAGAAAACTGCTCTGGAGTCATGTATGCGACATGAGAGCAGCCGAAAACAGATTCCCAGGGGCGGTTCAATACGTTCTGTCATGCATCCGCTTCACTTTCCTGGTATGTATAAAGGAAGAACAATAATTCCTACTCGGATGTGTCGAGCATAATCTGAAGAATAACTTCATCAGTACCCCGCATACCCTCTGTCGCAAGCCTTCCGATATTCTTTACGGTTCCATGGGCATCAGCTCCTACAATGCCTTCACCGGGAGTAATGCCTTTTCCCTGGAGCCCTACAGCACATGCAATAAGGGCATTTTGTACAGCCAGAGCAATTTTCATTGCACAGCTTGACTTCGCCCCATCGCATATCATGCCGGAAATTCCGCCAAGGGCTGTATTCATAGTATGCTCAATCTCAACTAATCCACCTCCCAGCATGTATGCTGCTGCGCATCCGGCCCCGACAGCTGCTGTCACGACGCCGCAGAAAGCTGAAATCCGGTCACTGAAGTGCTTCTGGTACAGCGATAACAGGTGGCTCATCACAAGTGCTCTCATGACAAGCTGTTTATCTATCCCCATGTCACGGGCGATACTCAGGACAGGAAGCGAAGCGGTAATACCCTGGTTTCCGCTTCCTGAATTAATGACAATGGGACAGCTGCATCCGGACATCCGCGCATCGGAAGCTGCGGCAGCAAAAGCAGCCGCACGGGTTATCCTGGATATCGTCAGCCGGGAGTCATCTTCACCTGCATCTCCATCATCAAGGGCCATTAGTGTTTTCCCGATGTTCAATCCCCAGCTGTTGCTCATACCCTCTCGGGCCGCCCGGGCATTGATCTCGGCAGCTTCATAGACAAACATGATTTCATGAATGTCCACGGTATCCGCGAACCGGACAATGGCTTCAGGAGTAAGCGCATCAAGTATGGCGGAAGCATTCATCCGGCCGGACGCTTCATCCGGCTGGTCTTCAAGAAGAACAGCTCCGTCAACTTCTATACGGGCGATATGGTTGTGTTCCTCTTTGATTATTACTAATGCTTCATGGGTAATGCCCTTTGCATTCACCTGAATAAACAACCCGTCGTAATCCTGGTCTATATCAATAGTAATCCTGCCGGATAATACCAATGATTCAGCATCCCCAAGGGCGCCCGTGCCGACAGACTGCAGCACCTCCAGCCCCGCATCTGGATTCCCAAACAGGTATCCAAGAGCAATGGCAATAAGCAGTCCCCGCTGCTCTGTTCCGGGTATGCCTACTTTAAAACCGTTCTTAAAGACATCCCGGCTGACAAGAACATTGAGATGATCAAGCTCATCGTTTAGATGTTCCTTGGCCTTTGCACATGCAAGCGCCACCGCAGCCGGTTCGGTACACCCTATTGATGTTACCAGCTCACTTTTTAAGACACTAAGGAGATCTTGATGTGATATATCCATACGTTGACTCATCCTTTATATATTATTAGCCTTTCAGAGAACCTGTCATGAGCCCAGCAATTTGGAACCGCTGAAGCAGAAAATAGATGATTACCAAAGGAACAACCGAAACAGCAGCACCTGCCATGATCACCTGCCAGGGAGTAGAGAGTCCTTCCGCAGTTGGAAGCAGGGAAATGGCAACCGTCAAGGTATACATAACTCGGGAACGCATGAACAGCAGCGGCCAGAGAAGCTCATTCCAACGGACAATAAAGGATATTGATCCCCACGCAGCAAGTGCTGGAGTTATATTCGGGAGCACCATATTCCAGAAAATCCTGAACTCACTACAGCCGTCTATTCGTGCCTGCTCCATTATCGAGTATGGAAATGTAGTAATATATTGGCGCATATAGAAAATACCAATGGCAGTGGCAATTTTCGGCACTATGAGTGACAGTAAATTATTGATCCACCCCAGTTGGCGAACTATGATAAATACCGGAATGACACTAGTCTCTTCAGGAACCATCATAGTTGCGATCATAATGATAAACATCAATTCCTTGCCGGGAAAGGTATACTTAGCAAACGCAAATCCTGCAAGGGCGCAGAAAAAGACGGTTGTAAGAGCCCCGACCGATGATACCACCATGCTGTTAATTGCATTTCTTGCAAGGGGGATGATCTGGTTCACCCGGACAAAATTATTCAGGGTGGGATTCATTACATATAATGAATTTAAGCCAGTAACACTTTCCCCAGGAGGCTTCAACGCTATGATCATCATAAAAATAAACGGGAACACAGCGATGATCATGGTAATCACAAGAACCATTCTGACAGTATTACGTTCTATGGTATTTTGTTTCATAATCTTATACTCACATATTCATTTCTTTATTTCGTTTTACCATGTTCCTGAGTTGCAGCGATGATACTGCTAGCAGAATCAGCGCCAGGGCATATCCAACGGTAGAAGCATAACCGAGATTAAAAAATTCAAACCCATTAATATATAGATACTGCACAATAGACATTGAAGAATTTCCGGGGCCTCCCTGCGTCAATGCGTAGGGCTGGGCAAAAATCCTGAACGTCTCGATAGTCAGGGTTATAAAGCAGAAGAAAAGAATGGTGCTTATGAGCGGAATAGTTATCTTGATTAACCGCTGCAGGGCATTCGCACCTTCGATGACTGCCGCTTCATAATACTGGAGATCAACACTTTTCAACCCGGAATAAATGATCAGCATATACCATGGTACAAGCCGCCAGATAATCAAAATTGTTATTGGTATTTTTGAAAGTCGTGTACTGATCAACCAAGGCTGTGCCTGTAGCCCCAAGGCATTCAATGAGATATTTATGAGTCCGACTTCATGGTCAAAGAGCATCCGAAATACTAAAGCAGCAGCTACCCATGATATAATGTATGGTAGAAATGTCATGGTCTGTATGAGACTTCTTCTCTTCAGCCATGGAGAATTAATTGCTGTCGCCAGCAATAAGGATATGGGTATAATGGTCACAATACTTACCGCCCAGTAAAAAAGCGTATTAAACAGTACCTGGCGGAACTGCTCACTTGTAAATAGCCTTCGATAATTATCAAATCCAATAAAGGTCATATCACCAAGGCCTGACCACTGATGAAAACTCAATACGAAAGACCACACAAGAGGAATAAGCTGGAACAAGATAAAAAGAATAAAATAGGGAGCTATAAACAGGTATACTACACGTGCTTTCCACATCCGTGCCAATAGACTGCTCTCTTTCATGATGCAAACTCCATTTGATAATGTTCATCCGGCAGGGGTTGATCCCCTTACCGGATGAAACATGTGTACGATTTTGTATTACTCTGCTTATCAGCGTGCTGCTGGAGCTGTGCCGATTCGCTGCCTTAATATTCTGCCCATATTCTTAACAGCCTGATCCATAGACTGGTCACCTGCTACATACTTTTCAATCTCTGCAGAGATAATTGAATCAGCTTCAGCATCAACGTTGGTAACCCTGAGATTAGGTGCAAAATTCACTAATCCCTCGCTCTCCATACCCAGCAGAGATTGTCCTCCGTAATAGGGTGTCGGCTGCTTCCAATAGGGATCCTTCAATGTTTCCTTAGCGATTGGTGCAGAAATCGTCTGGTTCTGAGCAAGCATCTGTTCAGTCCAATCGATTCGCGCTTCGTTGTTAAACTGGAAATCCAGCATCATCTCAAGATAGAGGTCCTTATAGGGGTTGCCGTCTGGATGAGCAATCACTACATCAATAGCAGGCACTGGAGCTCCGCGCATTCCTACATTTTCATACATGGGAGCAGGCATCATGCGCCAATCACCTTCCATGTCAGGAAGATTCTGACGCAGAAACTGGTCCCAGAAAGCACCGATATAATAGGTAGCTATCCGGCCGTCTCTTGTTGCATCATAAAGCTGCGGCTGGAACATGGTAGCAGTAAGCAGCAATCCTTCAGAATGCAGTGTATCCAGTGTCTCAAAGGCAAGCAATGAACCCGGGTCTGTATCAATTACTACATTTCCGTCTTCATCCCATATGTTTGCCTCAGCCTGGGGCATAAAACCTCTGCGTCCGTAATAGCGCCAGGTAAAACTCCCTGGATCAACATATGAAAGGTGCACTTTCCCGTTACTTTTCTCTTTCAGCTCCCGACCAACATCAATCCATCCCTCGATGGTATCCATCCGTTCCGGATCAATATCATATTCTTCAAACAAGGATGCATTATAGAATATAAGCTGCGGCTTAAACTGTGTGGGGATACCGTAGTACTTTCCATCATAGAAGCCGGCTTCCCAGACACCGTCGAGGTAGTCGTCTTTATGTTCCAGTGCAAAATCAGTCAAGTCTGCTAATATTCCCTGATCCGCCAGTACCTGGAGACTTACTTCCTGGGTCCTCATGGCTGTGGGAAGATCATCCCATACACCGGCTGTTACCGACATGACCACATGCTGACGTGCGGCCTGTTCCGATTCCACATGAAGTATCTCAAAATCTACATTCGGTGCAACATCCCGATTTCTTTCAAGAAAATCATCCCCGTGAACCTTGTGAACTTGGGGGTTACCATAACCCATAAATGTCATAGTCCCGGCAGGATACACCCCGTCTTCAACAACTTCAGCACGCCCTCCTGCGGACACACTCATCACCATAGCTGCAAACAGCACCATGGTTACAAACAATAACTTTCTCATACAATTTCCTCCTTCGTAATCAATACCTTACCACGCTTATCTGCGTGCCTTATACCTAAGTGTAAAAGCTATACACCAATCTGCTTCAGCGCATCCACAGCCCATCGGATTCTTTCGTAGGGTATCTCTGTGGGCAGCGTGCAGTCAGCTCCAAGCATATAATTGGTCGGTCCATATGCTTTGACTAATCGGCGTACTTCCTCCTCGATCTCCTCTTTACTTCCATCAACAAGCACTCCTGCCCGATCATCAAATCCCCCGAGGATTGGCCGCTGGAACAGAGCTCTTCCTTCGTCTAAGCTGATATTCTGCTCATGGGTTGCCCAGTTAACGATATCACCAGGATAATCCTTATAGAGATCAATGTTCAGCTGATCCTTGCACATGTGCAGTATCGTGCCGGCAGGAGCTCTTCCAGCCGCCTCAAGAACAATGATATCATTTGGTTTAATATACCTTGAAAAATCTTCCCGACTGTAACGATAGGACTCCGCACCAAGTGCGGCATAGTAAATTCCTTCAGCCCCGGCTTCTATGCACAATGTAACAAAGTGAGCTAATCCTTCAGCGATCCTCTTCAGTGCAGGACCGACAATATCCGGACGTTCAGCCAGGTGTGCTGTCACCTTGTCGTGGTGAGCCAGGTTTGCATCATCATCCTTGGTCGCATGAAAAGCCGAGGCAAACAGACCGTGGATTGTCGCATAGACATATCCTTCGCTCCCGAACTCATCAGAGATAGCCTTGATGATATCAAGCTGGTCCTGAACATATGTCTCGCTCCCTGTGATAGGCTTAACATGTTTCCAGTCCTCTGCTTTTTCAATGGTAATATCCTGAGAATAGAGATTCTCATTCATCACCTTATAGATATCCACGTCAGTTTCGTGAAAAAACTTCCTATGAGCTTCAATCGCTTTTTTACCAGACGAAGCGTATGCAGGAAAATGCAGGGAAAAACTTGCAGGTATTCTGTCTACCGGCTCCCCTTTGAGTGCTGCTGATACACGCTGCTTCTTATTCATAGATCCTCCGCCTTATATGTTTTCTAATCATACCAGTATTATGTTTTCAAATATGCCTTTTGTCAACAATAATCTTGATAGTTTTTAGTTTCCCATATATATTGGATATAGATAGGGGAATATATGGCTAAGAGCTTAAAAGATCAGATCCACGACCAGGTTTTGGACCGGATCATAAAGAATAAGTACGAGATCAATGACTTCCTGAAAGAAAACTCACTGGCTGAAGAATTCAGCGTGAGCAAAGCTCCAGTCCGGGAAGCCCTTATTCAGTTGTGTAATGAAGGCGTAATCCGTAACATCCCTCGCCTGGGATACCAGATTGTGAAGCTTACAGAACGAGATATCTGGGAAGCAACCCAGTTCCGGATCATTCTTGAACTGGAGAGTCTCCGCCTTTGTTTTGACAACCTCCAAAGCTATCAAATCGAGCACCTGAAGAACATGACCGATGATACGGAATACATAAAAAAGGGGAAGATTGTAAGCTTGGAACAATGGTGGGATAATAATTCAGCCTTTCATATCACCCTGAGTTCATATGCAAACAACTCATTGATCGCCAATTCCCTCAAGCGGACTATACATCTTCTCTGGAGAGCTGTTACCCAGCTCTTCTGGAA
>SKJE01000076.1 GCA_007116075.1 Spirochaetia bacterium
AAAAACTCCTCTTCTCGAATACCAAAGTAGTTCACATACACTTCGGTGCCTGTGTAACGACCGGGTCTCGGCCCTGCGCAGCGGTCATTGTAGCCCCCAATCATCCAGGCGGCAATCTGAACCCGAGGCGGGATTCATCCTGGGCCTGCAATCGCACCTGGGAGAGCAATGCCAGCAACCGGCCGAGCAAAACAGGGCCCTGGAAAGATTGGCAGCGCTTTTCCCTTCAAATCAGAACGTGAGGAGCTTGTCACTTTCTACTGTCCATTGAGCTAAGGCTGCCATGGTCGACTTCTCCGCACCCTTAAAATAAGGTTCTTGCTTGTGGATACCGCAACGGGCCATACAGGTGCCGCACACCTTGACCTGCACTCCTTTGGCTATAAGGTCCCGAAGCATCTGACTCAAGTCTTGGTCATACTCAACAGGTTTCTTGTTCGAATCTCTTGCCAGATCAACCGAGTCGTTCATGAGGAAGATACGAACCTCGTGTTCAGTCGCCTCGAGTTGTCCAGCCAGACGCAGCGCATTCCATGTAACATCTGTACCGTCATACGGGGCATGGTTGAAAATCATTAAAATACTACTCATTATCGGTGCTCCTTGAATTATTGTGAGATCCTTTTTCTCTATTGAGTCCCAATTCCATCTCCCTTTTATTGGGCTTCCAGAAAAGCTACAAGTCGATTCACATGGTTAGGAGAGACCACCCGCAAATGCATAAACGGCATCCCCGGGTACATATTCATCACCAGTATCGCTGCTGCAATGATGTGTTCACCGGTACAAGCAAGGTTTGCTTTCGCCAGGTTCAAATCCGTAACGCCGTTTCAAGGTTCGAGAAGTTCCCTTGACGGGATTTCGTGCAATTTCATTCATTCCTTCAATCCTGTAAGGTTCCCAGTTCTGCAAATTAGTCAAAATAAATCACTGTATGTTCCGGTTCGGATCAGTTTCAGGATGAGTGTGTGGTGGACAATCTTATACACGAGCAGCCAATCCGGTTGAATATGGCATTCTCTCATCCCTTTATAGTTCCTTGAGTTGGCAAGGGGATGATCCCGATATGACGGAGGTAGTGAATGCTCATTGCAAAGAATCGTAATCACCTCTTCCAGTTTTTTGGGGTCACAACCTCTCATTACTGCACTTTTGTAGTCTTTCTTGAACTGTCCGGTGAATTCTGTCTTAAGCATCCAACTCATCCATCAAGCTTGAAACACTGTCGAACGGTCCATACATTTTCTTGTCATTCTCAGCCGCTTCCATTGCGGCAAGAGTCTCATCGTTAGGAGTATGCAGAACTACCTCGAAGGGAAAGCCTTTATAGTAAATCGCTTGTCTCAGAAATACATTGATTGCAGTAGTCATATCCATGCCAAGTTCAGCAAAAATCATCTGGGCTTTTTGCTTCACCTCCCGATTCATTCGGATTGTCATACTGGTATTCGCTTTCACTGCCATATCATTTTCCTCCATGCTCACAGAATCTCAATCAAAAGATAATACTTTACATGTCTAATGTAAATACATTGTCCATGTATTGTATTACATACAGATATATTCCGGATAGTTTAGGTATTCAGGACCATCGGCGATATCCTTTACAGCGAGAAGTATGTGGGAGACTCCGTCTATGGTCGGACGATGGAGCCGAGTGTCCTGCCATGAAGAGGATTGGCCTGTTCTATCTACTATTGCCTGAATGATGCAGAACATTGTAATCCTATCTCTTCGGTTTCGAAGCAGCAGATTTTGGAGTTCTTTTCTTTGTCTTTTTCCGCCTGCTGATGAGCTTGCATTTCTCAGGCACACTGGTGCCGCTTTTTGCCGCGGATTGGCGAATGAAATTTAATCATGTGTTTTCGGGTAGCATACGTCGCATACAGGCTATTTTTTGATCATGGTGTATTCGATAGAGCTCTTGAGGATCAAAGACAGGAACTGGATGAAGAGCCTGCCGTTCTGTCTAGTTGTGAGGGTGACAAAATTCTTCTTCTGGATATCCCGTTCTTCGAACACCTTGTAGGCAATTCCTTCCCGGTAATTATTCAGATAAGACCGTGTTGGATACTATTCGTAAGGAACTACGTTCGGCCGATTTTCGAAAGGGTGCGATCCTGGTCATGGATAGGGGATGCTGCAGTACGTGAGTTAGCGCGGTTTTCCGGTTTCCTCTTTTTCTTTTTGGAGGTGAGGGGAATTGAACCCCTGACCTCATGAATGCCATTCATGCGCTCTAGCCAACTGAGCTACACCCCCAAAGTATCGACATCTTATCGAAAAATACGTGTTCTGCCAATATCCCGGGAGAGTAAAAAACGAAAAAATTCACTTCTTCAGTATCTTATACCAGACGTTCATACTCTCGATGCTCCCTGATATCTGGGTGTTGTTGATCAACTGTCCCGAGAAGCGATATCCAGCTGAGGCAAAGGTGATATTCATCCCCGGGGACACTGCCCGGGCAATTGTATAGGGTACGAAAATTCCGTGACCTGGAAGCCGCTGTTCCATGTACTCAAGCAGCACCGAAGCATATCCGTTGCCCCGGTGTTCAGGAAGGGTGGCAAAATCGGTCATCTCTGCCTGGCTGTGGGAAGGATACATCTCCGCTGAAGCGAGGGCTGCAAGACGTCCCTGTTTTCTGATGCCGCAGTACAGCACATGGGATTTCATGGTCTCCCTCAAATATTCCAGGTCATGGATTGGGAAGGGATAGGAGGGAAACACCTCCCTGTATATCCGGGCCATCTCCGGGGTGTCTTCGGGGGAGCATACCTCACAGATTGTTCCTTCCTTCAAAGGCCTTGGGGAAGAGAATGTGCGCTCACTGCAGAGATCAAGTACTTCTTGCAGGTAATCTGGGTTTTCGGGGGTACGTCTCTCTTCATCTAGGTAGTAGGCCAGGAAATGGGTGAAGGCCTCTGCATCAGGGTCCCGTGGAATCTTAGCTTCAAGGATATAGCCCGATGAGAGGAATGGCTTGGAGGATGTGTCCGGTATTTTCGCAAATATCTTTGTATACCCCGCCTCCCGGGAACGACTGATCAGTTTCTCGGCTAGAAGTGAAGGATCAGCCTTCCCGATATCCATGACATACATCCGTCTGCTTTCCAGACCGTGCTGTACCTGGGCATCCAGAATGGTTTCAGTGATATCATTCATCCTCCTGCTCCTGTCTTCTGTTATGGCGGGTATTGTCCTCTGGTACCATGGAGTAACTTTCATCATAGTCGCACAACAGTTTTTCAATGCCCGTAGCCTTGTATTCATCCGCATCGGAGGTTTTCAGCTGAAGGTTGCAGGCGTCGCAGTCCTGGTTGCAGTAGTATGACTTATATGGTTCCGGTTCTCGGTAGGTGGTTATTACACCTTCATAATTTCTCAGTATAACCTTGGTGGCTGACCAGGATATGAGGTACTCCGGCCCGACAGGGATTTTCCCTCCACCTCCAGGGGCGTCAATAACGTAGGTGGGAACGCAGAATCCGCTGGTGTGACCCCGCAGACTCTCAAGGATTTCAATTCCCTTACCTACATAGGTCCTGAAATGATTGAGTCCCCGGGAGAGATCGCATTGATAAATGTAGTATGGTCGTACGCGGTTATAGACAAGTTTCTGTACGAGAGATTTCATGATTCGCGGACAGTCGTTTACTGTCCTCAGCAGCACACTCTGATTTCCCAGAGGGATGCCTGCGTTGGCAAGCTTTGCCAGGGCAGCCCGGGATGATGAGGTGAGTTCCCTGGGATGGTTCACATGGGTGTTCAGCCAGAGAGGATGGTGTTTCTTCAGTACTTCCACCAGATTGTCGGTAATGCGGTAGGGCAGCACCACGGGAGTTCTTGTACCAATCCTGATTACCTCTACATGCTCTATGCTTCTCAGTTCAGTAAGTATCCAATCCAGATAGTCATCTGAAAGCATCAGGGGGTCCCCCCCGCTGAGCAGCACATCACGAACCTGGGGAGTATTCCTGATATACTCAATTCCCTTGCTGATTGCCTCCTTACCGGGAATGCTGTCCTTATCTCCCACCTGGCGCTTTCTGGTACAGAACCTGCAGTACATGGCACAGGTATTGCTGACCAGCAGCAGTACCCGGTCTGGATAGCGGTGGGTGAGCCCCGGTACAGGGCTGTCAGAGTCTTCATGGAGGGGATCCTCCATGTCATGGTCCTGGATATCCAGTTCCTTCACCGATGGAAAGGCCTGTATGAATATCGGGTCATTCTCGAGGTCTTGCTCATCCATGAGGGAGAGATAGTAGGGGGTAATGGCCATGGGAAATTCATTTACCGTCTGTTCAAAGCCCCTGCGCTTTTCGGCGGGAAATTTCATGTCCATAAGTGATTCAAAGGTATCGATATCGCGGATGGTATGACGGAGCTGCCATTTCCAGTCGTTCCAGTGTTTTTTTGTGATGTTCTCATCTATATTGGAGATGATTCTCTGTTGGTTATCTGTAAGTTTCATGTAGTCCTCCTTGTTCCATGCTCTGTTTTCTTTGGGCATACAGCTTTCCATGACATCCATATTATGGGTGCCTTAAAAAATGCGGGTCATGATGCTGAATTACTGCTGCTAATAAACAAAGCTGAATGGAATTCCTTACAAAATATGTAATTGCCTATATTTTACAGGACTCATTTCCCTGTGTCAACCGGGCGGGAGAGAGTGAAGTGTCTCAAGGTGCTTCCTGATCTGATCCGGAGTCGGGGGGCAGCCAGAGACGTTGTCTTCTGCTGCAGATGTGCAGGAGCCGATGCCGAGCAGGCAGTCAATAGCCTCGGAACGGGAGAATCCCTGTCCAATAGCGAATAATGGAGTTCCCCGCTGTTCGTGCAGCGTTAAAAACCGCTCATAGAGCTCGTCGTCTATATCCATAAGTGCACGGACCAGGGCTCCCCAGCAGGCAGAGCAAGCTTCCTGCTGGTTTGAAAGTTCATTGACTTTACGGGTAAGCCTGGGCAGTTCATAGGAACTGTCGGATGAATTGAGCTCCATGATATCCTGCGGGTTGTTGTCAAAAAGCCTGCCGACACCATATTCGGCTGCCTTCATGATATAGGGGACCTTCTTCGGTGAAAGTCCCATAAGAGCGCATCCATAGCTGTCAATCAGGACCGGGTCAAAACCGGCTATCATCCTGTGCATGGTGGAGGGATCTCCGCCTTCCTCAAAACTGAGGTCACCGCAGATTGCATCCATGATGATCCAGTCGGGTTTCAGGAGTCTGTTGATGTCAGCAATCGGCTGGTGCAGTCCGAGAGAGTGGTACCTTCTCTTCTCGCTGTCAGGGATGCACCCCTTGAGGTTTTTCAGGGCTCCAGTCATGCGGGTCTGGCAGTGACCCTTCAGCACCGGGACATTGATAAGGACATCTGCCTCAAGAGCTTTCCGGCACACATCATAACTTCTGTCCTCTATTTCAAGTTGTGTGGTATTGTCCTGCTTCAGGTCAATCATGGGTACACCGGTTCTCCGGGAGATGTGTTCGTACCCGCAGACTTTATATGCGCGCTTCGTGCTGTCACCGATCCATGAGCTTTCGATGACTGAAATATCCTTATGTCCGTATGCCTGGAGGTGCCTGATAATACCTTCAATAATGTCCGGGGTAGTAGTTCCCCCTCCATCGGAGGGGCTTGCTACTACCAGGTTTGGTTTAATTGCAATGGATGATCCCTGCTCAATGGAGCTGCCGAGGGATATAGCAGAGAGCAAGAGCTCTGTCATAGTGGAGGGGTCTTTGCCGTAGATAACCGTTATGGGTGTTCTTTTGTGTTCTTTAATCATAGGAATATGATGGAGGAAAACAGCAAAGGTTTCAATACCCGCCCAGAAAACTAGAAGTTCTTATACAGAGCGTATTGTAATTAAAATAACATTTTGTTATTATGGAAACAACTGATAAGATTTAATAGTTTAGATATTGAAAAACAAAGCATAAAGCTTGTATATTTATACATTATATAAACGAGCGTTGTGTGCTGGACGGAGGAAATAATGGGAAAAATACCAGTAGCTGTTATAGGTTCCACTGGGGCAGTGGGACAAGTGTTTATGTGGATGCTTGCTGACCACCCGTGGTTTGAGGTGGTTTATGTAACGGCCTCGGCTGCTCGAATCGGCCAGCGCTATGGTGATTCTGTTCACTGGGTTATACCCTTTGAAATTTCACCACAGGCGGCGGACCTGGAAATCAAGGAATTTAACATCGACGCGATACGAGCTGCGGGGGTTCAGATCGTCTTTTCTGCCATGCCTCCAGAAATTGCAAAGAACACTGAACCTGAGTTGAGGGCTAACGGCTTTTATGTCTTTTCAAATGCCGGCTCCCTTCGTTATGAAGACCAGGTTCCTATACTGGTACCTGAGGCGAATCATGAATCCCTCGATATGATTCTCCAGCAGGGATATCCCGAAAAAGGCTTTGTGGTCACCAATGCAAATTGTGTAACCACCGGTCTTGCTATGGCTATTGCTCCCCTGAGAACCCATGGCATACGGGAGATGCACATCTCAACCTACCAGTCGGTCAGTGGAGCAGGGTACCCGGGGCTCTCCTCTTTTGATATCACCGATAACGTGATTCCTTACATCGCCAAGGAAGAAGAGAAGATTGAGACGGAAATCAAGAAGATATTATCCATAGATCCGATTGTATACGCCTACTGTGTCAGGGTCCCGGTTATGTTCGGGCACTTGATGACTGTCTGGCTGAGTTTTGACGAGGATGTTGATATGGATGATATCATCAGGGACTGGGAGCAGTTTCATCTACCCCACGAAGGGCTTCCAACAACACCGCCCCAGCCGGTTATATACAGAAAAGACCATACCTTTCCCCAGCCGAAATATGCATTCTGGGGCGATCCAAAGGGAATGGTGGTCTATACAGGACGTCTGAAGAAACAGAACGGTCGTATCGGCTTTACCCTCATGGTTAACAATGTGGTGAAGGGAGCTGCAGGAGGGTCAATCCAGAATGCGGAACTCTTTATAAAACGCTTCGGATATACCCACGCATAACCGGTCAGTTTAGGTGGGCACCAAGCCGATCAAGTTCATCGAGCCGTTCGGAAATGGTGCCCCCGGGCATATCCACTCCACGGCACGCCTCAGTCAGGATGGTAAGTTCATACCCAAGGGCTAGTGCATCAAGTGCCGTATGATAAACGCAGATATCTGTGGCCAGCCCGCAGAGATCAATCTTTTGGATACCGTGCTCCTGCAGATAACCGTGGAGTCCCGTGGGTGTTCGGTGGTCATTTTCCAGGAATGCTGAATATGAATCCATATCCCTGTCCATCCCCTTATGGAGGATCAGGGAAACGTGTGTAAGATCCAGCGCTTCATGGAGCTGTGCCCCGACCGTACCGGCCACACAGTGATCCGGCCAGACTACATGTACTGAATCATCCAGGGTTATGGTCTTATAGGGAGACGCACCTTCATGGGAGGATGCGAAGGATATGTGGCCTGCCGGGTGCCAGTCTTTTGTTGCCGCAACAAGAGGATAGGTCGGGGTAAGGCCGTTAATGACTTCGATAATCTCATCCCCCCCCGGAACTGACAGGGATCCGCCGGGACAGAAATCCCGCTGTACATCAATTACAATCAATGCGCTCTGATTATCTTTCATGGGGAGTACCTCCATATTGTGTTCCTATGAGGAATATCTCAAATGAATCATCACGACATGCCTTTGGCTTGAACAGCTTAGCCTTGCCGAAGATGGCCTCCATATCTCGGAGCAGGGGGCGTTCACCCCCGCCCTGGAAGAGCTTCATCACCATTGATCCACCGGGCTTCAGTACCTCTCCTGCCAGTATTAGCAGCTGACTGGCCAAATCTTCCGAACGGGCAGTATCCACAGTGCGGTTGCCTGTAGTGGAGGGCGCTGCATCACTGATGATGACATCGTAGGGACTGTGTTCTGTCAGGGAGGATCGAACCGGCTGCTCAAAGGCATCTCCCTGGAAAAAAGTGACCTGCTTCGGGATCGGGTTAAGGCCCAGGGGCTTTAAATCGACAGAAACAATTGAGCCCCCTCTGCCCAGGAACTTCCTGACAGCATAGAGCGTCCAGCTTCCCGGGGCTGCCCCGATGTCAAGGATGCGGTCGCCCGGGTGTATCAGGGTAAATTTCCTCTGGATTTCCTCCAGCTTATACACCGACCGGGCAGGATACCCCTCTTTTTGGGCTCGTTTTGTGTAATGGTCTGACTGCATGCGTGATCGTGCCATACCATGAGCTTACCATAGGGGGAAGGGAAAAAAAAGTGGCGGCCTGAGGGGGAGGGGTAAAACAGGCCGCCAAACTAGGTAATGTATTATGGTATGTAAAAGGAGGTATGAAAAACTAGTTGCACCTATACTATGCACGGAGCGTGCCAAAAACACAAAAAATATATCAAATAAAACTAATACTATATAATGTAAAGAGATACATATTTATCTGTTTCAATGTAAGGGCAATGAAAGAGAGTTTTTCAGATACCGAGGTGTGAAAAAAAGTAACAGTTGAAGGATTTGTGAAAAAAGGTAACGCTTCATGCTTCTTGACAATTCCCTTATGGTGTATATGCTGGGCACATGATGGTAGATCGACTGCAGCGAATTGAGAGTGAGATACAATACATTCTTCCAGATAAAGCAAATACCCCCTGGTTTGAAGAGGTCTGCGGAGCTCAAGGAGTAGATGTCGACTTGAGTATCCTGGACACATTCTGCGAACCTGCCCGGGACCTGATCCGGCGGGGCGGGAAGCGATGGAGACCGCTGCTGATGGTGCTCACCGCCGAGGCTTTGGGCGGAGAAGAAGCGGCAGAGTTGGCTTATCCCCTAACCCCCGTGGTAGAACTGCCCCACAATGGAAGTCTCATCGTTGATGATATTGAGGACAGATCCGACATGCGCCGGGGAGCACCTGCGGTGCATATGACCTTCGGTATCGATATCTCCATCAATGCAGGGAACCTTATCTATTTTCTACCCACTGCCTGTATAGACCGCAGCTCACTTTCTGAGAAGCTTCAGCTGCAGGTCTATCGGATCTACAGCACATATCTGCGCAGGGTCCACTTCGGCCAGGGTTTTGATATCGCCTGGCACAGGGATCTCTCCTATGTACCGGATCACGACTCATACCAGTTGATGTGCATGCTCAAGACCGGATGTCTTGCCGGGATGGCGGCGGAAATCGGTGCTGTTGTCGCCGATGCTGAGGAACAGGTAGTGGGGAGCCTCGGAAGGGCCGCCCAGCGGCTGGGTGTTGCCTTCCAGGTGATGGACGATGTGGTTAACCTGGAGACGGGGAATCCCGGCAAGATGAGAGGGGATGATATTGTCGAAGGGAAGAAAAGCCTTCCGATGATTCTGGCTCTTGAACGAAGCGGAAAGCACCGGGAGGAGCTTGAGTACCTGCTTGGCAGGGTGCGGAGTGAATATCGCCGCAGCGCAGATGTCCAGCCGCTTATTGAGCGTGTAATATCCCGGATAACATCTCTTGGTGCACTGGAGGAAGCCCGTAATCGGGCTGAAGCCCTCTATGAAGCGGTATACGATGAATATGACCGTCTACTGCCGTCGGGAAGCGCCAGAGAGGAGCTTCTTGCACTGCTGGTACGGATGAAGCAGCCCTCCAATAGTTGACTGAAGCGGCTATATCAACTATTTTCACTGTATGAAAGGTTTACTCCGCAGGCAGTTTCGTTATACCTATGCCAATTACACACTGATACTCATCATGCTCAATGTATTTGTCTATCTCCTGACAAGCATGAACCGCCGGGTTCTGATATACCTGGCTATGATTCCCGGCATCGTTGTTGAAAATGGATATATCTGGCAGGTATTTACCTATATGTTCGCCCATGCGAATTTCTCTCACCTTCTGTTCAATATGATTGGTCTGTTTTTCTTCGGTACCCAGATCGAACGGAGAATGGGCAGCAGGGAGTTTTTGTTTTTTTATCTCCTTACCGGCACCTTGGCCGGCATTTTCTCCTTCTTCCTGTATCTGTTCAGCGGGGGATATTCGGTGATCCTCCTCGGAGCATCGGGTGCGGTGTTTGCTGTGCTCTTTGCCTTCGCGGTCTTTTTTCCCCATGCCCGGATATTTGTATTCGGTATTCTGCCGGTACGCGCGCCGATACTGGTGATTGCCTATACCGCTATCGAACTATTCAGCCAATTCTCCCGGGTGCAGACTGGAGTAGCCCATCTGACCCATCTAGCGGGATTCGCCTTTGCCTTTCTCTATTTCCGTGTGAGGCTGCAGATCGACCCCATTGACACCTGGAAACGTTCCGGCCGTGGCCCCTGGGGATAGGAGTGGATGAATATGAACGTTGCACAGCGAATTGCACAGCTGAGAACAGTTATGGCCTCCCGGGGCATAGACGCCTACCTGATTGAGGGAACCGATTCCCATGCAAGTGAATATCCCCCGGCCAGATGGGAGGGGAGAAAGTGGATCAGCGGGTTTACCGGTTCTGCGGGCTGGTTTGCCCTGACCTCCCGGCACTCGGCACTCTGGGTGGACGGACGGTATCACCTGCAGGCTGAACAGGAGACCGGGGACAGCGAGATTGAGCTGCAGAAGGTTGCCCTGCCGGGGCCGAATGAAATCATCCCCTGGCTGGTATCCCGGCTTGAACCGGAATCTGTTGTGGGGTGCAACCGCAGGGAGATTACCCACGCCCAATGGGAGCTGTATGCATCTCGACTGGAGGATGCGGGTCTTCAGGCGGTACTCACCAATGATCTCCTTGATAAAGTCTGG
>SKJE01000147.1 GCA_007116075.1 Spirochaetia bacterium
ACGGTGCGATGTGCTCTTTATTGCCCTTCCCCACGGGGTCGCCTCCCACCGGATCAATCAGGAGATACTCAGCAATACGGTGATCATTGATCTCGGAGCAGACTATCGGCTCTCAGACCTGCAGCTCTATGAACAGTGGTATGCATGCGAGCACGGAAGTCCGGAGCTGCTCAACCAGGCTGTCTACGGTCTGAGTGAACTGCATAGGCAGCGTATAGCAGGGGCCTCAATCATAGCAAATCCGGGATGCTACACGACCAGTGCCATCCTCACGACGGCACCGTTATTCAGCGGTGGAATCATCGACCCGGCCTCCCTCATTATTGACGCAAAGTCCGGAGTGTCCGGAGGAGGACGAAGTGCCAAGACCGCCATGCTCTTCTGTGAATGTGACGAGAACCTGAAAGCCTACGGCATAGCCAGTCATCGGCATACACCTGAAATTGAACAGGAGCTCTCTATTCTTGCCGGGTCTCCGGTAAAGCTGACCTTCACCCCTCACCTGATTCCCATGAACAGGGGGATACTCACCACCTGCTATGCCCAGCTTGCGAAGGATGTATCCCGGGACGAGGTGATCGAACACTACCGGGAATTCTACCGGGATGCTCCATGGGTACGGATCCTGCCGAAGGGCTCATTCCCCGAAACCCGCTGGGTCAAGGGAAGCAACTTCTGCGACATTGGCATAGCCTTCGATGAACGGACCCGACGGGTCATCGCGGTCGGCGCTATAGATAATCTGGTCAAGGGCGCTTCCGGACAGGCGGTGCAGAACATGAATATCAGGTTTGGCCTGAGCGAGACTGCAGGAATGCAGACGGGCAGTCTCTTCCCGGGATGACAGCAGTAGGAGCAGAAACAATGAAGAAACTGAATGCGGGCATTACAGCCCCCAAGGGATATCGTGCTGCAGGGGTGTTCTGCGGCATCAAGAAGAAAAAACTGGACCTGGCCATGCTCACCAGCGACATTCCCGCCCAGGCGGCCGGAGCCTTTACCCGGAATGTGGTATGTGCCGCACCGGTGCACTGGGACCGCCGGATCATCGCTTTAGGATCACCCGTCTCTGCCGTTGTCATCAACAGCGGGAATGCCAATGCCTGTACCGGAAAGCAGGGCATGGAGGACACCGAAGCTATGGCAAAGCTCACCGGAACACTGCTCGGTACACCCATGGATGCAGTACTCATCTGCTCCACAGGAGTAATCGGTGTTCCCCTGCCTATGGAGCAGGTATCATCAGGCATCACTGCAGCTTCAGCTGAGCTCGGCAGGGGATCTGCCAAGGATGACGATGCCGCCCAGTCCATTCTCACCACGGATACATTCATCAAGCAGGAGTGTGTAGAGATTGACATCGAGGGCACCCCCGTCCGAATTGCAGGCATCGCAAAGGGCTCCGGCATGATCCATCCCAATATGGCCACCATGCTCTCCTTCATCCTAACCGATGCGGCTGTTGAGGAGGGACTGCTCCAGGAACTGCTGGGCAGTTCAATACAGGATTCCTACAATATGATCTCCATTGACGGAGACACCAGCACTAACGATACGGTCCTGGCACTGGCTAACGGAGCTGCAGGTAACCCGGTGATTACCCGAAACAGCAAACACCTTGAGACCTTCACAGAGGCCTTTGATGCGGTGAACGCATCCCTGGCAAGACAGATCGTCCTCGACGGCGAGGGGGCCACAAAGTTTATCGAAGCCCGGGTCTCCGGCGCACCGTCCAAGGAGGATGCGCGGAAACTGGTAAAATCGGTGATCACCTCAAACCTGGTGAAAACAGCCTTTTTCGGGGAAGATGCCAACTGGGGCCGCATCCTCTGTGCCATGGGATATTCCGGGGCTTTTTTCACCCCTGAAACGACCCGACTCGAGATCTCCAGCGCCGGCGGGAGCCTGCTGCTCCTCGATGAGGGAACCCCTGCAGGCTTTGACGAGGCTCAGGCCCTCAAGGTCCTGAAAGAGCGGGAGATCACCATCACGATCACCCTTTCCGACGGAAGCGATTCAGCAGCTGCCTGGGGATGCGACCTCAGTTATGAATATGTAAAAATTAACGGGGAGTACAGAACATAATGGAAAAGACTATTGAAAAGGCGCAGATCCTGATTGAGGCCCTGCCCTATATCAAGCGGTTTGCCGGTAAAGTGGTTGTAGTGAAGTACGGCGGAAGTGCCATGACAGAAGAACATATCCGGGAGTGGGTCATCCAGGATATTGTGCTGATGAAGCTGGTGGGGATGAAGCCGGTAGTAGTCCACGGCGGGGGAAATGCCATAACTTCCATGCTCAACAGGCTGGGCAAGGAGTCCACCTTCGTCAAGGGCCTTCGGGTTACAGATAAGGAGACCGCAGAGATTGCCGAGATGGTGCTCTCCGGTTATATCAACAAGCATCTGGTTCAGTCCATCCAGAACCACGGCATCAGTGCAGTGGGCATCAACGGTAAGGACGGCAACACCCTGGTAGCCGCAAAGAAGCTGGTCGACGGGGAAGATGTGGGATTTGTCGGCTCGGTAACCAAGGTAAACCTCTCCCTGCTCAATTCGCTCATTGAACATGAATTTATTCCGGTGATTGCACCGGTAGGCACCGACAAGGACGGCAACACCTACAACATCAATGCGGACTATGCAGCGGCATCCATAGCCGGCGCCCTGCAGGCGGAGAAGCTCTTCTTCCTCACCGATGTGGAGGGGATTCTCCAGGACGTGAATAATCCTGAATCGATTATCAGGAGGCTGACTGTTGCCGAAGCCCATCGTTACATCAGCGACGGGGTGATAGCAGGGGGCATGATACCCAAGGCCCACTGCTGCATCCAGGGCATCCAGGAAGGCGTAAAGACAGTCCATATCCT
>SKJE01000190.1 GCA_007116075.1 Spirochaetia bacterium
CAAAAATCCTCTCACCAAGTCGGTAATCTTTCTTCATCTTGTGCTTTCAAGAACCAAGTTACCAGAACACGATTGATCTTGCAGCATATAGAGTTCTTTTTAGTTGCTTTTTTGTTTTATGCACAGTTACTGGTCATCTCCCGGTTCCTGTGCCAACATGCTTCTGTAACGATCCCTTTATGCAGCTTATTCACAGCTTCAGCTCCATACCGTATCACCATAACAATATGATCATATTTATCATTCCTTGCTTCGTCACCGTTTTGGGTCTACAATACAATAAGTACTTACTTGTGCTGCTTGGAGGAATTATGAAGAAGCTTATCACTGTTCTGCTGGTACTGCTGGTACCCGCTGTACTTTCGGCGTCGGTGTTTACCGTTATTGAGGCAGGCAGCCAGATAGGAGACAGCGTCCGTATCCTCTCTTCGGAGGATCCCCGGGATCAGCTGATTGACATGAATCTTGCAAAGCTTACCCTGACCGAAGATGTCACCCCGGATGAGCTCTACCGGCAGGAGAAGCTTTCCCTCTGGGGACCCGCCGCCCGTTCCCTTTTTATCGGATTCGGCAGCGGGGCGAAGGCTATCGGGGATGCCAAGGGTGAGGTGATTGGAGCATGGGGAGACGGAATCGGTCTCGGATCTGCACTGGTGGGAGGGTTCATGATAGGAATCGACTGGCTGTCGGTCATGTTTGTCAAGTCCATCAATGAACCAGATGCGGCCTATGAGATGAGCGGATTCGGCAAGACCGGTTTAATTATGGTTGGTTGCGGAGGGGCAGTTATGGCCCTCTCCCGAATAGTTGATACCGCCCGGGTGTTTATCTGGGGTACCGGGTATAACAGACGGCTGAGAACAGTCATTCATGAACATGCATCGGTCAGCCTGACACCGGATGCTCAGATTGAGGCGGCAATGAGTTTCAGCTGGTAGGATTCATGAAACAGGTACTGCTCATCTGCTGGGTATTGTTACTGACTCTTTCTCCTGCCGCTGCCGGTCCGAGCAGCGTCAGTATGAACATCTATAATGATATGTTCACCTTCGGGTTTGGATCAAACCCCGATGATCTCCGCTCCTATGGAGCTGCGCTGAAAATGACATTCCCTTCCGGAGGGTCTCTTGAGCTCTCCACTATTGGACTGACGAATCGTTATGAAGAAGCAAACAAAGGCAGAATCGATGAGATCCGCCTGGTCGGAAGATATCCCTTACATATAGCGGAAGGAAAGCATACCCGGCTCATCCTGACCCCCTATGCGGGGGTGGTACTCTCGGGCCCCCTGGGATACCAGGGAGTTCAGAACATCATCCACCAGGTGCTCGATATCGAACAGGTGGATATCCCCTATGACAATGACGGCAGGATAACCGTCCATCCAATGGCCGGAGCAGCCCTGAGCGGCACCCTTCGCATAATGAGATCTGACCATGCCGATTTCGTTACCCGGGCGGTGCTTCGCGGACACAGTGCCCCGGGATGGGAGCACGAGATAGGTGGAGACCTCAAGGTCGGGTTCATTGAGGACAGACAGCTCTCCCTCCTGGGAGGTATATCCTACCAGTATCGGCACAGCAGCAGTTCCAGCATCACACACCAGAGGGTGAGCCAATCGGACACCGGCTGGAACATCCTTTTGGAGACCAAGGCCGGGATTATCACAACCCTGGCCCGGTGGAACCTCGACAACCTCCACGGTACCGGATCAATCGGGATTACCCTGGGCGAGGGAGAAGACCTGGTAGGAGATGATCAGGATTTCAGGATAACCCACAGCTTCCTCATCCCCATCATCGGCCACAACATCTCCCTGAGAAGAGCCCTCACCCCTTATCTGGGAGTCACCGGAAGCTTGAGCTATTATTCCAGGAGTGTCGACGGTCATGACCAGCGGGAGAATTTTGCCTCCTGGCTGACCGGAGTGGATGCCGAGCTGCAGCTGCAGAGCATTCCCTGTACGCTCTTCATGGCTCTGGAGGGCGGGGTTCGTCATATCCTGATTCTTGATTATCAGAAGGGCACCAGCCAGGCAGAAAAGCTGCTGGACGAGCATAGAGCAACCGCAGAGCTTACCGGGGGTCTGCGCCTTTTCCAGCAGGGTGAAATTCTGTATCAAGGAGTATCCTACGGACTGGAACTGTCGGGGGGTGTGCAGCTCAATGATACCAGGGGACTGGACGGTCAACTACAATGGAAGGGGCTGCAGGAGCTTACCACCTGGGTTCCCTTTGCCCAGATCGGCCTCACCGCCGGTTTTTCCTGGGACAGCAACTGAGCCTTAAGCGAAGGTGCAGGAATCTCCAGTGTGAAAGGGGATATACCCGTTATTGCGGGATGAAAGCAGCGCTTCCGCCTCACTTCCAGTGCAGTGATTGCAGCCCAGCAGCTTCATTGAAGAACTGCACAGTGCATTGACCACCCGGTCAAGTTCTTCCCCCGCACTATCCATGAGATGAGTACCCCCAAGGCAGGCAATGACTGGTCGGTCAAAGTGAGTTCCCACCGTCTCCAGGATTGTGAGGATCCCCGGATGGGAACATCCGGTGAGCACCACCATACCCTCGGGACGTCTCAAGACAAGCACCGATTCATCCGTGAAGGAATCCGGCACCATGGATCCCTCATGGGATATCACGAACCGGGGATTGGTATGTCCTGAAGTGAAGGAAGTTAACAGAAATACATCCTCCATGATCTCCGTGCATGCTTCGGTATGCTCTATTACACAGTGACCTCCACGGGTAAGATCTTCAGCAGTGTACCGGGCTCCGCTGAAATGCAGTGAGCCGTCATCTCTGACAGAGTACTTTGGGCAGAAGAAATCCCTTCCCACATGGATATCCAGGGATAAGACAGA
>SKJE01000158.1 GCA_007116075.1 Spirochaetia bacterium
CTCATTCTGGATCACCACAAGGAATATCAAGACCAACGCAACAATTATAAACAGAATTAGTAAGATTATACCCAAAACACCCATGATCAAACTCCAAAGTTCATTATTTTGAAAACAGTGCGATCGCCCTGAAGGAATCAATCTTAAGGGCAGCACCCCCAACGAGGGCCCCGTCAATATCCTTCTGGGACATCAGTTCACGTACATTGTCAGGTTTCACCGAACCGCCGTACTGGATAACCATCTGCTGTGCGGCTTCATCACTATACAGATCAGATACAAGTGAACGCGTAAAGGCATGCACTTGATTCGCATCATCTGGAGTGGCAGTTTTACCGGTTCCAATAGCCCATACAGGTTCGTATGCAATGGTGATTTTGTCAAGATTTGATTCAGGAATTCCGTCCAGGCCCTTTGTCACCTGTGTACGAACTACCTGTTCAACCTTATCGGACTCTCGTTCCTCAAGGGTTTCACCGATGCAGAATACTATTTCAAGACCCTTATCCAAGGCAAGCTTAATCTTTTCATTGATCAGTTCATCGGTTTCCCCGTAAATGATTCTGCGCTCAGAATGTCCGAGAATCACGACAGAAACGTCCAGATCCAGAAGCATGTCAGGTGAGACCTCACCGGTATATGCACCGGACTCCTTGTTGCACATATTCTGTGCACCTAAAAGGATGTTTGTTCCCCGGACAATTGAAGATACACTTTCCAAGGCAGTATAGGGAGGAGCAATCATCAGCTTAACTGATGCGTTTTTCAGTTCTTCCACCAAGTCCTCGGCAAAGTCTCTCGCTTCACTGGCTGTCATATTCATTTTCCAGTTACCGGCAATGTAATAATTTCTCATGTTAGGTTCCTATTCCTTATAGTTCTATGATTCCAAAGCAGCTATACCGGGAAGCACCTTACCCTCAAGAAACTCAAGGGATGCGCCGCCTCCGGTGGACACATGGTCAATCCGATCGGCAAAGCCGAACTTATTTACCGCTGCAACAGAGTCTCCGCCGCCGACAACGGTTGTACCGCTGCATGTGGCTATCATCTCAGCTACCTGCAGTGTGCCCTTGGCAAACTGCTCTATTTCAAACACTCCCATAGGTCCGTTCCATACAATAGACTTTGCATGTTTAAGAACTTCCTGGATTGCCTTAAGCGTCTTCGGCCCAATATCCAGTCCGATCAGTCCATCGGGGATATCGACAGCATCAACAGCAACAGGTTCTGCGGATTCAGAGAATTCCGAGGCTGCTAAATGGTCAAGGGGAAGGAGAATGTTCACTCCCCGCTTTTTAGCCTTAGCCAGAAAATCATCAGCAGTTGCACGGTACTCCTCTTCAAAAAGGGAATTACCAATACTTCGTCCCTGTACTTTGAGAAAGGTATAGGCCATTGCTCCGCCGATTACAATTGTATCACATTGCTGCAGGAGTGATTCAAGCACCCCGATCTTTGAGGATACCTTAGCACCACCGATAACCGCAATAAAGGGCTTCTCAGGATGAGTCAGCAGCTTTCCGAAGAATGCCACCTCCTTTGCAATGAGAAAACCAGCTGCGGAGGGCAGGTGTTTAGCTACTCCCTCAGTAGAAGCATGGGCACGGTGGGCCGTTCCGAAGGCATCATTTACATACACATCACCCATTCTGGAGAGCTTTTTTGCAAATTCCGGGTCATTATCGGTCTCTTCCTTGTAGTAGCGCACGTTTTCAAGCATAAGCACTTCACCGGGTTTGAGAACTGAAGCCATCTGTTCGGTCTCTGCACCGATACAGTCGGAAGCCATTTTGACCTTCCTTCCGAGCATCTGACTGAACTTTTCAGCAACCGGGGCGAGGCTGAATTCAGCCTTTTTCTCTCCCTTCGGTCTGCCCAGATGGGTCATGACCACCAGTGATGTTCCTGTTTGTTCAAGGATGTAGGTGATAGACGGAAGGGCCATCTCAATACGGGTTGCATCAGTAACGACCCCCTCTTTGAGGGGGACGTTAAAATCAACACGCATGAGTACCCGTTTATTTGACAAATCAATGTCTTTTATTGTCCTGAGTCCCATGGGTCTCCTCTCTATTCTATCGTTCTGGTTAAACCAGCTTTGCTGCCAGGTCGACAACGCGGCAGGAATATCCCATCTCATTGTCATACCAGGAAATAATCTTAAAAAATCCAGCTCCGAGCTTCATGGTGCACAGAGCATCAAACACTGATGAATGTAAATTTCCCCGAACATCAGAAGAAACGATCGGATCCTCGGTATACTCTAAAATTCCCTTCATAGGACCATCAGCGGCAGCTTTCATTGCTGCATTCAGTTCCTCCACTGAGCAGTCCTTCTCCAGCTCTACAGTCAGGTCAACTACAGATCCTGTCGGAGTAGGAACACGCATGGCCATACCGTTCAACTTTCCCTCAAGTTCAGGAATTACCAGTGAAACTGCCTTTGCTGCACCGGTAGTGGTGGGAATAATTGACAATGCGGCTGCGCGGGCTCTTCGCAAGTCCTTATGGGGCAGGTCCAGTATGACCTGGTCATTGGTATAGGCATGAACAGTAGTCATCAGACCCTTTTTGATACCGAAACTGTCGTTGAGTACCTTTGCAACAGGGGCCAGGCAGTTGGTAGTACAGGATGCATTGGAATAAGCTTCAAGATTCAGGTCAATGTCGTCGTCATTTACACCAAGTACGATGGTCTGGTCAATCTTATCCTTTGCAGGTACGGTGAGGATAACCTTCTTCGCACCAGCCTTGATATGATCTTTGTAACCGCCCTTAGGACTTTCAGCAGATGCAAAAACACCGGTGGACTCAACTACGACGTCTACTTTCATATCTTTCCAGGGAAGTGTTGCAGGATTCATTATCGCAAGAATCTTGATCTCCTTCCCGTCAACTACAATTGCGTCATCCTTAACCTCGACGGACTTGCCATACACTCCGTAGGTTGAATCATACTTCAGAAGGTGTGCCAGGGTCTTAGGATCGGTCAAATCATTAATAGCTACCACTTCCATGTCATCCCGTTCAAAGGCGACCTTGAAGACGTTCCGTCCGATTCTTCCAAAACCATTAATTGCAATTCTCATGTAACCTCCAGGTTATATATATAAAAAATTATTATCTTAGATAACAGGTTATACTATATAGAAATTCGTATAATCATGTCAATTCTCATGATGGCGGTCATGGATAATCAATTTCACTGAATTGATCTTATGACCCTCAATATCCTGCACGATGATATCAATGCCTTCGTAGGTGATTTTCTCGTAGGTCACAGGAATCTTTCCGAAGAGATCAAACACAAACCCTCCAAGGGTTTCGAAGGGCTCTTCAGGCAGAGAGATACCTACCGCTTCATTGATGTCCTCAATCTCAGCCCGGGCGTCACAGAGGTACATATTCTCACCTATCTTGACAATATCTTCCTTCTCATCATCAAACTCATCCTGAATATCACCAACAATCTCTTCTATGATATCCTCCAGGCAGACAATCCCTGATACGCCGCCGTACTCATCCACGACAATCGCTATATGAACCTTCCTCCGCTTAAATTCCCTCAGCAGCCCGTCAAGTTTCTTGCTCTCAGGTACGAAGTAGGGTTTACGGATGATCTTCTCGAGTACAATGGGTTTATTTTCCTTCACCGAAATGAAGAGATCCTTCACGTAGAGGATACCGACCACGTTATCAATGGTGTCCTTGTAGACCGGATAGCGTGAATATCCATGGGTAACGATGAGCGACATCAGCTCTTCATGGGATGTGTCCTGGGAGATGAATACCACATCAATTCTGGGTACGACAATCTCCTTGACTGATGTATCAGAGAGTTCCACAATCCCCTTAATCATATCTTTGCGTTCAAAACTGAGACTGTCATACTCATCTTCCTCCTCATGGGAGGAAAAAAGTTTCTGTAAAAAAGAAAGCATTAATTTTCTGTGCTCCTTGTATCGAGATACTCCGCAAGCAGTTGTTCCTGCTCTACAAGCATCGGGTCCGATGTGTCATAGCTTTGATGGGTCTTCCCTATAATATGTAGCATACCATGAATGATCAATCTAGGTAGTTCTTCATCAAATCCAAAAAAATGAACTCGGCAGTTCTCTCTCACTTCCTCAAGACAGAGCACCAGATCCCCGAGATGCACCGGTGCACCTGACAGAACGTCATCTATGATCTCCTCAAGAGTATCATACTGCGGAAAGGAGAGAATATCAGTTGCAGCATCTATTCCCCGATAGTTGCAGTTAAGTTCCCTGATATGGTTATGATCAACCAGAGTAATGGAGAGCAGCGCATGATGGATTCCGTAACGTTCAAGAACAAGTTGTGCGGCATTCATGATGTCCCGTCGGGTATTCTCATCAGGAGCATCATCAGTTTCAACGATCAGTTCCAGCGGTTCATCCACGGCGGAGCTGCTCCTTCTTTTCCTTCTGGGGATAGGCAATTCTGGTATGGAATCTTCCGGTAAGGATCACCAGAAACCGATTTTTCACCTTTTCAAGGTCCTGCATGGAAAGATCACAGTTAGCAAGCTGCTTCCGTTCGATTTTCTGCATAATAATGCTCCAGATCATTTTCTCAATCTTTGGGGAAGTGGGCTGTTTGATAGTCCTCACTGCAGCTTCAACACTGTCGGCAAGCATCACGAGGGCAGCCTCACGGGTCTTGGGGGGTGTTCCGTGGTAGGAAAAATCCTTCTCGTTGATCCGTTCGCTCTGACCGGATGCTTTGATCGCCTCCATATAGAAGTAGTTAATCACATCGCTACCGTGGTGCTGAGCTATGATATCAACTACCTCCCGGGGCAGATGGAGTTGTTTTCCTTTTTCAACACCGATTTTCACATGGGACTTGATTACCGCCACAGAAAGACTCGGTTTCAGTTCATCGTGTTTATTGACTCCTGACTGATTTTCAATAAAGTACTCAGGCTGGTCAATCTTTCCGATATCATGGTAGAGCGCTCCCACCTTTGCCAGCAGTTTGTTGGCCCCTATTGCATCGCTTGCCGATTCAACAAGCTCAGCTACTGAGACAGAATGGCTGTAGCTCCCCCTGGCTACATTGATCATTTTCCGGAACACTTGGTTGCTCGTTTCTGCAAGCTCCCTGAGCCGAAATACCGTAGGCAGGTTAAATGCATGCTCAAAGATTGGAATAAAAATAATTACAGTTATCCCGGTGAATAGTGCATTGAGCGCTGCGGCAGAAAGGATCGGCAAGCTGTCGGTAACGGGAATACTTCGATGAAACACATAGACCAGTGCGATAAACAGGTATGTGAGCATCAATTTTCCGGTCCCAATAATCATGTCGATCCGCCTCCTGGGATTTTTTACAAAGAGGATGCCCAGAATACCAATGACAATAAGAAAGATCACATCAAAGAAGGAACTGCCCGGAAGGGTACCATAGAGGGAAGCCAGGAATACCGGAATCAGCACAGCAATCTGTATGTTCCCCAGCAGGGTGACTGCAAGCATCGAGAAAAGAGCCACGGGAAAGAAGAATATATTCAACTCAATACCACTGCGGAAGAAGAGGTAGGCAGCCGAGGTCATGTAGATGGTAAAGAAAAGTACAAAAAGGGTAACAATATAGAGGTACTGATTTTTTCTGAACGTTTTCGGTACCAGCAGATTCATGCTGATGAAAAAAAGTATGAAGATCAGAATGGTGAATATGCTCTGGGAGACAATCGTCACAGGCGGCTTGTTATACAGCTGCTGCTGAATTTCATGAAGCTGGTTCACCGCCTCGCTGGTAATTAAGAAGCCCTTCTTGATAATTATCTCACCCTGTTCAATATTACGAATTACAGGACTAATCTTCTGCTGAGCCTCGGTCATCCGCATTCGAGTAGAAACATCATCATAGAGAATGTTTGGTTCAATAAGCCCGGTTACAAGATCAAAAATAACTGGCTGAAGCTGCCCGGAGACATAGGACCGATCCATCATGTCATGGACAGCCTGGTCAATAGACTCCTGGGTATAGAAACTTGAGGCAGTTACCTTCACTAGTTTCTCCGGTTGGGTTCTCTCAAGGCCTCTGACATCTATTCTCTCCGGATTGTTGAGCTGTTCCAACCGTTCTGATTCAATATAACCCTCACGGAGAATTCTCCGAAGATACTCGTCACTGAGCTGCAGTACCAGTTCCCTGTTTTCACCATCAAGGTCAGTCAAATTCAGTAACAGAGAACGGGAGAGGTCAGAGGAGAATGTGGGGATAATAAGCCTCTCTTCCCCCGTATGGAGCATCCGGGCAAGTTCATGATGACGGGACACAACCCGCAGGGCTGTATCCTGGGAGAGATGAAATACCGGCTGTACAGATGCCGCCGCCTGGGACCTCAATGCGAGGGTCTCTTCCCGGTCAATATAGTAGATATCCCGTTCGGCATAGATATCCTTCGTTGCAATGGTCCCGGCGGTGAGACCCCTGGGTATATGGAGAGCTCCCAAATATATTTGCCGCTCCAGCATAAGGGGTGCAATCACAGCAAGTGTACAGACAAGGGATATAGCGAGGATAAGTTTTGCTGATGACGAATCTATGTGTTTATTTTTCAGCTTCTTCATATGCATCAATAATTTTTTGTATCAAAGGATGACGAATGACATCCCTGGAGGTGAAAAAGGAAAATCCAATTTCTGGTATGTTGTTAAGCAGTGACGCTACCTGCTTCAATCCAGAATGGGAAGGACGGGGCAGATCTACCTGGGTTACGTCCCCGGTTACAATCATCTGTGATCCGGATCCCATCCTGGTAAGAAACATTTTCATCTGCTCCCTGGTGGTGTTCTGTGCTTCATCAAGGATAATAAAACAGTTGGTCAAGTTCCTGCCCCGCATGTATGCGAGAGGTGCTACCTCAATCACACCATTCTCCTCAAACTTCCGGATTGTACTTAAGGGCATAAGCATCTCAAGGGCATCGTAGAGAGGGCGAAGATAGGGACTGATTTTTTGTGAAAGATCCCCGGGGAGAAACCCGAGGTTCTCCCCCGCCTCTACAACCGGTCGTGTCAGGATAAGCTTATGCTTTTCATGATTCAGGATCTGTTCAGTAGCTTTGGCAATTGCAAGAAATGTCTTTCCTGTACCCGCCGGTCCAATGCCGAAGACGATATCCATCTTATTCATCTGCATGAGGTACTCACTCTGCCGGACATTCTTCGGATAAATCACCGGTCCTGAGGGTACCGGAACATTGATGTTCAAGTACGATGAAATATCAGCATCATCCTTGGAACTGATCAGGTCCTGAAGGGTCTGTATGATCCATCGATCAAGTTGTCTTCCCTGCCGGTGAAGTTTCTGGAGATAGACTATCATCTGGGAAAACCGCTGCTGCTGGGAATCTGAAGCATCCTGGAGCAGCAGCTCGTTGCCCCGGGTTAAAATTCTGGTACCAAGCATGTTGGACATCAGTTTTAGATATGAATCGTGGGGGCCGCATAGCGCCCGCAGTTCAGAAAGATCCTCTATTATTACCTGCACAGTATCTGTTCACCTCTATATGTCTGTCTCCTGGAAGGACAGCATCATGTATTGTTTCTATTCATGACCAAAAGGTCAACCCTGTAAGAGGCTACTAGAACTCACTGCGCTGGTCAACCCGCAGCTCCGGAACATGATTCCATTGCAAATACACATGGAGCCGATTCACTATTTGCCAGTGGTCTTCATCAAGCTCTACCCTTCCCTCAAGGGATGCATTGAGATTCCAGTCCGGCATATGATACACAGCTGCAGCCTGGTACGCATCAATCTTAAAGGGAGTATTAATTCTCGCCTTTTCATCATAAAATCTAAATGAGTCTATCAAATCCGGAAGCAGCTCGCCCGGGGCATTAAAGTATTTTTCAGGATTTCGGTGATATGACCGGGAGCTGAATTTCAGAGTAAGCAGCTCTTCGATGGTAACACCGAGGGAGACGTCAAAGTACATGCCGCTGAAATAGGGATTGACCCGGTCAACCCTCAGTTCCGAAGTCATAGCGGCTGATAGGGCAATTCTTCCCTTCCACAGACGCAGTTCCGATGGTTTCAGCAGATACCGCAGCTGGATATCGGAAACTCCATAGGTATCTCCTTGATCGATCCAGTCGCCACGCACCCTGATATAACCCCCTTCCCCGGACAGTTCAGCCTGATAAGGCCCGATAAGGTGATACGGCTGGGTAGTCCCGGTGAGCAGACTCTGAGTTAGGGTGAGACCTAATCCACGAAGCTCAAGGAGCCCCTCACCTTCCCAAAGTTGATCCGCTGCATCAAATGTGAACTGAGCCTCACCAAAGGAACCGATCCGATATCCTATTTGGCTGTTGAACTCTGAAATCTCCTGTTCGCTTATATCCCACCAAACCTCTGTCTGCATATTAAGCCGATCCCATTTCGATGTCAGCCTGAAGGCAGCAGAAATATCCAGCGGAGGCAGCTGGAGGGTGAGTCTGGTGTCATGCTCAGCACCCAGATATTTCTGTTTCAAGGTGAAGTCATGGAATAGTTCATGCCGTGTAATCTGGTCACTGTTCCAGGCGAAGGTGCTTCGCTGACGGTCATCTTCGTTTTCTGCAAGGAACCTGTCGTAGTACAGTGCGGTATCAAGTCGGTAGCTCAAACCTATCTGCTTCAGGGAAGCTTCCAGCTTATGGTTTATTGACAGATACGTGGATGCAATATCCCTCGGCTGGGTTACCCCAAAGGGCTGGTCGTAGTAATTGAGTCTGGTTTGAAGATCAGTTTTTACCCCGAAGCGGTTACCAAAGAGAACTGCGTTTCCGGTAACATTGTGATTCAACCGTGATGAAATTCTCATACCGTCCAGGGGATCCGCTTCAACCGGTGTACTCAAGGATGCCGCATGGTCCAAGGTATACCCAACACGCAGTGAATCATCCTGAGCAGGTCTGACTTTCTGCAGCTGACTGGGAAGATCAACATCATCTCTCAGATCAAGCTGAAGGGCATCCGGTTTTTCCTGAACAGTTTTAAATGGGTTTTCTATTTCCCCTGAGTAACCTTCAGGCTTATATGGGGAGAATGCACGAGAATAGAGCGTTCCTGACATGCGATACGACACGGACGGAGCAGTCGCTGTATGGGGAGTAAAGACACGAATTCCTTCACGATCCTCCAGTCTCCAATCAAGTTCTGCAGAAAGACTTCGCAGGGTAAACTGCTCAATCAATGAGCTGCTCCGATTGCGGTAACTATAGGAGATATCAAGCTTCCACCGAAGGCTCGTAGGCTCTCTGTGTGTATCCGGCCAGGGAGCATGTGCATCCAGGAGGTGCTGCAGGGAAAAATGCTCATGTCGGTTGAGAAAATCCGCCTTAAATGAACGGCTGGTCATATATGGGAGTGAAAGGTTTATAGTAAGATTATCATGGCGGTAGCTGAGGGAGAGGTTCGCAAATCCTCCAAAGTCATCATAGATCGGTACTGTAGAAAATCCATGGCGCTTCGATCCGGCAGAAAATCCAGCGCTTAAAGAGATGTTCCTGAACCTGTGCCATGTGGGTTCAAAGAGATCATAGCCAACGAAGATCTCGGAAGGTGCATCAGCGGTTCCACCATACACATCGGTCATAATTCTCCTGTACCTCTTGGATACCGGAGGTTCACCGATTCGATAGGTCAGGCTGTACCAGTCGCGCTGGTCAGAAACTCTCCCGCCCTGGTCAAGAACAAACTGCAGAATATGATCATCTTGATCCTGCTGCTCAGGAACACCTGAGAGATACAGTGTGTTCTGGGAGAAAAAGCCCCTGGATGAATCAAAACCAATAACCGGATGAAAGAAAAACGTTCTCGAGGGATAGAACAGGTAGGGGGTATAGAATATCGGTACCCGACCGAGGTACAGCAGAGCACCCCGGAGCCCGATATCTCCGGAATCCATAATGTGAATTCTTCTGGAACGAATTGAAAAATAGGGATCATCGATTCTTGTGCTAAGCATTCCATCTGTAATTCTGATATCCTGTTCTCCCTGGAATATCATCTGTGTGCCGGTGAGAAAGAAATCCTCCCCCTCTTCCCGCTGCAGGGAGAGCACCCCTTCGACTGCACTCCCCTTGTTCTGGGACGATGAATAGAGCACTTGCCCCGCAGTAAACCACTGTGCTGCTGAGGGCAGCTGAGTACTGGTATCCAGGCTTCCTGCTGCATACACATAGGAGTGGACCCGATCCAGAAGTACCAGATCAGCCTTAAGGAGTGTTTCATCGGTGTCCGACCGGACCTGAAGCTGCACGTTACCGGTAAGGAGTATGCGGTTTCCCGGGAGGGTACGCATCATATCGGCATGGATGATCTCAATGGAGTCCGCATGTTCGGGAGCCTCCGGTGGCGCACCAAGCAGCTCAATAATCAAGCTGCGCAGCTGCGCCTCCGGCAGGGTTTCATCCAGATCATAGAATGAAGCTGCCAGACGCAGCTCCTCCGGGGAGGCGAGTACAGCCTCCCAGACTGTATAGCCTCCAAACAGGGGACTTCCCAGGAGGATGTAGAGCATTAAGAGCAATATATTACGAAAGCACATCTTTCACATAATACCCTGTATAGGATTGAGTGCAAGTAGAAATTTCTTCAGGGGTCCCCTGGAAGATGAGAAACCCTCCGGTATCTCCCCCTCCCGGTCCTAGGTCGATAATATGATCAGCACTCTTTATGATATCCAGATTATGTTCAATGACCACCACCGTATTGCCCCGCTTCACCAGACGCTGGAGCACCTCGAGAAGCTTCTTTACGTCCTCGAAATGAAGCCCGGTGGTGGGTTCGTCCAGGATAAAGAGTGTTTTTCCGGTACTGCGTTTTGAGAGTTCCAGGGAGAGCTTTACCCGCTGGGCTTCACCCCCTGACAGGGTCAGTGCTGACTGACCAAGTTTAATGTATCCGAGACCTACTGAACTGAGGGTTGCCAGTTTGCGCTTCACCACAGGAATTGCACTAAAGAATTCTGCTGCCTCCTCCACACTCATCGCCAGAACATCATGGATATTCTTCCCCCGATACCGGACCTCCAGGGTCTCCTGGTTAAACCGCTTCCCCTTGCAGACATCACAGGTAACATAGACGTCAGGAAGAAAATGCATCTCAATCTTCAGAGTACCGTCTCCCTGGCAGTTCTCACATCGTCCACCTTTGACGTTAAAGGAGAACCGTCCAGGCTTATAGCCCCTGGCCTTAGAGTCCGGGAGCTTGGCAAAGAGCTCCCGGATGGGCGTAAAGACACCAACATAGGTTGCAGGATTACTTCGCGGGGTGCGTCCGATAGCACTCTGGTCTATATTCACGATAGAATCGATATGTTCAATCCCCTCTACCCTGTTATGGGCACCGGGGGTAAGTTTCGAAGGGTTGATCATATTGTGGAGTACCGGATAGAGAATTTCATTGATCAAGGTTGATTTTCCGGAACCGGAAACACCGGTGACAACGGTACATGTACCCAAGGGTATGGTGACATCGATCTCCTTGAGATTATGCTCCCGGGCACCGTACACGGTTATGTGGTGACCGTTACCCTCCCGTCGTTTCTTTGGAAGGGCAATAGATTTTCTTCCGCTCAAATAGTCCCCGGTAATACTGTTCTTATTCTCCTTAATAGCATCAGGGGTACCCTCGGCCATAATATAACCGCCGTGCTCACCTGCCCCCGGACCGAGGTCAACAATATAGTCCGCCTCAAGCAGGGTTGCCTCATCGTGCTCAACGACAATGAGGGTGTTGCCCAGATCACGAAGCTGTTTCAGCGTCTCCAGCAGCTTGCCGTTATCCCGCTGGTGCAGCCCGATGGAGGGCTCATCAAGTACATAGAGCACTCCTGTGAGGGATGAGCCAATCTGGGTGGCCAGACGGATCCTCTGGGCTTCCCCGCCGGACAGGGTTGCCGCCATCCGGTCCAGGGTCAGGTAGTCAAGACCTACATTCTGGAGAAACAGCAGCCTGTTGGATATCTCCTTAAGGATCTGCCGGGAAATATTCTGTTCCGTCTCAGTAATTACAAGGGAATTGAAAAAATCAATAGAGCGCTTCACTGAATAGGTGGTTACATCATACACATTGGTTGAACCCACAAGTACCCCGAGACTCTCCCGGCGCAGTCGGGTGCCTCCGCAGGTTTCACAGGTCCGGTTGGTCATGAATTTTTCGAGCCATTGTTTGATGCCCATGGAGGTGGTTTCAAAATAACGGCGTTTCAGGTCATTGAGCAGTCCCTTGTAGGTGGTATCGTACTCATAATAGCCATTTCGTTCTTTTTTAACATACTCGATCCTGATAGTATCTCCACTTCCGTGGAGTATACTGTCCATCACCTCTTCAGAAATCGATGCTAAGGGAGTGTCCAGGCTAAAACCGTACTGTTTTGCCAGGGCAGTAAAGATGCTTCTGTTCCAGGCAGCTTCGGGATTGTTCGTCAGGATACCCCCTTCATTAAAGGATTTGCTCAGATCTGGCATGATGAGCTGGGGATCAAATTCTGACTTCGTGCCGATACCGTGACAGTCGGGACATGCACCGAAGGGATTGTTGAAGGAGAACAGCCTCGGCTGGAGTTCAGGAATGTTGATACCGCATTCTGCGCAGGAATTCTTCTCACTGAAGGTTTTGACCACCTCCTGTGCTTCGGCATCAAAACTGAGCACTGCAACAAGGCCGTCGGTCACTTCAAGTGCAGTCTCAAGAGAGTCAGCCAACCGTTTCCTGCTCTCCCGGGAGATAATCATCCTGTCGACTACAATCTCAATGGTATGTTTCTGGCGCTTCTCGAGGGTCACGCTATCCTCAAGTGACCGTATTTCTCCGTTAACCCGTACCCTCAAGAATCCGGACCGTTTTGCCATCTCAAAGATCTGCTTATGCTCACCCTTGCGACCCCGGACAATCGGTGCGAGAATCATAATACGCGCTCCGTCGCCGATTTCCATCACCTGTTCAATAATCTGATCAACCGACTGTTCCTTGATCTCCTTGCCGCAGACAGGACAATGGGGATGGCCGATTCGAGCCCAGAGCAGCCGGTAGTAGTCATAGATCTCAGTGATGGTACCTACTGTTGATCTGGGATTTCGGTGGGTAGTCTTCTGTTCTATAGAGATTGCCGGTGAGAGTCCTTCAATATAGTCTACATCGGGTTTCTCCATCCGTCCGAGGAACTGTCTTGCATATGCAGAGAGGGACTCCACATAACGCCGCTGCCCCTCGGCAAAAATCGTATCGAAGGCAAGGGAGGATTTGCCGGAGCCGCTGAGTCCGGATATTACAATAAGTGAATCCCGCTTCAGCTTGAGGTCGATATTCTTCAGGTTGTGCTCCCGGGCTCCTTTAATGACTAAGTGTGTATTCATAACAGTGTTTCCAGTTCCTCAAAAAATGCGTCCTCCGCCTCTTCAGGAGTCACCTCCCGGACTATCTCTCCCTTTTTGAATATGATCACCCGGTTTCCGGAACCGGTTATGCCGATATCTGCATGGCGGGCTTCATTGATTCCATTCACCGGACATCCCATACAGGCAATAGTGAGAGACTTCCTGATTCTATGAAGTTTCTGTTCATGTTTTATCATGAACTGGTGTGTATCAAAGCGGGCTCTGCCGCATTTCGGGCAGGAAATAATTTGTACTCCCTGCTCGGCCAGTCCAACGGTACGAAGGATTTCCATACCGGTAATCACCTCCTCCTGGAGGGATCCTGAAATGGAGACCCTGATTGTATCGCCGATACCCTGTTCAAGGAGCCGGGTGAGGGCGTAGGTGCTTTTCACCACCGAGGGAATCAGCGGACCCGCTTCGGTTACTCCCAGATGCATTGGATAATCGGTCTGAAGAGCAAAGGACTCAGAAGCCCGGCGGGTCACCTCAGGATCGGAGCTCTTCAGGGAGACGATCACATCGGGGAATCCCTCCTGTTCAAAGATATCAGCATACATCAGTGCGGAGGCGACCATCGCCTCTCCGCTTTCAAGGCTTGAAAACTCTTTTGGCAGGGAGCCGCCGTTGAGTCCGAGCCGGATTGCACATGGGGCATCCTTTGCAGCCTTGATAATCTCCCGGGTTTTCCATGCAGGACCGATAGTGCCCGGATTAATGCGGATTTTATGCACTCCCTCAGCAATAGCTCCCAAGGCAAGGGTATGGCGGTAATGAATGTCTGCGACTACGGGCATGGGGCTCTTCCGGGCAATTTCACCAATGATGGGGACATCCTCGTCAGAGGCTACGGTAAACCGTATAAGTGAACATCCGTACTCCTTGAGAAGGGCTATCTCCTTGAGTACCGAATCCACGTCATCCTTGGTGACAAGTCGGTCCCACATGGTCTGGACCGCAACAGGTGCATCTGAACCTATTATGATCCCGCCGACGGGTACCCTGCGGGTTGATCTCCGGGTGATATTCATGTTTCGCTGTTCCCCCATAAAAAAAGGCCGTACCGATAAGATACAACCTTTTGTCGTGAAAAATCAACGCCCGTGCACTTACTGCAGGGTCAGCATGAGAAATACCATGACGAACAGCGCAACAGTCTCAACAATACCAATTACGATAAAGTAGTTTGCCGTACCCTTACCCGTTGCTCCGAGAGCATCGGATGCAGCTGCTGCTGTCTTTCCCTGCATAAGAGCGGAAGCACCCATGGCAAGACCACCGAAGAGTCCTGCACCGAACAGCACCATCCCATCTACACCATTTTCAGCGGCAGTACGGATGAAATTCATCAGCAGATACCCGTAGATCGTCTGGGTCAGCGGAGCCCCTGAAAATGCCACCATCATAAACGGTGCAGTTGAGTCATTGAGAAACCGCTTTTTCCATGCACCAACCGCAGCCTGTGCGGCGATTCCGGAACCGAAGGCTGAGCCTATAGCTGCAAAACAGAGCGCCGCAGCAGGTCCAAGTAATCCAATGTCCATATGATTCTCCTTCCCTTATCAGTTATCCTGTATTTTTCTATTCTCCCCAAAGGGGGCATATTTAAAACCGGTCCACTCCATAGAGAGCTGGCCGGAAAATTCCAGCATATTAAGCCTGATGCCGTGGACAAACACAGACAGCAGGGCCATGACGATATTCAGTCCGTGACCGATGAGCAGTATCAGCAGTGCTGCGGGGAAAAGGACTCCTCCGAGCATAGGTGCGGCCATGGAATTAAAACTTGACGAGATTGCTACCGAAGCCATTCCTACGGCAAAAAGCCGTATATAGGAGATGATGTTGGAAAAGGAGCTGATGGAGTCCAGAAATGTAGTAAACAATCCCGCCAGTCCATAGGCCAGCCCCTTGAAGAAATTTCTTCCCGGCTGCTGGGAGCCGAAGATGATAATCAGTGCAAAGCCGCCGCCGATGAGGTATACAGCCCAGTCGGGCAGGTCGAATCCCAGAACAAGGTTTAATACGAGAAAATAGAGTCCAATAATCATCATCAGCCATCCGATGTGGGCAAAGGATGAAAGTTTCGGAACATCCCGCTTAAAGTTCATGAGGCAGGCAATACTCAGCTGAACGGTTCCGATAATAAAACAGAGATACATCACATTCTGCTGGGTAATGATTGTTTCGACCTGTGCTATATCGGGAAAAGAGGCAAGTCTCGGCATCATAAGTGCGTGGAGGGGCGGCCAGGAGGCCAAAGTCTCACTACCGAACCAGGTACCCGTTAGGGCTCCCCAGACCAAGGTGGTGGTGCTGAGCAGGTAGAGCAGTCCGGTCAGTTTGGTGATCTTACGTGCTTTCATAGTGAGTACCAGGGTGATTACCAGAAAGAGGGCTCCGTATCCTGCATCCCCAATGATCATGGCAACAAAGATTGCAAAGAAACCGAGAAACAACCCGCTGATATCATATTCACGATATCCCGGGACAGTACCGAGAATTTCGAATATGGGTTCAATCATCCTGACGAAGGGACGGTTTTTCAGTTTTGTCGGTACCGGTTCCTCCTCATGAGGATCATCGATCATCAATGCCCAAGCCTGCTGAGACGCAAGTTCACTCACCAAGTGCAGGTTTTCCTTTGGAACAAAACCGACCAGGTACCGTACCGGTTCAGCCTCTTCAAGACCATTTTTCACTTCATGGAATTCCAGATCCTGTTTCAGAGATTCCATCAGCTTACCCAGGGGTTTCACAGACCAGGAGAGCTCGGCATAGCAAGCCTCAATCTCAGCAATCCGCTTATGCAAGCGGTTTCGCTCCTGTATGATTGACTCCGGCCCCAGTTCAGGTATGCTCACCGTCTCCTCATGAGAAGTCGAATCTCCGGTGAGGTCCACTGCCATAATTCTGGTGTGGGTTTTTTCCCGTTTGAGCACAATATAGGGTATATCCCCGGGAAGCTCTTCGTGTTTGAGACGCAAAAACTGCAGTACTACACCCTGTCGACGAAGCTGGTGAACTTGGTCGGGATCGAAACTCCCCCACTCTTCAAAGAACCGCTCCATATGATTCAGGCTGCGCAGCCGGTCATGGATATCAGAAATCTCATCATCCAGAGTAAGCACCTGGTCTATGACTGCTGAAAGATCATTTTTTTGATCTGTGGGTTTCTCACTTCCGATATGCTGCTCCAGGATTCCGTAGGCCTGTTTGCATCGTTCAAGCTTTTCAGCTATATCCTCAGACTCTCGGGAGTCCTTTTTTGGAGTCATGATATGCACAAGACCTGCTTCACGAAGGGCACCCAAGGCGGAATCCACCTCCCGTTCCTTCATAAAGATTGACACCTTTTTCATTGTAACAATCATGACTGAGCCACCTTCACAATCTTGTTCTTGGAGATTTTACCCCGAACCACCTCGGCAGTCTGCTGGTCTCCAAGATATATCTGGATCATCCTGATGTTTTTCTGCGCATCAGGGATCTTTACCTTCTCGAAAAGATTTACCCGCTGGCTGGTAGTTCTCAATTCAATCTGCAGCAGCCGGATCTGCTCTTCGAGGGTACGGATCCTTGCATCAAATTCACCAAGCTCCTTGAGTACCTCAACCGCCCGGTCAACCCATATGGGATACGCGAGCAGATCGTAGTGAATGTCCTCGAACTCAATTGACGAAAAGACCGGTATTGCTACCCCGGCTATGTTTCCGGTCTCCCGGACTACCTTCTTCACAACCACCAGGTCTCTCAGTCCCTGGTGATTTTCAAGAACCCTGTTCTCACCGAATACGGAGATCCAGTCATCCAGAGTGTCCTGAAGCTTCTGCTGCTCACGCTTGAGGTCCCGCGCTTCCTTCTCAACTCTTCGAATGACCATCTGAAGCTGCTGCTTCTTCAGCTGGAGGGTCGGCAGGTATCGTTTAAACCGCTTGAGTTCATCCTTCTGCTTTTTCAGCTCATTCTTGGTAAGCCGTACCTTTGCCATGGCTATGCTTCCTTCGGCCAGTATTTCTTCACTAGTTCCGATCTCAGTCCAGTCTCATCGGGTTCCAGGCAGGTGGAGAGGATCTCCCACCCGAGGTCCAATGCCTGCTCCAGGGGAATATTCACCGACAGGTCCATCATTTTTGATTCAAAGAGTTCGCCGTAGGTGAGCAGTTTCTTATCCCACTCGGACATCCGGAATCCCATGGATTTCTTCTCCTGAGATTCATTGAAGGAGGCGTAGAGCTTTATCATGCCGTCCATCAGTGCCCGGTGGTCATCCCGGGACTTGTCGTTGACCTGCTGTTTCAGTCTTGAAAGGGAGCCGAAGGGCTCAATCCTTCCGTTCTTCAGGTAGTACTGTCCCTCTGTGATATACCCGGTATTATCCGGTATAGGATGGGTTACGTCATCCCCGGGCATGGTAGTCGCCGCAAGGACTGTAATTGATCCGGCATCCTTGAAGTCTACCGCTTTCTCATATCGGGAAGCAAGCTGACTATAGAGATCACCCGGATATCCCCGGTTTGAGGGAACCTGTTCCATGGTGATTGCGATTTCCTTCATGGCGTCAGCGAAGTTGGTCATATCGGTCAGAAGCACCAGTACCTTTTTGCCCGCAAGAGCAAACTGCTCGGCCACCGCAAGGGAGATATCAGGAACAAGCAGACCCTCAACGGTTGGGTCAGAAGCGGTATGGACAAAGAAGATGGTCCTGCTCATGGCACCCCCCTCTTCCAGGGTTTCCTTGAAATAGAGGTAGTCATCGTACTTCAGTCCTATACCACCGAGGATAATGAGATCCACCTCTGCCTGGAGGGCAATCCGGGCCAGCAGCTGGTTATAGGGTTCCCCTGATACCGAAAAAATCGGCAGTTTCTGGGATTCCACCAGTGAATTGAACACATCAATCATTGGGATACCGGTCCGGATCATATTGGTCGGAATAATTCTCATTGCCGGATTAACCGATGGTCCTCCGATGTCGATCATATTCTCCTCAAGAACGGGCCCGTTATCCCTGGGCTTTCCGCTTCCGTCGAAGATTCGTCCCAGTAGGTTGTCACTGAAGGATACCTGCATTGGTTTCCCGAGGAACCGCACCTCATCACCTGTCGAAATACCCCGTGCTCCGGCAAAAACCTGAAGGGATACCAGATCATGCTTCAGCCTGATGACATTGGCCAGGGAGGTGCCGTGTGCGGAAGTGACCACCGCGAGGTCACCGTTTTTTATTCCCTCGGCCCGAACGGTTATGACGCTTCCAGAAATTGATTCGATCTTTGTATATACCTTTCGCATGATGTACCTGCCTTACTTACCGGAAAACGATTTTGCGTGGGGATCAGAGGAATTCCATTTCTCCTCGATCTTATCTTGTATACTCTTCTCGATATCCTTGAAGGAATCACTGTCCCAGGAAACCCCGTTCCAGTCAAGGAAAAGCTGGCGGAGCTGGTTGAAATATTGCCGTGCTTCATCCTTATCATCAAGGGTGAACTCGCCGACGGTTACCCGGAAGAGCTGATCAAACACATACTGCTGACGCTCAATGGAAACCGCTCCGTCTACCGGGTCAAAGGAGTTCTGCTGGAGATAGGCGTAGTCAACAAAGTCGGACTTCAGGTAGATGACGTAATCTTCGAGGCTTGTTCCTTCCTCGCCTACTACCTTCATCATCTGATTTACCTCCTCACCCCTGAAGAGGATATCCGTGACGTAGGTCACCTTCTTTTTATCAATGACCCCTTCATATTTCGACCAGCTTTCCAAGGGGTGGATAGCTGGATATTTCCGTGCATCCGAGCGTTCCCTGGAGAGGCCGTGGAATGCACCCACCACCTTCAGGGTCGCCTGGGTAACCGGCTCCTCAAAGTTGCCCCCTGCGGGACTTACCGTACCGCCGATGGTGACAGAACCAAGTTTGCCGTTATGGAGCTGTACCAGTCCAGCTCGCTCATAGAAACTTGCAATAACGGATTCAAGATACGCAGGGAACGCTTCCTCCCCGGGAATCTCTTCAAGCCGTCCTGACATCTCCCTCATGGCCTGGGCCCATCTGGATGTTGAGTCTGCCAGCAGCAGTACATGCAGGCCCATCTGGCGATAGTATTCAGCGAGACTTACTGCGGTGTAGACCGATGCCTCCCGGGCTGCAACCGGCATGGAGCTGGTATTACAGATGATGATCGTCCGCTCCATGAGCGATTTTCCGGTCTTGGGATCGGTCAGTTCAGGAAATTCTATCAAGGTTTCCACCACTTCCCCTGCCCGTTCACCGCATGCAGCTATGATGACGATGTCAACTTCGGCATGCCGACTGGTTATCTGCTGAAGTACGGTCTTTCCCGCACCGAAGGGGCCGGGGATACAGTAGGTACCGCCCCGGGCAACCGGCAGGAGGGTGTCAATGAGACGGACTTTCGTCACCATGGGATCGACCGGCTTCAGCCGCTCTGCATAGAGCTTGACCGGACGTTTTACCGGCCATTCAAAGATCATGGTAAGCTTGTATTCCCTTCCCTTTGAATTTTTCACCACGGCAATCTCATCATGAATGGTATAGGAGCCTTTTTTTGCGATTGAAATCACCTGGTACTCATCCTCGGGCATGGTAAAGGGAACCATAATCTGGTGCTCAAAAATCCCTTCCGGAACGGTACCCAGGGAATCGGCAAGCCGGAGGGTGTCACCCTTTTTTACCGTGGGAGTGAAATCCCATTTCTTCTCTCCATCCAAAGCATTGAGGTATACCCCCCGCTGAAGAAAAAATCCGCACTGCTCAGCAAGTTCAGGAAGGGGGTTCTGCAGACCATCATATACCTGTCCGAGGAGACCCGGACCGAGGGTTACGCTGAGCATTTCTTTGGAGAATGCTACAGTATCACCAACAGATACACCCTGGGTCATTTCAAACACCTGCATTTCCGCAGTGTCTCCATTAATTCTGATGACCTCTGATTTCAGCTTCTGGTCACCCACAAGGATGAACCCCACTTCATTCATGGCAATGTTTCCGTCAAATTTGACGGTGACCATGTTTCCGGTAATACCAATAACTTTTCCCGTTGATTTATCCATAAATTTCTACTCTCCAGATGTATAGTACCCGTTAAATCTGCTCAATACGCGTCTGTATGTGGGAAAACACCGACGAGAACTCCTCGGTACCTGCTTCCTGCTGAAAGAATCCGTATCGTATAAGAATTTTCAATTTCACCAGGTAGAGTATCAGGGTAGTCTCATCAAATAGATGTCCCGCCTCAAGGGCTTCAGCGAGTTCCCAGGATATCTTCATATATTCCTTTTCCGCTTCCAGGGGAGACTTCAGGCCCAAAAGGTGCCTTGCAGCCTCCCGCACATCCCGACCCCCGTGACGGGTTCGTTCATGGGGACGGTCCAGCCGTTCAGCTCTTAGGTAGGAGAGCTCATGGGCCAGATCATCCATATATTCCTTCCAGGAGGAAAGCACCGGATGGAGTGTTACCGGCTCACGATCCCGGGCAAGATCCTCCAGCATTGCCAGATGCCTGTTTTTTACTTCGGTTGAGCAATGGGTAAAGAATGATTCCACAGTTATAGGGGGAGGATCAAAGAGTCGGAGTTCAGGTAATGAGGCTATGGTAAAATAGTATCTAGCCACGAGGTGCTCCTTGTAGTGCAGGACCTAGGATGAAGCTGACTTTCTGATGATCTTCTGCAATTCTGGTGAAAGGTATGCAGAGAGCATGGCTGCCAGGTCTTCAGGAGTAAAACTGACATATCCGGATCCGGTCTTTTCGGCAATCCGAAAACCAGCGTCCAGATGTTTTACCGGCTTGATGTCTGTTCCCTTGGCAAGTTTCTTTTTCAGCTCACCGAGGAGCTCCTTGGAAAGTGATTCATAGCTTCCCTTTGAAATTTCAATCTGGGAATCTATAGCTGAGAGATCCTGCCGGGCAATCTCAACAAGCATCTTTTCAAGGGTCTTCCCCTTCATCTCTGAGGCGATCTTTTCGGAAAGGATACCCTCAATCAGTCCGGTAAGCTGTTTCTCAACAGAGAGCAGCAGATCCCTTCCCGCCTGGTCCAGGGCCGCTTCGGCGCTCTTCTCCCGCCTTGCCACAGCTGCCTCCCCGTCCTTGACGAGCTTCTCCGCCTGCTGCCCGGCTTCCTTTACCATACGATCGGCACGCTGCTGGGCGTCTTCAAGCATCTTCTTCGCCTCTGCCTCCGCTGCCTCTACACCGTCCTTCCTGATGGAATCGATCAATTCCTGCACATGAACTTCCATGGCTGCCTCGCTTCGTTACTGTATTACTTCCGCAGTTCGACAATAGACTTACCGAATCCTCCCTCCTCGGGAGGGGCAAACCGGATCTGTTCAATCGACGGATGGTGTGAGAGATGTTCGTGGATACCCTGCTGAAGGATTCCCTCTCCCTTACCGTGAATAATGCTGAATCGTGTGATTCCATGCATAACAGCCCGGTCTATCTGCTCTTCAAGCTTCTTGAGTGCTTCTTCAAGATACTCTCCGCGCAAGTCCAGTTCAAACTTTGGCTGAGAAGCATGCTTTTCATAGCGTACTTCCACTGTCTTTTGGTCACTATAAAGAGATTTCCGGTCATGTTCAATAGGAACAAGATCACTTTCATGGATGTCAATTCTCATATTTCCCAGTTCCACATGCCAGAATCCCTGCTTCTTTCCTTTTCGTAACAGCGTGCCTTCCCGTTTCGAACTGCCCGCCAGCACATGCATTCCTTCCTTGAATACAATACCCCGCTTCCGGGTAATCTCCTGTCGACTGCTGGATATCTCCCGGTTCAGCTGCTGTTCCTGCTGCTCAAGTTTCTTCTGGAACTCCTTTGAACGTCTGAGTTTATCCTCAGTGATTTCTCCCTCCCTGATCTCACGAATTAACTGTTCCAGTTCCCGACGTGACTCATCCATAAACCGTCGTACCGTCGTATAGTCCTTCCTTCGCAGCAGCATCTCCTGCTGTTTGAGCTGCAGCTGCAGGAGATCAAGCTCCCTCTGGCGCTCCACCAGCTCCTGTTCCTTTTCTTTTGAAGCCTGGCCCTTCCTGTGCAAATCAAGTTCCTGCTGTTCCAGTCGGTGTACCATATGGGCGGTCCGGTCACTTTCCTCTTCAAGATACTGCCGGGCAGTTCGGATGACCGTTTCGGGTAATCCCATCCGTTGGGCCGTCTCTATGGCGTAGCTGTTACCAGGGGTACCGAAGAGCACCCGGTAGGTAGGCTCCTTGCGGGTATCGTCAAACTCCATGGATGCATTGATCACCCGAATGTCAGTGTAGGCAAACTGCTTCAACGACATATGATGGCTGGTCACCAGGGTAAGGCAGCCCGCCTTGAGACAGTGCTCAATGATGCCCCTGGCAAGGGCAGAGCCCTCAAAGGTATCAGTACCGGAAGCGAGCTCGTCGAGGATGACCAGGGCGTGTTCATCAATCTCAGTAAGCACCCCTGCAATCTTTTTCATGTGTCCGGAAAAGGTTGACAGGGATTCAGCGATAGACTGATCATCTCCGATATCAGCATGGATGGAACTGAACAGCGGAATACAGCTCTCCCTTCCTGCAGGAATTGGGATTCCGTACTGCACCATCATCGAGAGCAGCCCGATGGTCTTCACTGTTACTGTTTTTCCCCCTGCGTTGGGACCGGTCATGACCACCGCGCGTTTCTCTTCGGGTATACGTATATTGATTGGTACTGCTTCCCTTCCAAGGAGAGGATGACGAGCCTCCGTAAGCTGAAGTGTTGTCTCTGTAATCCGAGGCACTTCACATCGGTGTACAAGGGTAAATCTTGCCTTCAGATAGAGTTCATCACAACGACGAACCGATTCCCGGGCAATTGCTATTTCCTCACGATGCACCCTGATAAGGTCAGTAAGCTCTGAAAGAATGCGCCGGATCTCCTGCTGAATCCGCTGCTCTTGAATGATGACCCGGTTATTACTCTCCATAAGCTGTTCCGGTTCAACAAAGAGGGTATTTCCCGAAGCGGAACTGCCGTGGACAATTCCCTTGATCTGTGACTTCCTGGAACTCTTCAGGGGAAGGACTATCCTGCTGTCCCTGATGGTGGGACTATCCTGCTGCCACTGCTCCGGCTGGATGCTGAGCAGCTGCTGGGATAACTGAGTCCGGTCCCGTTTATGCAGCTCTAAATCACGGATCAGAGGCTTCAACCTCGGGTGATCCATGCTCACCGCTCCGGGAGGATCCAGGTATGTCAGGATGGTTCTAAAGATCTCCCTGAGTGATTCCGGTATAAAAAGATCTACCCGGGGCATGCTATGGGGATACCCCTCCGGCGGAACGGTAAACCACCTGATAAAGCTGAATGCCTGCTTGAGGTAATCACCCACATCGTACATCTCTTGTGCATCCAGGACCAAACCCGGGGTGACGCACCGTTTTACGGCGGGAGAGATATCAGGGAGGGATGATACACCTTTAGGTTCATAAGCCGCGAGAAGTGTAGCGGTATTCCCGGTAGCCTCAAGCTCATGTTCCAGTGCCTCGGGATCTGTATAGGGCTTCCATGATGCTGCGGCACAAGTTCCCTCATGGGACCGGGCATAATCTGAGAGCTCCTTGAGGATAAGATTAAATTCCAGTGACTCTATACTTGCCTTCATCTCATACCACTCCGATGCTGCTGATCCTCAACAATCCGTACATACCGATCATACCGTCCGGGATCAATCATCCCTGAGGCAAGTCCCTGGCGAACGGCACATCCCGGTTCATGGATATGGAGGCAGGGCAGGAATTTGCATAATCCAATATACTGCTCCATCTCCGGGTATTCATAGGATATCTGGTGGGGTTCTAGGTCGGGTATCTCTATTTCCCGCACCCCCGGTGTGTCCAGCAGTTCCCATGATGCACGTGTGTCACGAAACAGTACCGAATAATTGGTTGTATGACGCCCCTTGTTATACCTGAGGGATATTTCATTGGTCCGCTGTTCCGCCTCCGGGATGAGTCTATTTACCAGGGTCGATTTGCCCACTCCTGACTGACCGAAGAGAGCTGTCCGTTTTCCCTGACACAGCTTTATCAGATCAGTGATTCCCATATCTTCACTGACAGACATACGGAGTACCGGTATACCCAGTCCTTCATAGACCTGAAGCTGATCCTCGGTCTCGGAGTCAATGGGAAGGTCGCATTTATTTATACCTATAATCACAGGTATGCGACCTGCACAGAGGAGTACCCGGTCTACAAACCCCGGCCTGAATGTGGGTTCTCCCACCGAAACAAGGCAGAGAAGCTGATCCACATTTGCAAACACAGTCTGTACCATTCGCCGCTTCAGGTTGTACCGTCTGAACTGATTGTCACGCTCCATACGAGCGACGATCATACCCTGACCGTCGGATTCCGGCTGGATAGTTACACGATCTGCCGGAACTAAGGGACTTTTATCATCCTCGATGTCCCGGAGCACTTTTCCCTTGATCCTGCACAGCCGCTGAGATCCGTCATCGATGAGTACTGTGTAGATATTATTGATGCCTTTTATGATTGTTCCTTCCACCTGTTTCAGTTACACTCCTGGGATCCTACTCTATAATGAATTGGACGTATTGACAACATTCACAATTCTGATAGGTTATATCACTATGTTTTCATTTAATACCTGTGTATCCGAAGGATGCACCCATCTGGCAGTAACAGGATCACCCCATTGCCTTGCCCATACTGAACAGTCAGAGGGGATTGTCGCCTCTGTGACTAAACAGATATCTTCCGGTCAGCCGGTGGGATCAGTTATCCTGACGGGCACTCAATTTGAAGACGAAGATTTCTCCAACAGCCGACTCTATGCCTGCAGTCTATCACGAAATATTTTTATCAACTGCAATTTCTCATCTTCTTTTCTTCAACTCACCTACTTTGTGTTCTCCCGTTTCATTAACTGCACCTTTGAAGGCTTGACTGTCAAGTACGCCGTATTTGCAGGAAGTGAATTTGAGCAATGCACCTTCGAAGGATCAGATATATACCATACCAATTTTTTAGGTATCGGAGCTAGAGATGTAAATTTCAATGATTCAGACCTGTACTACTCATGCTTTACCCAAGCCCAACTCGATAACGTTTCTTTCCAGGACTGCAACCTGAAAAAAGTAGATTTCTATGAAACCAAGCGCAGCAATGTAAGTTTCAAGTACTCAAACTACGAAGAAGCAGTTTTCAGCAGGGATTAACATGAAAATATTTTTTCACTTTTCCGTTACAGGATTCTCTAACAGTTATGTCATCGGCCCTGACCATGGTGGAGATGCTCTCATCATTGATCCTGGGGTGATGGATATTGATCTTTTGAAGCTCATAGAGGATAACGGATTCTACATCCGTACAGTACTGCTTACTCATCGTCATATCGCCCATGTGGGAGGAGTGGGTACCCTGCTGAGAATCTATGATGCCCAGGTGTATGCGAATAACATGTCCGTGCTGGAACTGCCGGTACATACCATTTCCGAGGGGGAGACGATTACCCTCGGATCCTTAGAAGTGGAGGCAATCCATGTTCCCGGCCATTCCTCGGACTCCCTGGTATACCGCATTGGTAAGGCTCTGTTCACCGGAGATGCACTTATGGCAGGTAAGATTGGTACCACCGACAGCGAACTGTCAAAGGCACTGCTGCTGCGCTCCATCCTGGATAAACTGCTGGTACTAGATGAGACGTGTCTGGTCTTCCCTGGCCATGGACCGCCCACAACACTGCGTGCCGAAAAGATGTTTAACCCTGAACTCCTGATGGCCCTGCGCCACCGCAGCACCTGATGTATTGCTTGAATCGATCCGGCAGGGGTGCTCGAAGCAGCATCTTGTTTCCATCCGGGTGGGTAAATTGAATTGAAAACGCGTGGAGCAGCAGATGCTGCTCTCCCTTTGTCCCATATATCGGATCGAAGATAATCGGGTTGCCCAGTGATTTCATATGCACCCGAAGCTGATGGGTCCGGCCTGTCACGGGACGCAGCTGGACCAGGGCCGCTTCATGCAGCTGTCGCAGCACCCGATAGGTTGTTTCCGCCCTCCGTCCCCGACCGGATTCATCTTCAACTGACATAAATCGCTTCCGGTTCCTCGGATCCCGCACGATCCGGTCTATGACACTGCCCTTCTGGTGAGTCATCACTCCACGAACCACCGCTATATAGGTTTTTGCAGTTTTTCGATCGTGGAACTGTCGGGCTAGATGCTCATGGGCCCCGACATCCTTTGCGAATATGATGACCCCGGAGGTATCTTTATCAAGGCGGTGAACAATACCGGGACGTAAAGTGTCCTGGGGAAATCTGCTGATCAGTTCATTGCAGTGATGCAGTACACCGTGAATAAGGGTTCCCTCGAAGTTCCCGGCCCCGGGATGCACCACAACCCCAGCGCGTTTATTGACCGCAAGGATCCGTTGATCCTCGAAGATAATATCCAGATCCATCGCTTCCGGGATAAGTTCCGTCTCCGGGACATCCATACAGCTCATGCTCACCACGTCCCCGGGGCGAACCTTTCGGGATGCCTTAACTTCCCGATCCCCTATAAAAAAACGTGCTTGCCGACGGGCAAGCTGACTTCTGCTCATGATACCTAGATAATCGCAGAGAAAGCTGTCTATCCGCAATGGAGTTTCGATCTCAGGGACGGTATGTACATGTGTACAGGGAGGGTTCATTCGCCTATTCTCCCGAGGAGCCAGTCAAGGGCTGCGATGCCGGCGGATAGAGAGAGTGCGGTGATCAAGCGGGTGCTTCCCGGAACCTCTCCCTGATACATGAGGGGAAGCACCAAAGAAGTAACGCCGAAGGTGATTGGGGTGGATCCGAGGAAGATGATGCTCCCCCTCCTGAGATCGTGAGACCATTGGGGAAACTCAAGAGGGTCATAGGGCTCATAGAGCAGCTGGTCGGAGACTGCTGTCATTGGTGAGAGCAGCAATAAAACAAGTGTCACAGCTGCAACTGTTCTCATGACTGCTCCTGTGCGAAGAGGGCACTTCCAACCCTGAGCATGTCCGATCCTTCCTCAACAGCTATTTCAAAATCTCCACTCATTCCCATGGAGAGCAGCATGTTTCCCGAGAGCTCGGGAAACCGCTGGTATACGTTCTCCCGGAGCTCAAAGAGCCGGGAAAAGGATCTCCTGATATCACTCTCGCCTCCCCCCAGGGGACCCATGGTCATGAGTCCCGTCAGGCGAAGGTGATCCATGGTACCTATCAGTTCAACAAGGCTCAATAGATCGTCCCGGGAAGTCAGCCCATGTTTCTGCGCTTCCTGGGACGTGTTGAACTCAATCATCACGTCCATCATTTTTGACTGGTCCTGGGCATGGCGCTGTATGAGCCTGATGATCTTTTCACGGCTTACCGTCTGGATGCAGTCTGCATACCGCACTGCTGCCTTCACCTTGTTTGACTGGAGCGGTCCAATGCAGTGAATCCTCACCGTATCAAGAAAAGGGGCCTTTTCCTGGAGCTCCTGCACGCGGTTTTCACCAATGAGCCCGATTCCACAGGCAAGCACCTGGCTGATCTCATTAAGGCTTCTGGTCTTGGTCACTGCCATGAGGGTGATATCTTCAGGGTCCCTTCCGCACCGAAGTGCTGCATCGTGAATACGCTGCTGTATCTGCTCGACATTCCTCTTCATATCAAAAGAATATAACATATTCTGGTCATTTCGGGGAATAGTACTACCAGCCTCTGCTTGCGTAACGCTGTGCATCAGGAATCGAACTGATCTCGCTCCCTGTCATGGCGGCACCTAGTCCGGAGGAAATCAGGGCAAGTTTATGATAATCTTTATAATTCGCAACCGCTTCTACAATGGCCTTAGCACGCCTGTCAGGATGCTCTGATGTAAAAATACCGGAACCAACAAACACCCCGTCGCATCCGATATGCATCATAAGGGCTGCATCTGCTGGAGTAGCGATACCGCCTGCGGCGAGATTCGGTACAGGAAGCTTTCCCAATGCTGCTGTTCTGCAGACTAAATCGTAGGGGGCCTGAAGCTTCTTTGAGACACTCATTAATTCTTCCAGTGAACAGGAACTGATCATTCTAATCTCTTCGGTGATCTGCCGCTGGTGCCGCATTGCCTCTACTATATTTCCAGTCCCTGCTTCTCCCTTGGTCCTGATCATGGCAGCACCTTCACCAATACGCCTGAGTGCTTCTCCCAGATTTCTCGCTCCGCATACAAAGGGAACTGAAAAATCATGCTTGTATATATGATGCTGCTCGTCCGCAGGTGTAAGGACCTCACTTTCGTCAATATAGTCGATTTCCAGTGCTTCCAGAATACGTGCCTCGATAATATGCCCAATGCGAACCTTTGCCATTACCGGGATAGATACCGCCTGCTGGATCAATGTGATCAATCCAGGATCGGACATGCGGGCAACTCCCCCGTCTTTCCGTATTTCAGAGGGCACCCGTTCCAGCGCCATCACTGCCGCTGCTCCGGCAGCCTCGGCGATCTTTGCTTGTTCAGGGGTCACAACATCCATGATCACTCCGCCTGAAAAATTATCAATGTGTGATATACTCATGATATGCTCCTTTACTGTATCGATACAATTGTGTATACATATATTATGTACGTTCATATTTTAGGTGAGGTGCAGGATATATGTCAATGAAAGAGCACAAACAAGTTACCATTAATCAATTTGTATCGATACAGTTTAAACGAGACTCTCCGAAATACCTTCAAATAGCCCAGTATATTGCCGAAGGTATTGCTGATAACACTCTTCCTCGAGGAGCCGTCCTTCCACCAATCCGCACCCTGGCAGATGCATTGTCTGTAAACTCGGTTACCGTCGTGAAAGCCTATGAGGAACTCAAGGATCGTCAACTGATCCACACCCGACGGGGCAGCGGGGTTTACGTAGGTCGTCACGGTTCACCTGCTAACAACACTACCCTGCAAGATGAACTCTACCGCAATGAAGATATTGAACTGATGGGAGATCCTGACGTGGTAATCCCACCGGAAGCACTTAACCTTGCCACATCAACGCCCTCAACAGATCTGTTCCCAGTCTCTGCCTTCACTGCGTCCCTGAATGCGGTTCTTGAGAGGGACAGCGGGGATGCATTTTCCTATGATGAGAGCGGAGGATACTACCAGCTTCGGGAAACAGCATCTGAACTATTAAGAAAACGATATGGAGTCCAATCTTCCGGATCAGACATCCAGGTGATATCCGGTGCTCAGCAGGGAATCGATATTGCCGCAAAAGCACTTGTGCAGCCTGGTGATGCTGTACTGGTAGAAGACCCCACCTACTCCGGAGCTATAGCAGTTTTTTCATCCAGAGGGGCTAAGATAATTACGGTGAAGCAGCTCACCGGTGATTCTGTCCGCAGGGCATGCAGTGCTTATCGTCCAAAACTGATCTACTGTATGAGCGATTACCAAAACCCCACCGCAAGAAGTTTCTCCCTGGATGAACGGAGAGAGATTCTCCAGGCTGCCCGGAGCTTCGGGAGCTACATTATTGAAGACGATTACGCTTCCGATCTTCGTTATGATCAGAAGGAACCCGTTGCTGTCATGAAATCCCTTGAGGATCCCCTGGACGGAAGGGTTATCTATATTAAAAGCTTTTCGAAAATACTTATGCCGGGTCTGCGTATCGGGTTCCTTGTGCCTCCCGGAGCTATCAGCCGTCAGATGCTTCAGGCGAAGCACTTGAGCGACATCGCCTCATCAGGACTTATCCAGAGAGCTTTTGAGCACTATTTGAGAAGCAGGAGCTGGGAAGATCATCTACAGGTCATGATCACCCAGTATGGAGAGCGTTATGATGCATGCTGCACCGCTCTGAACCAGCTGACCCGCCTGGGATGTACCTTTAGTCCTCCCGGAGGGGGGCTTCACCTATGGATTACACTGCCTGAAACCATGAGTGCCCGGCGAGTATACCAGCAGGCAGCCCTGAAAGGAGTGATCATCACTCCTGGAGAGGTGTTTCGTGCAGGCAGTCATTTCCATGACCACGCAATTCGCATCAGTATCGCTGCATGCAGACCAGAGGACATACAGCGGGGTATCAGCATCCTGGCAGATGTAATGAGCAGCAAAATCCGAAGTACTATACACCCATTTATATAAACATGAAATTGACGTTCATCTTTATTATTGTACAGAATAGATGTTGACAGCTGTATGTAACGGACATATGATCAAAAAAACGGTAAAAGGGGTTACCGCCATGACAGATCTTTCCTTTATAATCTGGGTGCAGCAGTTTTCTCCGCCCGTTGTGGTGGGGTTTTTTCGCTGGATAACACTTCTGGGAGACCAGGAATATTACATGATCGTGATTCCCCTGCTCTACTGGCTCTGGAACAAGCACTTCGGCATACGTTTTTCTCTCATTTTTGTGACATCCATCTACCTCAACACTGCCATCAAATACAACTATATGACCGAACGTCCCGACATCGGCATCAGACTTATAGAAGAGGATGGGTTTTCCTTTCCCAGCGGTCACGCCCAGGGAAATACCACCTTCTGGGGATATCTTGCCCGGGAGCTTCACCAAAAATGGTCCTATGTGATAGCCGTAGTGCTCATTGTTCTCGTCGCCTTTTCAAGGGTATACCTTGGGGTCCACTATCCGCTTGACATAATCGCCGGTGTTCTGATCGGACTGCTCATCCTTGCAGGATTTGAGTTTCTCCATCGAAGGTACACACACAATCTTGACAACAGACAGTACTATACTTTCACTGGTGCTGTTGTACTGCTGCTGTACCTGAACCAGTCATTTGGATTAGCACCTACGGTTCTTGGTTATATCCTGGCTGCCCTTTGGGGATACCGATTGGAGATACAGAAGGTGGGTTTTACCGAATCTGCTCCCTGGCCGAAACAGGTCATAAAAGCGGTGATTGGATTGGGTGTGCTTTTCGGACTCAGGGTAGTAACCAAGACACTTTTTATCACCCTGCCTGGCATTGAAGACGACCAGCAAGTACTGTTGTCTATCCTAACGTTCCTCCGGTACTTTGTAATGGGTTTCTGGGTAACCTTAGCAGGTCCCTGGGTATTCAAG
>SKJE01000148.1 GCA_007116075.1 Spirochaetia bacterium
ATTGAAACCCATCTCATGATCCTTGAGGATCCCGATTTAAACCAGGTGCTCTCGGAGATTGAAAAGAACCTGATTAATGCAGAACGTGCTCTGGAACAGGTGATCAGCAGGATGACCGAACCTTTGAAGGTGAGCGGTGATGAATATCTGAAAGAGCGGTTGATGGACTTCTATGATGTATTCAGCAGGGTTCTCCATCATCTGATGTACCTGGAACGAACACATCTTCATGACATACAGCACCAGGTGATCCTGGTTTCTAATAGTCTCTTACCTTCTGAGGTCCTCTCGCTGGATAAAACCTACGTGAAGGGAATTGCCCTGGACGGAGGTGGAAAGACCTCTCATACGGCTATCCTGGCCCGCTCCTTTGAAATCCCTGCTGTGCTGGGTCTGGGTAATATTACCAGCATGGTGAAAAGCGGCGATATGATGATCGTCGACGGAAATCACGGTAAAGTGATTATCCGTCCCGACGAATCTACCATTAAACAATATGTGAGCAACCTCTCAAAGTGGGAGAGTCATGAACGGAAGCTGCTGGAGCTTAATGATCTGCCAGCCTGCACAAAGGACGGACACCAGGTGGTGCTCCGGGCAAACCTTGAGATTCCCGAGGAGGTCGAGTCAGCCCTGGTTCATGGTGCCGAAGGGGTAGGACTCTATCGGTCGGAGTTTCTCTTTCTTAAACCTGGTGAAATAGCCAATGAAGAGGAGCAGTACGAAGCCTACGCACGGGTGCTCAAGGGAATGGGACCTGACCGGCCGGTGACTATCCGTACCATAGATGTCGGGGGTGACAAGGTGATTCCGGAGCTTGAGGGCTTTGACGAAGAGAATCCCATCCTCGGTTGGAGGGCTGTCCGCTTCTGCCTTTCACGTAAGGATATTTTCCGTACCCAGCTCAGGGCGATGCTGCGTGCATCGATGCATGGAAAACTGCGTATCATGTTTCCTATGATCAGCGGGGTTGAGGAGCTTAAGGATGTCCTGAAGGTACTCGATGGAGTGAAGCAGGATCTCCGGGATGAGCAGATTCCCTTCGATGAGACAATAGAGGTGGGATCTATGATTGAGGTGCCTGCGGCGGCACTGATCTCCGACCATATTGCCAGGAAGGTGGACTTCTTTTCTATAGGCACAAATGACTTAATCCAGTATACTATCGCGGTAGACCGCGGTAATGAGAAGATTGCATATCTGTATCAGCCCTTTCATCCGGGTGTGCTTCGGTTAATAAGGATGATTATTGAATCCGGTCACCGAGCACACATTCCTGTAGGCATGTGCGGTGAGATGGCGGGGGACCCCCTCTCTACGGTACTGCTGCTGGGTATGGGCCTGAATGAGTTTAGCATGAGTCCCGCCAGCCTGCTGGAGGTAAAACGGATTATCCGTTCAGTAACCCTCCATGAAGCACAGGAACTGGTGGACGATATCATGGAAATGGACTCATACCGGGAAATCAACACCTATGTAAGGAAATGGATGAATGAGCGATTTAAATTGTTTCAATATTGACAAATCTCTTCCGGTTATAGCCATTGTAGGCAGACCGAATGTAGGGAAATCGACACTCTTTAACCGGCTTATCCGGCGCAGGCGGGCCATAACTGACCCGACTCCGGGGGTGACCAGGGATCTCATTGAGGAGCCCTACGAATTGAAGGGTCATACCGTACTGCTGGTGGATTCCGGCGGAGTTACTCTGGCCGGGCAGGGATTTGACGACCAGGTCACTGAAAAAAGTAAGGCGCTATTAGAGCGGGCTGACGTAATTCTGCTGCTGCTGGAAGTTCATGAGATCACTCCCGAGGATGAGACGCTTATCGAGTGGGTTCGGCCGTTCTCCGACCGCCTTGTGGTCGGGGTCAACAAGGTAGACCATGAGAATCACCAGCGTCTTATCTGGGATGTGTATCGGTACGGGTTTTCAACGATTCTCCCGCTTTCTGCTGAACACGGCAGGGGGATTGAGGAGCTGGAAGATGCCCTGGCGGCTAAGATTGATTTCTCCCAGTACAGCGGGGTTGTTCCTGAGCAAGATACTACACTTCGGATAGCCGTGATGGGCAAGCCCAATACCGGTAAATCAACCCTGGTGAACCGGCTTCTGGGACGGGAGATTTCAATTATCAGTGATATCCCCGGCACAACTAGGGATGTTATCTCTGGTGTGTTCACCGGCAAGGAAGGAAGAACCTACCGCCTATTAGATACCGCTGGAATCAGGAAAAAGAAGAAGGTCGATGAGCATGTGGAGTACTACTCGGTAAACCGGGCTATCAGTTCAATAAACCAGGCCGATATCGTCCTGCTGATCATTGATGCTGTCGAAGGTCTGGCGGAACAGGATAAAAAGATAGCTTCTCTGGTAACCAGAAAGGGAAAGGGTATTATCCTGGTGCTGAATAAATGGGATCTTATGGGACAGCTCCCGAACCAGCTTCGTTCGGTCCGGGACCGGATGGGCTTTCTTTTCCCCGTGCTTTCCTTCGCTCCGATTCTGCCAATTTCCGCCCAGAGGGGAACCGGGGTTGAAGAGCTCATGAAGCATGTCGACATGATCTATGACCAGCTGAACCGCAGGGTGGACACTTCCCAGCTCAATGCTTCATTAAACAAGTGGATGGAACGTAATGAACCCCCCAGAGATACCCGGGGGCGCTTCAAGATATTCTACGCTACCCAGGTACGGAGCAACCCGATCCAGTTTGTGTTCTTTGTGAACAGGAAAGAACGGTTTCCCCGGGACTATATTGGGTATCTGACCAACAATATCCGTCGGGAGCTCGGATTTGAGCATGTGCCAATCTCATTGGAGCTGCGGGAGCGAAAAAGGCGGGAGTAGTATGTTCATCAAAGCGGTTGCCTTCGATATCGACGGAACTCTCTACCAGGAAAGACGCTTCATGCTTCGGCATATTCCCCTGGTGCTGCGCTCTCCTCTTATCTGCTGGGGTTTTGCCCGAGCCCGCAGGGATATTAGGGAATATGACTTCTATGAGCCCCCACTGCACCGGGAGCAGGCAAGACGAGTTCTCCAGGTTCTTGGAAAAACAGTCAATGATGAACATATCGGGCAGATGCAGCAGCGGCTCCAGGACCGGCTCTATCGCCACTGGGACCGACTGTTTGTCGGTATGAAACCCTTCAATGCGGTCAGGAGTGCGCTGGAGCAGCTGAAGCAGGATGGGTTTTTGCTGGCGGCCATGTCAGACTTTCCTGTAGGCAATAAGCTCTCAGAGCTCGGTCTGGAGGATCTGTTTCTGCTCTCCTTTTCTGCCGAGGATGTGGGATACCTGAAGCCTTCCCGAATGCCCTTTATAACCTTGGCTGATGAATTGGGATGCACACCCCGGGAAGTGCTCTATGTTGGCAACAGTATCACCAAAGATATCCTGGGAGCCCGTGAAGCAGGTATGCATACAGCCCTCTATACTTCATCACCAGATAGGGCGGTCAAATCCTTTGCCCCGGACCAGCTTCCGGATATCATGTTCAGTTCCTATAAGGATCTGCCGGGTGAGGTTGCACGGCTGCAGCAGGGCTTAGGCTCATGATTGACAAGTGCCCCTATCTGGGGGACAATAATATAGTGCTATGTGAAGGGAGTTACCTATGATAATCCAGCCCGGAGATATTATTGTATTTCTGGTGGTTATGACCTTTTTCCTTACCTTTCGGCTTCTCGACCAGAAGGATCGCAAGATTCACAAGGCCCGGAAATATATTGAAAAACAGGCTGCCTATCTCGAAAAGACCATAAACGAACGCCGGGAATCTCTTCAGGATCTTGAACAGTCAATTCAGGCCAAGGAGACCAGTACCAGGGAGATGCTCAAGCGGGTAGAATCACTGCTTCAGGAGATTGATGAGCACAGTGATGACCTGATGAAGCTCCAGGCTCAACTGACCCATTATCATAAGATCTTGAAGGACCTCTCGGTGCTGACTGAGAAGGCTGAACGGCGTATCCAGTCTGTATCCCAGGGCAGTCGAGAGATTGAAGAGTCTGAACATCGGCTCGAAGAGATGCAGGGTGAGCTGGCCCAGCGTGTTGATGAGGCCCGGCAAGCTCGGAATGAACTTGAACAGGTGATCGCCGATGCCCATCAGGAGGCATCCAGACAACCGGTGTTTGTGCCGCCTGAACCTGAACCTGAATCGGTCGAGACACCGGTGCTGAAGGAAGAACAGCAGGTATTCAATGAAATTGACATTGAAGATGATCTGCCGGACCTCTTCAGCTATGAGGATGATCAGGCGGAAACCAGTATAGATAGTGATGATACGAACGAACCAGAAGGTTCCTCCCAAAAAAAAGACGTGGTGAGATCACTGAGAGAAAAGGGTTTGACACCTCAGGAGATTGCTCAGCAGATGGGAATTTCCCGGGGTGAGGTGGAACTGCTGCTGGAAATACTTCGGTTTGCTGATGAGAACTAAGAAAAACAATCTTCCCCAAGGAAAGTACTTGACGCTCATTCTCAGGTCTTAGTACCTTTGAAGTGAACATCACAACTGCAGAGTATCTCCACCCTTTGACTAATAGGGGTGGTCTGCTATGTGAATACAACAAGAAACGGATGTAATGACATATGGATCAGGAAAAGAAACAAGAGCATTCAGAAGAAGACGTACAGAAGTCAGCTGAACAGGAGTTCGTTGAGACTGTTGAAGGACAGCTTGAGGACCAGGATCAGGACATGCAGGATCTGCTTAATAAAATTGCAATCCTGGAGGATGAGGCAGTAGGTCTGAAGGACGCCTATTTACGCAAGCAGGCGGACCTGGACAACTACCGGAAGCGGATGATCCGTGACAAGGAGGATGCAATTCGATTTGCCAATAAGGACCTCCTGCAGGATCTGCTGCCGGTAATTGACGACTTCGAACGGGCTATTGGGTCAGCTGAGGATTCTCGTGACTTTGACAGTTTCCTCGAGGGGGTGAAGCTGATAGAAAAACAGTTTGTCAGCATGCTGGAAAAAAAATGGGGACTGATACGCATGGAGAGTCTGAACCAGGAGTTTGATCCCCAGGAGCATGAAGCGCTTATGATGATTGAGAGCGACCAGCATGACACCCAGACCGTTATAGAGGATTTTCAGAAGGGATACTACTATCAGGACCGGGTGCTTCGCCATGCAAAGGTGAAGGTGGCGGTTCCTGCCAAGAGTGAAGCATAGGTAGTGTGACGAATCAGTATTTAAGAGTGAAGGAGTGAGATAAATGGGAAAAATAATTGGAATTGACCTGGGAACGACAAATTCCTGTGTTGCAGTAATGGAAGGCGGAGAACCGGTAGTAATACTCAATGCGGAGGGGCAGCGAACGACTCCATCTATTGTTGGTTTTACCTCCAAGGGGGAACGTCTGGTGGGCCAGCCGGCTAAGAACCAGATGATCACTAACCCTGAGAATACAATTTATTCAATCAAGCGGTTTATGGGTCGCCGATATGGTGAAGTACCCTCGGAAATTTCCATGGTCCCCTATAAGATAATAGACGGTTCCGATGGAGAGGTAAAAGTAGCTGCCCAGGATAAGCAGTTTTCTCCCCAGGAAATTTCAGCTGCGGTGCTGCAAAAGATGAAGCAGACCGCTGAGGACTATCTTGGAGAGAAGGTCACCGATGCAGTTATTACCGTACCTGCGTATTTTAATGACGCCCAGCGGCAGGCTACCAAGGATGCGGGACGGATTGCCGGGCTCAATGTGAAGCGGATTGTCAACGAACCCACCGCAGCCTCCCTGTCCTACGGTTTTGGAAAAGACAATGCGAAGGAAGAGAAAATTGCTGTCTACGATCTCGGCGGCGGTACCTTCGATATATCAATTCTTGAACTGGGCGACGGTGTATTTGAAGTAAAATCCACCAATGGTGATACCCACCTGGGAGGGGACAACTTCGACCATCGTATCATTGACTGGCTGATTACATCCTTCAAACAGGATTCCGGGATTGATCTATCCCAGGACCGGATGGCCCTCCAGAGACTGAGGGAAGCGGCCGAAAAGGCGAAGATCGAACTATCCAGTGGTCAGTCCACAGATATCAATCTGCCCTTTATTACGGCAGATGCCAGTGGTCCAAAGCACCTCCAGTATAACCTCACAAGGGCTAAATTTGAGCAGATGATTGAGGAGCTGGTGGAGCGTACAAAAGGTCCCTGCGAAAAGGCTCTCAAAGATGCCGGTCTCACTGCTGAAGATATAGATCAGGTGATCCTGGTGGGAGGATCAATTAGAATTCCCGCCGTCCAGGCACTGGTGAAGCGGGTATTCAAGCGGGAACCCAACAAGACCGTGAATCCTGATGAGGTTGTCGCCATGGGTGCGGCCATTCAGGGAGGAATCCTCGGCGGCGACGTGAATGATGTGCTGCTGCTGGACGTAACTCCTCTCTCCTTGGGTATTGAGACTCTGGGTGGAGTGTTTACGAAGCTGATTGAACGGAATACGACTATCCCGACCCGGAAGAGCCAGATTTTTTCCACCGCGGCAGACAACCAGACTGCTGTTTCTATCCATGTTATGCAGGGTGAGAGGCAGATGGCTTCTCAAAACAGGACCCTCGGCAAGTTTGACCTGGTGGGAATTCCGCCGGCACCTCGAGGGGTTCCCCAGATTGAGGTCACCTTCGATATTGACGCAAATGGAATCGTTCACGTATCGGCAAAGGATCTCGGTACCGGTAAGGAACAGAAGATACGTATTGAATCATCCTCAGGGCTTTCTGAAGATGAGATTAACAACATGGTGAAGGATGCAGAGCTGCATGCTGAAGAGGACCGTAAAGAACGGGAGCTCATTGAGACCCGCAATGAAGCAGATTCACTTGTTTACTCTACTGAGAAGTCCCTGAAGGATTACGGTGACAAGATCAGTGAGAGCGATAGGGCAGCCATCGAACAGGGTATAAGTGATGTGAAACAGGCTCTTGAGAGTAATGACATAGAGGCGATTAAGGCCAAGGTTGAGGCCCTTAAACAGGCTTCCTACAAACTTGCTGAGGAAGTGTATAAGCAGTCTGCAGCCCAGCAGGAGACCGGTGGCGACCCCGGCGGGGATGCTGCACAGGATGCCGGAGCTACATCCGATGACAATGTGGAGGATGCGGACTACGAAGTTGTAGATGACGACGAGAAATAAGACAGAAATTGTACTGCTGAAAGAAGGTGTGAGCTTTGGCGAAAAGAGACTATTATGAAATCCTGGGGGTGTCCAAGGACACCTCCAAAGATGAAATCAAGAAGGCGTACCGGAAGCTTGCTGTGGCAAACCATCCGGACCGGAATCCGGATAACAAGGAGGCGGAAACCCGCTTCAAGGAAGCCACTGAGGCCTATGAGGTGCTCAGTGATGAAAAGAAGCGACAGGCTTACGATCAATACGGATTTGCCGGTGTGGAGGGGATGAACGGTGGGCAGCACGACTACTCATCGGTATTCCGCGACTTCAGCGATATTTTTGGAAACGACGCTGGAGGATTCAGCAGTATATTTGATTCCTTTTTTGGAGGCGGCGGTTCCCGTTCATCCGGCGGGGCCCGTGGTCCTTTTCGAGGTTCCAGTCTCCAGTATAATGTAGAGATTGAGTTTAAGGAAGCTGTCTTCGGAACCAAGGTTGACGTTTCCTATACCAGGAGTGTCGCCTGTGACACCTGCGGGGGTACGGGTGCCTCAGCAGGTTCAGGGCGGAAAGCATGTACCTCCTGCGGAGGAAGTGGACAGGTTCGCAGGAGCTCCGGCTTCTTTTCTATTGCCTCAACTTGTCCCACTTGCGGTGGTGAGGGCTCTATGGTGGAACACCCTTGTGAGAGCTGTCGCGGCCATGGAGTACTGAAAAAACGGCAGAAACTGAAGGTGAAAATACCCGCTGGTATTGAGTCAGGAAAACGCATCAGTATCCCCGGACAGGGGGAGGCTGGACCCAATGGGGGTCCCCCCGGGGACTTGCTGGTTTATGTTACTGTCCGTCCACATTCCTACTTTGAACGAAATGGGAATGACCTCTACTGCATGATCCCTATATCGATAACCCTTGCTGCCCTGGGCGGTGAGATATCCGTCGAAACCATCGACGGTGACCGGGTGAAGGTAAAGGTTCCATCGGGAGTACAGAACGGGAAGATGCTGCGTCTCAAAGGCAGGGGAGTGCCCTATGTGCATGACTCGGGTAAGCGTGGCGATATGTATATAAAGCTGCGGGTTGATACGCCGAAGAAACTCTCCTCAAAGGCAAAGGCCCTCATGAAGGAGCTTTCGGATGTGCTCGGTGAAGAGAAGCATCCCAGGCCGATTCATCTTTCGGAAATCTGATGGAACGGTCAATTATTGGTTTTCATGCCATAGCTGCATACCTCGAATCTCCAAAGAAGGGAGCTCGGGTCCTGCTTTCCCGAAAAGCGGGATCTCGTGCCTTTAAGCTGGCTGAACAAGCCGAGTCCAAGGGAATACCTGTTCAAAAAGTTGATACCTCAGAAATGGATGCTTACGGAGATCATCGGGGAATAGTCCTGCTTTCACAGCAGGATGATACTTCATCATACAGGTCTCTGAAGGAGTGCCTGAATCTGCTTACCGATAAACCCGACGCATTGCTGCTCTTCCTGGACGGCATTACCGATCCCCATAACCTTGGTGCTGTAATCCGCAGTGCGGACCAGTTCCAGGCTGATGCGGTAATCCTGCCCGGCAGGCGAAGTGCTCAGGTCAATGAGACCGTCATGAAGGTCTCCTCCGGGGCAGCCCGGCATGTGCCGGTTATAACTGTAGGAAACCTGGTACAGGCTATCCGTACGGTACAGAGTGAAGAGTTCTGGGTATATGCTGCTGATCTGGGAGGAACTCCTGCCGGAGAGGCTAACCTTACCGGTAAGGTTGCCCTCGTCCTTGGAGCTGAGGGCAAGGGAGTCAGCCGACTGGCAGGGGAGGCAAGCGATTTCACAATCACCATCCCCTGCAGAGGGCATATAGATTCACTGAACGTATCTGTTGCCGCCGGTATCCTGCTCTATGAGGTGAGACGCCAGCAGCAGTGGCGTTAGGACCTATTCAAAGAACTTATTTCCAATATCATTTCTGAACCACTTCCCCTCGAAATCTATCTCCGGAACCAAAGCATATGCCCGCTCATTGGCCTCCTGGATGTTGGTACCCAGTCCTACGGCAGTGAAGCATCGTCCTCCGGTAGTCAGCAGAACTTGCTCATTCCGATCAACCGCACCATAGAAGAGCATCTGTTCCGGCTTGCCCATGTAGGGCAGGGAGGTAACAGTTTTCCCTGCCTCGGGGTGAGAGGGGTAACCGCTGCTGGCTAAGACTACTGCTACGGAAGACTTCTCTGACACCTCCAGCGGGAATGAAGCAATTGAGTGGTTGTGCAGTGCTTGGAGGATGTCCATGAAATCTGATTTGATCAGAGGCAGAAGAGCCTGGGTAGCAGGATCATTAAAACGCACATGATAATCCACAACAGTAGCAGTTTCATCATGAAGGATCAGGCTGAACAGGAGCACTCCCTGGTAGGAGAGTCCTTCTTCCTGCATTCCCTTCAGGGTCGGTTCCACAATTCTTGAGATAATTGATTCATGCATAGCCTGGTTCAGAATTGGCACAGGACAGATAGCACCCATTCCGCCGGTTGGCTGCCCACGTTCGTTCTCCTCACTCTTGGTGTACTCGCTGCAGTTGGGCAGGATCAGGTAGTTCTCCCCGTCAATAAGGACCGTCAGTGTGATCGGAAGTCCCTTCAAGTGATCCTCAATGATGATAGGATCAATCTTGAGTTGTTCCCGGGCAAAGTTAAGCAGGCAATCTTTGTCCTTGCAGTCTATCATCTCCCTGCTGGTTGCAAGACCGTTACGTTTGATTACCAGCCGGTTTCCCCCCTGGGAGTCAATATACGCTTCAGCTTCCTCCAGGGTACTGCAGATGAAGTAGGAATTGTGGGGAATGTCATGACGGGCCATAAAGGAACGGGCAAATCCACGGTCGCTCTCAAGTCGCTGGGAAGACTTCGGTGCGCCAAAGACTGGGTACCCGGCTTCCTTGACCACATCGGTCACTCCGGCGGCAAGGGGAGTCTCAGTTCCGGCAAATACATAATCAATTTGGTGTGTTTCACAGGCTTTAAGTATTGCCTGAGCATCCGACGGGTCGATGTGGGAAAGGTTTGTTCCCAAGGCATCGGTTCCGGCATTTCCCGGTGCAACATACAGACCGGATATCCTGCGGCTTTTGGAAAACATCCAGGCAAGGGCGTGTTCCTTTGCTCCTGAGCCGATTATAAGGATCTTCAAGGTATATCCTCCCTTATTGATCATCAACGCAAGCGCTCACTATGGCAGCTGCTGTGGTATCTGATAACCTATCATTGAGGTTTTCTTTGGTCAAGGTGACACAAAGGGACCTATCCATGGGCTCCCGCCGTGGATGAAGTCATACAGAGCATTTTGTTGAAAATCAAAGAGTTTTTATGTTGCTTCGTGTTACATTAGGTGTATTATAATATATGAGACTCTATGTAGAAAAAGAGTCTGGGAGTTCATGTTGTTTGATATGAACGAAGCCGAAAACGACCACACACTCTGCACCTTCAGCGTATAGAAAAGTGCTACGTAGGTAATACCTGCGGCCGTTACGACTCCGTCCTTATTTCTTGAGGGGG
>SKJE01000146.1 GCA_007116075.1 Spirochaetia bacterium
ATCATAACTTACTTCTTCTTAGGTTGTTCTTGTGTGCCCTTGGTTGATGACAGGGACTGCTTGAGCTGCTCAAGCTCCTCATCCACCACCCCAGATGCCTCCATCCGGTGAAACTCATCCTCCAGGGTGCTCTTTACCCCGAAGTCTGCAAGCTCTACATCCGCTTCCATGCGCTCTATGCGGTTCTCTAGTTCACTGAATCGCTGATAGGCCCGCAGGTCATCAGCCTGGGAGATCGTCTGCTTTGCCTTCATCTGCTCCTTCGCATGGAATCCCCGCTGGATCAACAGCTTGTGCTTCTGTCTCACTGTCTGCAGCTTCTCCTCAATCTGCAGGATGTTCTGCCTGCATTCGGTGATCAGTGTATCATACTGCTTCAGATCTCCGTCAAGCACATCCCGGTCCGCTTCACTCTTGCGTTTCTCCAGCAGCGCTTCCCGGGCAAGGTCATCTCGACCACGCTCAACTGCCAGCACTGCCCGCTGCTGCCACCGATTGATCCGGCTCTCCAGCTCCTCAAACTGACGCTGGCTCTTCGCCTTCGCCGCCATCTTCTCCGCACAGGCAGACTTCAGCTCTATAAGCGTATCCTCCATCTCCTGCATCATCATCTTGATCATCTTCTCGGGATTCTCTGCTTTATCAAGCAGTGAATTGATATTTGCTCCTACAATGTCCTTAAATCGGGTAAATACTCCCATCTCTATTTCCTCCTATGCTGCTTCTCAGCCTCGTTTCTACCTCTTATATGCACGGACCGTGCCAATTATTTTAGGTTCAGCCCCTCCCCTGATTGGTATAAATCGCCAAAATCTATGGTATATCATGCCATATGTGGTATAATGCACCAATGGAACAGTTAAAGACAGTCACGCCGAGTCTCACCGAAAACCTTGGAGAGTCTGAGGTCTTCATTGATTTCCAGCAGAGATTAAGCAGGGCAGCCGGAATTGATCGACCGGTGCTGATTATCGGGGAGCGGGGAAGCGGCAAGGAAATAGCCGCTTCACGACTCCACTTTCTCTCACTGCGATGGCAGGAACCCCTGGTGACCATCAACTGCGCCGCACTGCCCCAGAGTCTCATCGAGACTGAACTGTTCGGCCATGAGGCGGGGGCCTTTACCGGGGCTGCTAAGGCCAGGAAGGGGCGGTTTGAGGAAGCCCATGGCGGAACCATATTTCTTGATGAAATCGGTCTGATTCCCCTTGAAGTGCAGGAGAAGATTCTAAGGGTGGTTGAATACGGCACCTTTGAACGGGTGGGAAGCTCGAAGACCTATGAAGTAGATGTACGGATTGTGGGTGCAACAAATGCAGACTTGCCTGCCCTCTGTACGGAGGGAACCTTCAAGCAGGACCTGCTTGATCGACTATCCTTTGAGGTGCTCTTTCTTCCGCCGCTGCGGGAACGACGGGATGATATCCTCCTGCTGGCCAATCACTTTGCTGCCCGGATGGCCAGGGAGATTCATCGGGATGAGGTCCCTGAACTCTCACTGGAAGTGGAGGCAGATCTGCTTTCCTATCCCTGGCCGGGAAATATCAGGGAGCTGAAGAATACCATTGAACGGGCTGTGTACCGGAGTGATGGAAACGAGATTACCTCGGTGACCATAAATCCCTTTGAGAACCCCTTTGCTTCTCCGGAGGAAACAGGAGTACATCAATCAGGCTATGATGTGGCTTCCAAACCCCTGTCAACCTTTGCACAGGTGAGAGAGGAGGTGGTGGTGCTGTTTTTACGACGTGCCCTGGATCAATCCGGCGGCAGCCAGAAGAGCGCTTCTGAACTGCTTGGTCTCACCTATGATCAGTTCAGGGTGCTCTACCGGAAGCATCGGGAGCAGCTGAGCTGATCACTATGCGTTCACATGAAAAGGGGATACACTAGAGCCATGAGTACCCTTTATATGACAGCAACTCCCATTGGGAATCTTGAGGATATCACCCTGCGTGCGCTAAGCATACTGAAGCAGGTCGACGTGGTGGCCTGTGAGGATACCAGGCATACCGGCAGGCTGCTCCAGCGTTTCGGGGTGAAGACCAAGCTTATTGCCTGCCATGCCAAGAATGAACAGCATTCCGCCCAGGGAATCGTGAAGCTGTTGGAACAGGGCAAGGATGTCGCCTATGTAAGCGATGCGGGAACACCGGGGATCAGTGATCCGGGCAACCGCCTGGTCGGGACGGTACGTGCTGCCGGGTTTCCTGTGGTGCCGATTCCCGGCGTGTCTGCCTTGACCGCCCTTATCAGTGTCGCCTCCTATACCGGCAAGAGCATCACCTTCGACGGATTTCTCAGCCCGAAGGGAGGGCGACGCAGGCGCAGGATTGATGAGCTGATTGCCCGGGGTGAGGGGTTTGTCCTCTACGAATCGCCCTACCGGCTGGTGAAAACCCTGAAGGACATTGCTGAGGCTTCACCGGAACGGAGGGTTCTTGTTGGGAGAGAGCTGACGAAACTGCATGAGGAGTGCATAGAAGATCGGGCTGAAGAGGTGTTGCGGCTCTTCTCTGAACGGCCGAACGTGAAGGGGGAGTGCGTCATATTCGTTTCTCCCCCGGAGGGAACCAGCGATGATCACGATTAGGAAGCTTTCATCCATGGAGCCTTCTCTGCAGCTGCGCAAGGCGGTACGGATCTGCAGGGCTCTCGAGCTGGAAGAATCTGGTCATCCGGGTAGCCTGATGAAACTGCGGAAAGTATATATAAAGGATCTGTTTGCCCTGCTCCGGGAGAACCCGCTGGCAGGAGAACGCCTGGAAGAGTTTCTTGCATCTTCCGAGATTGAAGACCAATCTCTGACTTATCTGCTGGCGGATCTTCGATATCTGCTCATGGAGACTGCAGGTATATCTGCGGGGGACTGGGACTTCTATGGAAACAGCGGGGAGGGGAGCCTGCAGCGACCGACGATGCCCATGCAGCTCTATCTGGATCGGATCAGATCCCCCTTCAATGTCGGATCCATTTTTCGGACTGCGGAATCCTTCGGAGTCAGCACCATCCTGGCTCACCCCTTCGGAGCCTCTCCAGATCATCCCCGGGCGCAGAGAAGCGCCATGGGATGCATTGATCACATCCCCTGGCGCCTGTGCAGTGAGCAGGAACTATCCGGCCCGGTGTTCGCCCTGGAGACCGGTGGTGAGGATATCTCAACCTTTGCCTTTCCTCTCCGGGCAACGGTGGTCATCGGTTCAGAAGAACTTGGAGTATCTCCTCAGCTGCTGAAACGCTCAGACGAGAGTCTCGGAAGGGTCACCATACCCACTGCAGGACTGAAGGGATCCCTCAACGTTTCGGTTGCCTGCGGCATTCTTCTTTTTCACTGGTGGAAGGCTATTTCTTCAAGGCCTGTTCCACAGCAGGCTTATTGAAACCGACAATGATCTCATTGTTGACATCAATTACCGGAACGCCCATCTGGCCGCTTTTACGAACCATCTCTTCGGCCTTCGCCCTGTCCTGGGCTACATTGTATTCTGTAAACTGCACATTGTTTTTCCTGAAATAGTCCTTAGCCATGTTGCAATATCCGCATGTTGGGGTTGTATAAATTGTAACTGCCATAATTATGTTCTCCTTTGTGTTTCTTTGGTGTTTAATACATTATAAAAATAGTAATGTATAGAGAAAAGGTCAAGTATTTTTTTCATTAAGAACTACCATACAGAATATATCTGAAAATGAGAACAAAAATTTATATATTGTCAATATTGACGAAAAACGTAATATTTGTAATATTTAATTGACAACTTATTTTGTCAGACGTATGATACTGCTTATCCCTCACTGTACATATATGGAGGTATATATGAGAGAAATTGCCGGACATTGGCCGGGAAGGATTTTCCTTCTTGTGCTGCTCTTATCAGTTATAGTGATGTCAGTCCTTGTTGTATCCGGGGCTACTGAGTCACCGGTACTGCTGTTTGGTTGGATGACCATGCCCCTGGTGCTTGGAGTGGTCTTTGTACTGATCTGGTTGGTAGCCTACCTGATCTACTTTTTTAACTTCTGGCCCTATAGATAAGGAGAAGCATTATGTTTGACGCTATTGCCCTCGGGCTTTTCGGTCTGGTGATTATCGGCCTGGCAGCCTACGGATATAAAATCTCTGCTAAGACTGCAGAGGACTATATGATGGCAGGAAGAACCATCGGAGTGGTGGTTATGTTTTTCTTTGTGCTCTTTGCCATCAGTTCAAGCTGGACCTTCTACGGGTTTCCCGGAGTACTCTATCTGCATGGACCAGGATATGTGTTTTTTATATGGGGCTCCGTAGCCGGATTCGCCTCCCTGTATATGTTTCTCGGTCCGAGACTGTGGGCTCTCTCTAAGCTCAACAGGTATCTCTCTCCTATTGAGGTACTGGCGGAGCGGTATGAATCGAAGGCTTTGAGAATCCTGCTTTCTATAACCATGCTGGCCTTTATCGTGCCCTATGTCGGTATTCAGCCTCTCGGAGTCGGAAGAGGTTTTGAGGCCCTGACGGGACTACCTCTCTGGGTAGGGGCTGCGTACACCTCAGTGCTGCTTATTATCCTTGTGATCCTCGGTGGGATGAGGATTGTCGCCTGGGTGAACATCTTTCTGGGCATGGTGTATGTCACAGCCCTGCTGGGTTCACTTTTCTGGGCGATATCAGTTATTTTCCCGGAGGCGGGACTGGTGCAGGCAGCTCAACAGCTTGTTGAGATTGATATGGCAAAACTGGCTACACCCGGTCCGCTGGGTGAGTACACGTCGACTTTGCTCATTGGGACATTTGTGGTAGGCCTGCTGGCCTTTGCATGGCCCCATGTTGTTATCGGCGCCATGACTGCACGGGATAAAACGCTGTTCAAATGGTTTCCCCTGCTGATTTTCATCTTCGGCGGACTCTTTTTCTATATCATTCCCTTCATCTGGGGATCTCTGGTGGCCCCTGCGGCAATACCGGGAATTACCAATGTGGCTGAGGCAGACAGCGTCGTCCAGACAGTCATCCAGACTTTTCTTCCCAGGTGGTTTGCTGTATTTGTGCTTATGGGTGTGATTGCTGCCGCGGTATCAACAGCTGCAGTACAGCTCATGACGTCAAGCATCATCGTAGCCAGGGACATTATCCAGGGAGTTCTCAAACCGGATGCAACTGACCGGGAAATAACCACCTGGGCGAGGTATTCCGTAGCGGGAATCGTTGTGATATCCCTCAGCGTTACTATTTTCGTACAGCTTGGCATCGGTGAAGGTGCTATGGCAATGTACCTTACGGATGTGTCGGTTCCGGGATTTGCACAATGGGCTCCTGCGCTTGTTGGAGGACTGCTGTGGAAGCGCGGAACAAAGCAGGGTGCCATAGCGGGTACGATGGCAGGGGTAATCTACTTGCTGGCGGGACTGCTCATCACCGGAGCAGACGGGAACCGGTTCCTTCTGTTTAATCTCCATCCAGTGGTTCCAACGCTCCCCATCAATGCCATTGTGTATGTTGTGGTAAGCCTGCTGACTCCGAAACCGAGTGAGCATATTGAGGATATCTTCTTTACGGAAGTGGAAGATTACCTGTTAAGCGAACGATCGGCAATTAAATCTAAATAGAGAAAGGGGACCTATGAAACAAAAAGAACAGCAGCGCAGTTGGAGGCTGCTTCATAATGATACCGCACGATCAGTTGATCTTCTGGCCTATCCATCAGCATTGGTGGAGGGTCGGATAGCGGGGAAATACATGCTCTCAAAGGAGAAGCTTCCGGATACGCTTGTCATCCAGACATTTGCAAAGCGGGGAATCCTTGCCGGATCGGACGCAGAAGTTGACAAAGCGGCAGCATCAGATCACGGCATTGAGGTATCCAAGATACCCCGTTCGGGGAGGGGCGGACCGAAGGCGGTGGGAACTCTCGATTATTCTGATCTCATAAAGGAAGCCTCAAAGAAGTTTACCCCGGCGGAGCGTGAACCCGATGACCCGGCAATTATTCTCTACACATCAGGTACCACCGGTAATCCGAAGGGAGTTGTACTGACCCATCGTAACTGCATGGCCCAGACAGAGTTGGTTGAACTCGTCATGCCGATGAGTCACAAGGATACCATTGTCCTGGTACTTCCCCTGTTTCATGTCTATGGCTTGTCCAACGGTCTTATCTGCGGTGTACGCAATGGTTCTGCCATGTCCCTGATACCCCAGTACAGCCCGGTGAAACTGATGGATACCATCACTTCGACCAAGGCGACCCTCCTGATTGCCGTTCCGACCATGTATATGCATCTGCTGCAGCTTGCCCGGTCAAGAAAGACGAGTATACCAAAAAGTCTCCGGCTGTGCGTCTCCGGAGGAGCGCCGCTTGCGCTGACTACCCTCCAGGAATTCATGGAGCTTTTCCAGACACAAATTGCCGAGGGGTACGGTCTGACCGAAACGACATCAGCAGTGTCCCTGAACAAAACCGGGGAACACTTCCTTCCCGGTTCCATCGGGCCGACCTCTCCGGGTGTTGATATGAAAATTGTTGATGATAACCTGCAGGAAGTGAGCGACGGGACCGAAGGAGAGATTGCAATCAGGGGTGATGTGGTCACCCCCGGATATTGGAATAATCCTGAAGCGACCGCTGAGGTAATGAAGGACGGATGGTTTTTAACAGGGGATCTCGGGTATCGTAATGAACAGGGATTATTTTTTATTACGGATAGAAAAAAGGATCTCATTGTCCGAGGGGGCTTTAATATTTCTCCACGGGAAATTGAGGAGGTGCTGGTGACCCATCCTGGTGTCGAGGAGGCTGCTGTTGTGGCTGTATCCGATAAACGTGACCGGGAGATCGTGAAGGCCTTTGTGGTGCTTCGGGACGGAAGCAGCCTGACCTCTTCTGATCTGCTGCAGTTCTGCAGGGAGGAGCTTGCGGAGTATAAAATCCCCAAGGTGATTGAATTCCGTGAAACCCTGCCTAAGAGTGCGACGGGAAAAGTGCTCAGAAAAGAACTGCGCACTACCACCCAGCAGGTTGACCAGCGGCTTATCCTGCAGAAGGAGGAGAATTAAGTGAGCGAAACACTATCTACCCTGTTAGATCAGATTACAAAGGCATATAAGCGTAAGGATGCCCTCTATTTTGAGGGAAAGACCATAACCTACCGGGAGCTGAATGAGCAGGCAAATAAATCTGCCAATGCCCTCGCCGGACTCGGTATTACCAAAGGTGACCGGGTTGCAATGATGCTTCCTAATATTCCAGAGTTTATCTACTGCTTCTTCGGTATCCAGAAGCTTGGAGCTGTTGCAGTTCCCTTTAACTCCATGTACAAGGGAAGGGAGATTACCTATATCCTGAACGACTGTGGTGCCCGGGCGATCATTACCCTCAGCAACTTTGCGAATCTCATTAATGAAATTCGCGAGGATGTGCCGTCCCTAGAACATGTGGTCCTCACCGGACAGCGGACCCTGATCTTCGTTACCCCCGAATCATCATTGAATGTGCAGTTGGTCGTAGAAAAGCAGACCTTCACCAAACCTGAGGATGCCTTCCGTGAAGTGGGAGCGCTGCTGGTGGAACTGCTTGCATCCTTCGGGGTGCATGAGGCTTGGTATAAACATCGAGGGGGTGTGCGGGTTGGCGGCAGAAAGATTGCTACTATTTTGGTTTCTGAAATTGAGAATCTTATTACGGTAAATGCAATGCTCTTTCTTGCTCCCCTAGATACCAAGGAGCTTTTCAAGGTTGTCTGGGTTACCCCGGAGGTGAAGGACAAGGTACTTGAACCTTCAACTTCAATTGAGGAGCTTACCGGTAAGCGCCCGGACAACGGCGAGGTAGTATCCCGGTTGGTTGAACTTGTCAAGGAGCACTTCGGGGTCGATGTGGTATCCGGACAGATGAAGCGAGATGAATTATTCGGGTATGAGAAGGTGCTCTCTCTGGCTGGACGGTAATAATATATCAGTTCTGCTGTCTTGAGAGTTCGTAGAGCCGCTTGAGTCGGTCTTCAATAACCCGATTGATGGTATCGATAGGAAAGAGTCCCTTGGTGTTCCGTCGGCCGGCAGGGCGTTCAGTGAGTATCTGCATGCCCTGGTCGATGGTTTTCACCGGATAGATATGAAACTTCCGTTCCTCAATTGCCTGAAGTACCCGGTCGGGAAGGATGAGGTTGCGGATATTCTTCCCGGGAATAATGACTCCCTGGTGTCCCGTCAAGCCGATGCGCCGGCAGACGGTGAAGAATCCTGCAATTTTCTCATTTATGCCTCCAACCGGCTGGAACTCACCCATTTGATTTACCGACCCGGTGACAGCGATATCCTGGCGCACCGGCAGATCCCCAATGGCTGAAAGGAGAGCAAAGAGTTCGCTTGATGAAGCTGAATCTCCGTCAACTTCAGCATAGGATTGCTCAAAACAGATGCCGGAGTATATCGAGAGGGGGAAATTCCGGGCGTACATCTTGCGAAGATACCCCTCCAGGATGAGCAGTCCCTTGTCATGGATCTCCCCTGAGAGCCCCGCCTCGTGCTCAATATTGACAATTCCCTCATTCCCCGGGGCCACCGTAGCGGTTATCACCGCAGGAATGCCGAAGCTGTATGTCCCCCGGTCAAGTACTGCAAGCGCATTGACCATGCCGATCTTTTTTCCCTGAAGATGGATGAGGATCTCCCCATCCACTATCTGATCAATGATCTTTGACTCGGTAAGTCCGGATACATAGCGCCGCTCTTCAAGGGCTTTCTTCACAGCATCCCGGTCAATTTCCTGCTTGCCCAACTGGGCTGCCCAGTAGCTTGATTCCCTTATGGTATCGGCGATTCGGGAGAACTGGGTACTGAGATGGCTGCGCTGCTCAACCAGCTGACAGCCGAACTTGAGAATTTCTGCAATGCCTGTGTTGGAAGCCCGAAGCAGCTGCTCATCCTGGGTCACCATGGAGATAAACCCGATATATTTTCCTATATTTTTTTCACTCACCGGCATGGAGTAGTCAAATTCTGCGGCTACTTTAAACAGTTTCGGGAAATCCGGGTCCTGGGTATAGAGTTCTTCATAGATCTCCTCATCACCGAGCACAATTGCCTTCAGATGGATGTGTACCGGATCCGGCTTGATGCCCGAGGGAAGTGATCCCGGGGCTCCGGAGGTATTGTGCAGGTATATGAGGCCGGCAGACAAGACTCGCTTGAACTGGTCCCAGAGCTGCTCCTCCTTGAGTAAATCCAGTGCATTGAGTACCAGATACCCGCCTGATGCTTCTATCATTGATCCTGGATGGATTGAGAGAAACGGGGGAGGGGCATCATCCCGCTGATCCGACTTTGGATCTATAAACCCGAAGAGATTTGCGGAGGTGGGGTGATGCTCAAATACCACCGGGGGAGAGGATGTATGCTGATGGTCTACAAGTATATTTACCTGGTAGCGGAGGAAGAACTGGGCATTGCGGATAGCCTCACCGTCGGCTCCGGTAAATATATATGAATACTCCCGAAGATCCTGCTGCAGATGGTGCAGGTAGGTTTCCAGTTCCGGTACGGGAAGGGTTTCCCTAATTTCATCAATTACTGGTGCTGTTAAGGTAAGGATCGCTTCCGGATTGATGCGTTTATCCTCCCGGGCTTCCAGCTGATCAATGATGGATCGCTGTATGGTGAGGGTAAGATTCCTCATCATCCTGGAGAATTCAACCGCCTGGCCGGGGGGAAGTGAGAGAATTACCGGTCGATGGGGTTTCTCAAAATTGTGTATGCAGATAATATCCTGCAGCCCCGCGGTCTGGCGCCCGAGCTTTCCGAGCATATGCTTGACAGCGGTGGTTCTTCCTGAGCCCGGATCACCGGTAACAAAGAGGTTGTATCCCTTGCTTGGAATCTCCAGGGCAAGCTTGAGCGCCTGGATAGCCCTAGGCTGTCCGATGATATCTCCGTGGAAGCTTCTGGGAGGAATCTTTGTCAGTTCCTCCGGAGCAAAGGAGAACTGGGCGTCCTGCAGGGAGAGTTCTACAATTGGATAGTCAAATATAGCCATAGGGAACAACTCTACGTTAGGGATGATGCCCATGTCAACTGGCAGCAAATAGCATTTCGACAAAGCAGTATTCTGTCGGTCTTTGTTAGGTCAGGGATCCATAACTGAATCAGCCGGAGTAACGTGGTAGTACCGGTTAGACGCATACTGCTTATCTACGTAGGGTGCGATCCGATCTAAATAATTTTGTCGTATATACAAGACACTAAACCTTGAATATATGGTTTTGTCCAGTATAACCCATTATCTTATAATCAATATCGGAACTTAACACTATGTTCATATAGGAAAGATGCCTGAATCCTTGACGATAGTACACGCTGCCTGAAGTGTTTTACCTTGAATGAGTAAAACTTTGTTAAAAAAATCAGCGAAATGAGCTAAACTGCTGTCGAAGTTGTAGTAACATATATTAGGAAGGCAGTAGATACCCAGAATGATTCAGAAACCAGGGAAGCCCTCGGACTTGGGTGGTTGTGCGGGAATGGCCGGCGCAGCAGGCAGGTGAATATTTGGGGCTAATTCTGGAAGCTGCAAGAACTGGAGATGTAACGATCATCAAGAATATGGAGTAGGGTGTTATGAAGCAGATAGGTATGCCATTGAACACAGGACATGTCGGTGTACAGGTACCGGAACATACGGA
>SKJE01000128.1 GCA_007116075.1 Spirochaetia bacterium
TACGACAAGTGGCTTCAGAATGCAAGAGGAATAACATAAATGTGCATAGTTATGCAGGTATTCAAGAATTATTGATTACTTATGAGGGTATGGTTCTACTTTTTGGTTTATCGTAAGATAACGCATCGTACCGTAACAGATTGGAGTAAAGGCCATTCCCGTGTTGCCGAATGCTCGTTTTTCCATAGTTTTTTCCTTATCTCATATTGTATAGCTGCAAACATTTCTCTTCACCAGCTATATCTATAGTATACCACAGATTGCTCTGCAGGACATTGTTTCCCCTTCACTGCATACACATCAAGCATGAGATCTTCAGTTCCTGTACAAATATCATGTGGTTCAACCTGGATTGTAGTATACTGCTATGAAAGGGAGATTCTGCGATGGCACATAATACCAAGGAAATTATAGCCAACCTTACCGGAGCCCAGGCGAGGACAGTCCTCGGGAGGCTTGCCGGCCGTAGAGGAACTGTCACAAAAGCAGTTTCGGAAGAGGTTCTGCGAGTTGTTGAGATTGTTGATGTGGAGAAAATTGGTACATCCCTATGGCACAGTCTTGAATGTATTGATGTCGAGGACTGCTGGGACAGATCGGGAAAACAGCGCTACGGTGGATACGTCAGCCCCGATGATGCAGCCTTTGACCTTATCGAGGAAGCACTCTTCCCTTTCCGGCAGGAGTTGAAAAAGTATATTGACCTGCAGTTTCCCCTTCAGGCCGAAGCATACTGCAGGGGGATCATCCGTGGGTTGTACCGCTTTGAATATGAATCACATACAGATTTTACTGATTGGTGTGCTGAAATACCCGAGTCCTGCGCCGATTCCATCATGCATGAGTGGAAAAAATCCATTCACCCAGGGACCGATACATCCCCGATGGATGAATTCTTCCAGGATCTCTGTCCCGACTGGGAATTTCTTTATAAGTAATATAGATGTGCAGGAAGGAGAAACTCAGGCGACATGGCCTATACAGCTTCTGTATAGGCCAGATTAATACCAATAATGCAGTTTGTATCCCCTAGAGGTACTGCACCAAGGTCATGGCAAGCCCGACAACAACTCCGACTGTGGCGAAGTAGGTCACAAACCAAGTTACATTATTCATGGTACATCCTCCTGTACGTTATGGTTATTATCTACCTCATATATACTCAATTTATAAATTAATTGCAAGTGATATCATCAATATTTTTAATAATTATTTATGTATTCATAGATATTTTTTATGTATATTACCTATATGACAAATGTAAACGATTTCTTATTAATTGTAATATTTATTATATGCCACATCCTTCTGGTCAGTCAGGCTAAAGTGTTTTCCCCTTTTCCCCTCCATCTGTACTATACTTGGTAACATCGGGAGGATGCATATGACAAAGCGTACAGTGCTGAAGATAACCGGAGGAAGAAAGACTACAGACGGAGCGGGAGTTAAGCTGGTACGAGTAATCGGTCCTGCGGACGTGGAGGATTTCGATCCCTTTCTCATGCTTGATGCCTTTGATTCCCGTAATCCTGATGACTACACCAAAGGGTTTCCCTGGCATCCCCATCGAGGTATAGAAACCGTAACCTACCTCATCCATGGCAAGATAGAACATGGAGATTCGCTGGGAAATTCAGGCACCATAGAAGAAGGAAGCTGCCAGTGGATGACCGCCGGGCGAGGAATCATCCACCAGGAGATGCCCCAGGCAACTGAGCGGATCCTGGGAACACAGCTGTGGGTGAACCTCTCCAGGGACGACAAGATGACGGAACCGGCCTATCGGGACATTACCGCAGATATGGTGCCGCTGATTACCGGGGAAGGAAGTGAAATCCGTATTATTTCCGGCACCTATGAAGGCACCAGGGGACCCATGGAAGGTGGTTATGTGAAGACTCTCTACCTTGATATCACCCTGCAGCCCGGCATGTCCTGGGAACTTACATCACCAGAAGAGGACACCCTCTTCTGCTATGTTGTTGAGGGATCAGGAAAGTTCGGGGCAGATGAAACCCCCGTTCCTGTCCATCAGGCTGCCCTCATGAGCCGGGGATCAGTATTCAAAGTCACCGCCGAAACAGGGGGTATACGGCTCCTGCTGATATCAGGCAAGCCGCTGGGAGAGCCCATAGCTTGGGGAGGCCCCATTGTCATGAATACCCAGGAGGAACTGAACCAGGCCTTCAGGGAAATCAGGAACGGGTCCTTCATCTCATAGGTTGCGTGTGTGGCGCCACTGGAATTCCCGGTCCCGGTAATAACCCCGACGATCTTCCGGCAGCAGGCAGGCAAGCCGAAGCATCATCTCATCGGTCAACTCCTGGCGGAGCTCAGGTGAGAGCCTGCCGGTAATTTGATGGAACTCAAAGGGTTCCCCAACTGAAATAGTAATAACTGTTCGCTTCAACCTTTTCAGGTTACTCCAGAACAGCTCAAACCCTTCAGTCGTAATGGGAAGTACCGGAACCTGCTTGCGGTATGCTATATATGCAACCCCAGGCTTGCCCCGGTTAAGCACCCCTTCATTGGTCCTGGTTCCCTCAGGGGCTATAACCAGAAAGGATGCTTCATCAATAGCCTGGAAAATCCTGTCCATGGAACTCTTTGACAACCCGGTCAGATCAACAGGCACAGCCTCCCATAACCGCATGAGCCATCCTGAACGCCTGCGCAGGAAAAGCTCCCGCTTTGCCAGCCCCATCATGTTGCGGGGCTGCAGGAACACATACAGCATAGGACCTTCGAATATGGAGGGATGATTGGTGATAATCAACAGCGGGCCGGTGGTTCTCACACTTTCCAGCACATCAAGGTTGAGCCGGAA
>SKJE01000122.1 GCA_007116075.1 Spirochaetia bacterium
CCCGCCCTGATAAACAGTTTATCCTTCCAGGAGATATCAGCAAAGTACTCATAGAGACTCAAGGGATTATCTTCTGGTAGTGGTGGCAGGTTTACTTTTGCCTTGGTGAATACCCGGAAGGTCTCCCTCGGCCGGGCATCAAGGTAGAGATGCCCGGAAGCGCTTATGGGTGCTGTAAAGTAGTAACTGCTGTAGTCCGGCCACAAGAACAGTCCTCCGACGGTTGCCTTGAATAATCCCCCGATCTCGACCTCGTCGGAGACCAGCAGGTCCAGATGGGTATCCTGGGCTTCCTCCATATCCTCAATCATGTCATCAAAGAAAAAGTCATCCCCAAACAGGTCATCCTCGTTGAAAGCAGCCAAAGGCAGAGCTGACAACAGTACCAGCACTATCACTATAAGCAGTACATATCTCATATCCATCACCTGCCTATCCGTTCAAGGTAGCTCCGGGTAAATACTGAGTCGGGTATATCCTGGAAGCTGATATTCCTGGCAGTAATCTCTGTACGCTCCCCCTGATTCAGGTTATCCACATAGAGTATCTTGGTGGGTACAAACCGCCCGGAAACCCGTGCGTAGGAGGTGATCAGACCGGTCCGCATGAGCCGACCTGAAAGACTGTACATTTCCTCCTTGAGCACCAGGTAGTTATCCTGACGAACCCAGAAACGTATCCGAGGAAAGGTAACCCGGTCATTGAGTGCTTTGAGATCAAGCAGGTACACGTCGAAGCTTCCCAGTCTCGCCTGCTGGATATCGGTAATCTCATAGCTTTCACTGACCGTGAGTGAAGAAAAATCGCTGTTCCTGGCTTCGGAATCCTGGAAATTCTCCTTCATGGAAAACACCCCAAACTCCCTGCTCTCAGGATCATAGGACCATGCAGTTTCCCCAAGCTGCAGGTACCCCTCTCCCCGCCTCACCCGGGGCTCAAGGATCACCATGACGAAACTGTCACTGCTGTCCCGCCGGAAGCTGCGCACCTGGAATACACTACGTTCCTGGCCGGGCTTTTCGCTTACAATGGTGTATTCTGCCGAAAAATCCGTATCCCGGTAGGAGCTCTGGCGATCCAGGGAATCCAATATCTCTGCCCGATCCGGTGTCTGTGCTGTGAGTCCAGTCCATGACACTATAAGCATCAATACCAGCAACGGTACGCTCTTAACCTTCATATTAAACACTCCTTTTCTCAGATCCCCTTAAGCCGTAGCACGAAGCGCAGCGGCGGGATCCATCCGTGCCGCCTTCCTTGCGGGAAACCATGCGGCACATACCGTCAGGACGGTGATCAGCAGAAAATTCACCGCCAGGGAACCCAGCTGGATTGGGAAGGTGATAATCCCGGACTGGGTGAACAGGGAAAAGGGATTCTCCAGGGGAATCGGGAAGAACCCGATCACCGCTGAGACCCCAAGGGCAAGCACCACGCCGGCAAGGTATCCGAAAAGAGCCAAAAAACAGGCCTCCCAAAGGAAAAGCCGCTTCACGCTTTTTCGCTGCATGCCTACAGCCCGCATGGTGCCGATCTCCTTCACCCGTTCATACATTACCATGCGGAAGGTGTTTATGACACCAACCATAATGATAGCGATTAACACCAGCAGGATCACCATACCTGTAATGGTGAGGGCTGAGGAGATCTGTTCAATTTGCCCAAGATAGTCATTGATGTTGGTAACAGAAAATCTTGAGCCTGTCCAGGGCTCGCTTTCATCATCCTGGTAAACAAGGCTCGTACTGGTGACCGCCACATCCTGCTGGGAGATCCTCGGGGCAACCGCTGCACGCTCCCCGAGAGCTCTGTGGAGCTGGTCAGTGAGCATATCTACCTGGGTGAACCGGTCTATGGAGATATGAAGGGCCTGGTAGGAATCAACGGGTATGTTGATGTGACTGTTCACCATTTCCAGATGCGCATAGGCGGAAATACTGCCGAGCAGACCGGGATCCTGCATGATTCCCCGAATAACCAGAGACCCTACATTCTGCTGTCCCGTAACGGTACTCATCCGCACAATCAGTTCGTCCCCGATTTCTGCACCCAGCCTCCGGGCGACCTGTTCACTGAGTACGACAGCTGAAGGGTCCGAAATGATATCCTCCAGCTGTCCCTCCAGCAGGATCATCCGCTCCTGGAGCGCGTTTTCCCGCTCCCAGTTCACCCCCTGCACCGTCTGGTCCGCACTACGCCCGCTGAAGATAAACTGGCCCTGGTACGCCGATCGCCTCATGACTGATCGGGCATCAATACCGATCTCCGCCAGGGTTTCCTCCACCACCTGGGGATGCTCAAAGAGCAGGACGACCTTATCATCATCCCTGCGGATCTGCTCTTCTACATAGATGTGTCCGGCCAGCAGGTAGGAGAAGTTCTCCTTTACGTTGTACTCCGCCCCGGCGGTGAAGCTGTTCACCAGGGTGATTACCATGATCCCGAAGGCGATGGCTCCACCAAGGAGGATTGTCCGCTTTTTCTGTCTTGCAAGGTTGCGCAGGGCTAATTTCATCTCAATCATGGTTTACACTCCTACTCTACCTTGATCGCCTGGACCGGCTGGATTTTCAGGGCCACCGCCACCGGATAGAGGCTCGAGAAAAACCCGATCCCGATCATCATGGCACCGGCCTGTAGAATCCCGCCCCAGGAAAGAACGGGCCGAAGCACCGAGCCGCCGAAGATAAGCTCAAAGAATGCGTTGGGCGCAGGCAGGCCGACTATACCAAGAATTCCTACCGCAATAACCGCAGCCATGATCCCAAGCAGCCCGAAGAAGCAGGAGATTGTCATGGTCTCCAGGACGAACATCTTCCGGATAAGCCTTTTTTGGGCTCCCAGGGCACGCATGGTCCCGATTTCTGTGGTACGTTCGATGACCGATATCACGAGGGTGTTCATAATGATAATAATTGACACAATGGTAATGATGATCACCACCACAAGGAAAAATACGTTGAAGGCCTGGATGATCCCGGCCATGCCGCTTGAAGCAGCAGCCCAGTCAACCGCCTCCACCGGGTAGCCTCGGCGGTCCATCTCCCGGTTGATCCGGTCAATCACTCCCTCTGCCTGGCGTTCATCCTGGAGTTTCAGCAGGATATATGACCAGGTCCCGGAGTCAGGCTGGGTATATGCGGCCAAGTCAAAGTCAGCCTCTTCGATAATAAAGTAATCATCCCCCGCAGCAGGTTCATCCTCAAAATCCTCAAAGGTAAAGGTGAATTCCTCATCGGCAGGATCAGCATCAAGCAGGGACGTATCATCCCGGTCAATCTCAACCTGGACCTGGGTACCCACCACCATGCCCGCCATGGAGCGGATAGTCTGGACATCTATGAACCCGATACCGTCCATGGCCGGAGCCTCAAGAGTAAACTTGTAGATACCGACCACCGGCACCTCCCGGATGCGCATCCCGGCAGCCTGGGTGATACCCCGGAGCTTGACGGAATCACCGGAGCTGATGTGAATGCCAAGTTCATCCCTGACCTGATCAATGAGCTCCTGGTGCAGGACCACCCCCTGTTCTCCCGGCTGGAGAAATCTTCCCTCCAGAAGAGTCAGGGAATCGGGAAACATCCGGAGATAGCTTTCCGGCTCTACCCCCAGAAGCGGCAGGTATGCTCCCCGGTTCCGGTCGGGAGTACTGTAGTCCACCTGGACGATAAAGGGAATCTGCGGATTGACCGACTCAACCTCCGGGAGACTGGAGACGTATTCGAACACCTCAAGATAGTGGGGGACCCGCTCCCCGGCGAAGTCATCCAGGTTCATACCTGATGATCCTGCAATTGATACGGGAACATCTGATTGGGCCCGCACCATCACATGTCCGGTGAAGTTGTCGATAAACACCCTCCGGGTGCCCTCCGCCGCGGCATGCATGAAGGAGTTCCCCGCCACCAGGATAAAGACGCCGAGGGCGACCAGCACCCCGACGATCAAGGTTTTCCCGCGGTGTTCCTTCAGGTTGCGCAATGCGATTCTGAAGAGCACAGCCATATTACTGCCCCCGGCGCTGTTCTTCAGCGATCTTCCCATCCAGGAGCCTGATGACATGGTCCGCGATCTGAACGATATCCTGGTCATGGGTCGAGAAGATAAAGGTGGTCCCTTGCTCCCGGTTGATCCGTTTCATCAGCTCAATAATCTTTTCGCCTGTATCAGAATCAAGATTCGCCGTCGGTTCATCCGCAAGCACCAGCCGGGGCTTGGTGACCAGTGCCCTGGCAATAGCCACCCGCTGCCGCTGGCCTCCGGAAAGCTCATTGGGACGGTGGGATATCCAGTCCTTGAGGCCGACCTCCTCGATCAGGTGCTCTATCCATTCCCGCTGGGAGAGTTTCTTCCTGGCCAGCAGCAGGGGAAATTCGATATTTTCATAGGTGTTCAGTACCGGTATCAGGTTGAAACTCTGGAATATGAACCCGATGAACCGATGCCTGAGGGAGGTGATCTCCCGGTCCTTGAGGGTCTTGGTATCCTGACTGTCCAGGATCACCGATCCCTTGGTCGGTACGTCGATACAGCCGATCATATTGAGCACCGTCGACTTCCCGGATCCAGAGGGTCCTGCGATAGAGATAAAATCCCCCTCCTGAATATCCAGGGATACCCCCTGGACCGCATGCACTTCCGTCTTTCCCAGCGGATATACCTTATGTACATCCTGTAATGTCACGAATCCCACAGCCAACTCCTCAAGGGTCTGATTAGTCATACATTACTACATCTATCATACAATGTGCAACTGGTCATATTACCAGAAGTGATGCACATCTCCCTTTATGTACTGTTCATAGATATCGTCAATCCGATACATCACCTTGTCGCTCAGCGGGGAATAATCCGCCGCTGCAATATTCTCCTCAGCCTGGGCAGGACGCTTCGCACCGGGGATAACTGTAGAGACCTCATCGAACATGAGGATCCAGCGAAGTGCAAACTGGGCCATGGTCATTCCCTCCGGGACAAGTTCCCGCAGCAGCTCAACTGCCGTGAGGCCCCTCTCGTAGTCAACGCCTGCGAAGGTTTCCCCCCGGTCAAAGGCCTCTCCATGGCGGTTGAAGTTCCGGTGGTCATCCGCGGCAAACTGCTGCTCCCTGGTCATCTTTCCTGTGAGCAGGCCGCTAGCCAGGGGTACACGGACAATGACGCCCACGTCCTTCTTGGCAGCCTGGGAGAAAAACAGGTCCCTCGGCCGCTGCCGAAAGATGTTGAAAATAATCTGGACAGTGCTCACGCCTGGATACTCTATCGCCTTCAGGGCCTCCTCCACCTTCTCGACACTTACCCCGTAGTGCTTCAGCAGTCCCTCTTCCACCATCTCATCAAGAGCAGCAAAGAGTTCAGGGCGGTAGTATACTTCCGTAGGAGGACAATGGAGCTGCAGAAGATCAATGCTGCTGCTCTCGAGCCGGTCAAGGCTCTCAAGTACAAACCCCTTAATGCGCTCCGGGGTGTACCCGTCGGCGGTATGGGGATTCAGTTGTCTTCCCGCCTTTGTAGCTGTGATAAAAGAGCTCTTCCCTGTTTCTTTCAGTTCAGCCAAGAACCGCTCGCTTCGTCCGTCACCGTACACATCGGCGGTATCGAAGAAATTGACACCCCGCTCAAGGGATACCCGAAGGGCATCCCTTGCCTCATCATCGGACACAGCACCCCAGGCAGATCCTATCGCCCAAGTCCCGAATCCGATTTCCGATACATCATAACCAGTTTTTCCGAGTCTTCTCTTGTTCATATGTTCCTCATTTCAGCAGATTGCAAAAAAGAAAAGGTGTCGACAGCATCCAAATGACTGCTAACCGGCACCATGTAGTGCGGGTACTACCACCCCAGAAGACTTCTAGGCCAATAGAGATTCATGACTTGGCTGATGAGGTTGAGCACCAGCAGCGCTGAGGCAATGGATATCAGTACTCCCCACCAGCGCATCTTTGCCTGGAAGTAAAGAAACACTCCAAGATAGCATGCGGTGGAAACCATTAGTCCCACAACTGAAATCAGTAGGATATACCCTATAAACCATGCGAGATATACAAAGGCCTTATCGAAGGGCAGCATGTCCGGATCTTCCCGGGACGCTTCGACTGGTTTGCGCAGCTGATTCACCTGCTGGATTACATAGATAAGAGACAGCAGCGTACCAATCAATGATACTGTCACCGGATAATACATGGCAAGCCGCTGGAATCCCAGTCCTGCAATGCCGGTAGTAACAAACAGCAGCAGTATGAAGATGCCGAATCCAAGGCTGAGGTATCTATACATAACCACCTCCAGGTGGGGGGGTATCCTTCTTGTGCTTTTTCCCGGCCGTACCATAGAGCAGGATAACCACCACAATCACAGCGATGACAATCACAATTGGGAAGGACATCCAGGAAAAGCCGTACCTGCTCATGGAGAGATGGAGATACCGTTCGGCAGGGGTGGAGAGCACAAACCCGATAATCAACGGTGCTCTCGGCCAGTCAATGCTCTTCATGACCCATCCAAGCAGACCGATGATTAAGAAGGTGATCACGTCTCCCCAGTGACGGGTACTCTGGTATGATGCCACCACCATGATCACCATAAGAAAGGGCACCAGCACCTTCCCGGGAATCAGGCTCACCTTCGACACCAGACCTGCGAAGCTCAGGCAAAGCAGCGCTCCGATGACATTTGCTATTGCCAGGGTCCAGATGATGGTGAGCATCACCGGCAGGTTAGTGGAAACCATCCTTGGGCCCGCTTCAATTCCCATAAGGATCAGGCCTCCCAGGAGAATCGCAGTGGTACTGCTTCCCGGGATACCGAAGAGCATGGTCGGCACCAGGGCACCGCACTCTTTTGCATTATTTGCTGCCTCCGGTGCAATGACGCCCCGGATATCGCCCTTTCCGAAGTTCTCGTTGTTTTTGCTGGTCCTGACGGCAATACCGTAGGCTATCCAGTCCACCACAGGACCGCCTAATCCCGGCACCATTCCGACCAGCACCCCGATAAAGGAACTCCGGATTATCAGCCACCGGTATTTCACCGCATCCTTAATACCCTGAAGCCTGCTTCCGGTAAGTTCAGCCTTCCCGGCAATATTGGTATCCCTGATAAGCAGTTCAATCATCTCAGGAAGGGCAAAGAGCCCGAGGGCAAGTACAGGCAAAGGTATACCGTCAAAGAGGTAAATTGAATTGAAGGTGAACCGATACTCGGATACCGCAGGAGCACCTCCTACTACACCAAGCAGCAGCCCGAGCACCCCTGCAAGAACTCCCTTGAGTGCAGAGCCTCTTGAAAGGACCCCCACCATACTCAAACCGAGGATGGTGAGCATGAACAGCTCGGGAGAGCGAAGCGCCAGCACCAGTGGCCGGGCAAAATTCACGGTGGCAAAGAGCAGCACCGCTCCGAAGAGGCCGCCCACCACCGACGAGGTAAAGGCGGCTCCGAGGGCCCGGGCCGCCTGTCCCTGCTTCGCCAGGGGATACCCGTCCATAATGGTTGCCTGGGAGCCGGATGATCCCGGAATCCCAAGCAGTACCGACGGGAAGGTATCAGCGGTGTGGATCACCGCAACCATACCCATCAGCAGGGCCATCCCACTGTAGGGATCCATCCCGAAGACGAAGGGGAGCACCACGGACATACCGACCGCACCACCCAGTCCCGGGAGAATACCTACAATCATTCCGATTGAAGTGCCCAGTACGATGAACCCGAGCCTGGCCGGCTGCAGGATCAGCGTAAGGGCTTCTAAACCAGCTTCAAACACGTACGCAACCCCTATGTCTTACTGCTGGGCTTCGGCAGAACGGGGAGATAAACCGTAATTGTCCACCAGAAACTGGATGAATTCATTACGGACTTCCACCGAAAGGGCCGAAAGCATATCATGTACTGCGGATTCAATCTCATCACCAACGATCAGCTCGTAGGGGCCGAAGATTGACTGTGCGTGGGACCGGAACTCAGGATCAGCGGAAATCTTCACTCCCGCATCTTTGACCGCCTGCACTGCCTCAGCGGGCGCATCCTTCTGGAACCACATCACCTTCTCAAGGGTGAAAAGAGCACTGCTGATGGCCTTGAACATTTCCCAGGTATCTCCTGAAGGCGGAACGCCGTGGAGCCGTTCATGCACTTCTGCAATGGTAGGAATATCAGGGAATGCAGGATCGCGGACTACCTGGCCGTCCCGCACCTGGCCGAAGGTAAACAGGGGTACCGCTAGTCCATCCTCTACGAGGGGCAGGACGTTTCCAAGATATCCGATGGTTCCGTCCCTGTTAATATTGACCTCACCCTGTTCAAAGGCTACACGTATGGCGCCGCTTCCTTCATATCCGAAGATTGTCTGGACATCCAGACCAAGTACATCGAACGCCAGCAGCACGATGGCGTCAGTTGATGCAACACCAATGGAGCCGAACCGAATTGGTTCTGACGGATTCAGCAGGTCATCCACAGAGCTTACACCAGCCTGGGGATTTGAATAGATAACTGCTCCTGCAGGTACGCCGAAGGCCGGCTGCATGTCCCGGAAATCAAACCGGATACCGGGTTCATTCAGCAGGTAGGCAATCTGGGAAGACCCGGCGCTGAAGAGCATATTCGTTCCGTCCGGTCTGCGGCGAAGGGCAAATTCATTATGACCCTGGATACCGCCGCCGCCTGCGACATTGATTATCTGCACCCCGGGTTCCCCCTCAATGTGCTTTGAGAGATATGGAGCCATCAACCGGGCAATCGTATCGGTGCCCCCTCCGGCAGACCAGGAAACAATCACCTCCAGGGTGTCCCGGGAGGTGTAGAACGTATCAGCACTCCCATCTCTGGATTCAGCTCCCCCTGCGGCAAAGAGCGTCGATACTGCCAGCAGCAGAATGGAAACAAGGATAAGACCTTTTCTCAACATAGCATTCTCCTATTACATAACGTCATGGAATATACTCCATGCAGATGATAAAACACGCTGGCATCATAGGGAGCCCTCAATGGGTTGTCAATATAGCCAGCGGTTTATACTGAACCTTTTCATCATATACTAACACGTTATGCTTGTCATGCTTCCAGAAAAGCTCTGCGGTCAAATTCCCCAAGTGAGTTGCCTATAACTACTGAGGCAGTCATGTCACCGGCTACATTTGTCGCAGTACGGAACATATCTACAATAAAATCCACCCCGGCCACCAGACCGACCGCCTCCACGGGAAGCCCTACCGTTGTCAAGGTGATGATGGTAAAGGCCGTCGCTCCCATAGGTACGGCCGCACTGCCGATACTTGCAATTACCGAGACTCCGACGATCAGTACATACTGCATCATGGTCAGGTCAATACCAAAGGCGTTCGCTGCAAACACTGCTACCATGGCAGGAAATATCCCTCCGCAGGCATCCATATTCATGACTGCCCCCATGGGGCCGATAAAACTGGCTACCCTGGGATGCACCTTCAATCGTTCGGTCATGGTATGTATCGTCATAGAGAGCGAGCCGAGACTCGACCTGCTGGAAAACGCAAGCAGCAAGGCCGGGGATGCGGCCCGATAAAACTTGAATGGGCTGATCCTCACTACAGCAGCCAGGAATCCGCCGTATACCAGTCCCAGCTGTATCAGGCAGGCTGCCACCACTGCAGCCACAAAGACTCCCAGCTGGGTCAGGGCTGAAAGACCGGTGCTGGAGAGCCAGTAGGCGGTAAGTCCAAGCACTCCATAGGGAGTCAGTTTGATAACCATGGTTGTCAGCTTCAGTACAATCTGCAGCATGCTCTCCAGGAACTGCTCAAAGGGCTTGACTGCATCAGGCTGCTTGCCCTTTACCATGACCGCCGCAACTCCAAAAAACAGGGAAAACACCACCAGGGGAATCATCTGCATCTCGGCAGCAGCCCCGACTGGGTTGGAGGGAATGAAGTTCCTGAATTGGCTCAGCACATCAGTTACTCCCCGGGCATCCCGCGGTGCCAGCGCCTCAACACCTGCTCCAGTACCGACGGAGAACAGTGTTCCCACCCCAAGACCTATGATGCCTGCCAGCAGGGCGGTAACAAGAAAGAACCCCATGGTCCTCCCTCCCATCTGTTTCAGTTCCCGGGTCCCGCTGAGCTTCAGCAGTCCTGCAATAATACTTGTCGGCACAAGAGGTATGATAAGCATCCGAAGAAGATCTATATAGCCGTAACCAACCAGCGAGAGCCAGCGACGGACCTCGTCATTCACTGTTTCGGGAGCCAGGAAATAGAGCAGGAGACCAAAGCCTGCACCTGCGGCGAGAGCCGTGAACACCCGCAGGGAGAAAGTGAGTTTTCCGGTTCTGCTGAGCATTACCAGGAACACCAACAGCAGGACGAATCCTACTAACCATACAACTGCTTGATTCATGTATCGCTCCTTATTGTTCACTATTCTTATGGTTTTTATGAACTATAATTATGGAGCATATTTCTGTCAACCCTTTTTGACAAACAATAGGCGCCCTCTTGCGAGGCCGCCTAAAAGGTGTTTGTACAATGCGGTTACCCAAGCAGTATTCTAGGCAGCCACAGGACAAAGTTTTCATATCAGGAAGGAGTCCGTTACTGTCAGTACCGAAAGCAGCACAAAGCCCCTTCACTCAGAGAATCAACACCGAGGGGGCTATTTTCATATCCCAATGTCCCTGAAGTTTAGACTTTTTAATTTTTAAGTTCATACATTTCCTGCTCATCCATAAAAAAGCCGGGAATGGCTCCCGGACTTTACTGGGTTGCATACTAAGTGATGTTATCTATTGACCCGCTTTATTGCCGAGACAGATTCATCCTTGCCATCGTGAAGAGGGGGAGACGACCTCATGGCGCAGGTAGAGTTTGAAGTCAACCAGTCCCTTGAACCCGATGGATCTGCAGAACCTTACCATAGCAGCAGGGCTTGCTCCCGTCGCTTCAGCAAGGCTCTGGGCAGTTGAGTCATTGAGGGATTTATAGTAAAACATAATAATTGATGAAAAGATGAAGCATATCACATGACACTAAAGGAGAAATGAGATGGAAATTGTTATTCTAGATGGTTATACTGAAAATCCAGGAGACCTCACCTGGAAAGGATTTGAAGATTTAGGAAGCCTTACCGTATACGATCGAACTGATGAGGCTGACATTATTGAACGAGTGAAGGATGCTGATGCGGTGATCACGAACAAGGTGCCCCTTACAGCAGAGACAATCCAAGCCAGCCCGAACATGAAGTATATTGGTGTGCTGGCAACAGGATACAATGTTGTTGACATCGAAGCGGCAAGGAAGCAGGGAATCCCTGTATGTAATATTCCTACCTACGGAACAGCATCAGTCGCACAATTTGCAATCGGACTGCTGCTGGAGATCTGCCACCATATCGGTCACCATAATGAGACAGTTCAGAAGGGCAAGTGGACCTCATGTCCTGATTTCTGCTACTGGGACTATCCGCTTATTGAGCTTGCAGGAAAAACCATGGGAATTATCGGTTTTGGCCGGATCGGGCAGAATACCGCCACCATCGCTCAGGCCCTCGGCATGAATATCCTTGCTTATGACGCCTACCAAAACCCGGACCTGGTGAGCGACCGATGTCGGTATGCAGAACTGGATGAGCTTTTAGCAGAATCCGATGTGATATCACTGCACGCTCCGCTTCTGCCTGATACCAAAGGCATTATCAACAAGGATACTATTGCAAAGATGAAGGACGGAGTGATCATTCTCAACAACTCCCGCGGTCCCCTTATTGTGGAGCAAGACCTTCGGGATGCCCTGGAGAGCGGCAAGGTCTATGCGGCTGGTCTTGATGTGGTATCATCCGAGCCCATAAAGGCAGACAACCCCCTTCTCGGCGCTAAGAACTGCATTATCACCCCCCATATCTCCTGGGCTCCCCGGGAGGCACGCCAGAGACTCATGGATATTGCAGTACATAATCTAAAATCTTTCATTAAGGGATCACCAGAGAACGTCGTAAACTCATAATCAATGCAATCCGCCGGCGGGAATCCTATAAAGAGGGTTCCCCGCCGGGAGGGTGTTTCCTCATATACGCATGTTCTGCTGCAACATCCTCAACCACATCCCCCAGTTTCAACTGCAGCGAATGCTCTGTCGTCATGGCAAAAGCAGCCAGTTCCGGCTGTTCTATACTTTGCTTTACTGCCCGCATGACCCGCCGTATCTCCTCATGGCTAAATCCATGAAGTATCACAACCTTCGTATTATCCTGCTTTACTGATTCAATCATAGACCAATGGTAATAAAGTATTTGCACAGAGGCAAAGGATTTTTCAAAGTCCCTGACCATAGAGTCTGCTTCTTGCAGCCCATTGCTTAATGGCCCATTGAGAGATCCCCGGGAAATAACGGAACAGCACATCAGCCATTCGTCCGGCTGGAGTAAGGATCATGACGGGCTTTCGTTTTTCCACACAGCGCAGGATGTTCCGGGCTACCTGCCTCTGGGTATGCCGATTTGACGGCCGGACCAAGGGAACCAGCGCTCCTTCACTGTTGTAGATACGCTTGTCAGGATCATTCTCAGTTAAGCCCACATAGACCAGTCCAATATGAACCCCGGATTCTGCGAGTTCCAACCGAAGGGATTGTGAATACCCCTTAAGCGCCATCTTGGAGGCCCCATAGGGACCAACCATTGGCATACCGTGAAGTGCAGTAAGACTGGAGATGAAGACGACACTCCCCTTTGAAGCTGTGATAAGCGGCAGTGCGTAATGGCTGATATAGACCGCCCCGAGATAGTTGATCTCCACCATGGCCCGCACCACATCCAGGTCCGTTGTTCCGGAGTCTCCCCGCATAGACATGCCTGCATTGTTGACCACGCAGTCAAGCCTTCCTTCCCGCTGTTCGATATATTCAATCAGATGCCTGCAGGCAGCCTGGTCCCGAACATCAGATCTCACCTTCTCAACATCTATCCCGTTTTTAGAGAAGTCATCCTGGGCAAGCTCCAGTGCACGGGAATTTCTTCCTGAAATATATACTTTATATCCCGAAAATCCGAATTGGCGGGCAGTCTCCCGCCCGATACCCTTTGCCCCACCGGTTATCAGGGCAACACGCCTGTCCGTCATAGACTATCTCTCCCATGGTGACCAGCAGCATCAATGCATGCATACTGTGTAACTACATTGACTCAGAGAACTGGATGCTCACCCCATCGGGGTCCCGTACGTAAAAGAATTTGATGTGTTCATTCGGCTGGAACGGTCCATCCGCTACTGCTATGCCCTGGTTTGCAATGAAAGCAAGCGTATCATCCAGCGAATCCACTGCAAAACCCAGAGATATTGCATTACCGACCATTGGATTGACTCCCTTGCGCTGAATAAGCTCAACCTGGGTATCACCGCTGCCGAGAAATACAATCTCTGTCTCCGGTCCGGCAGAAAACCGTCTATTCACCGGGAGACCGACAATATCCCGGTAAAACGCTGAAGAAATCTCAATATCCTTTACCATGAGGGTAGTCCAGCAGTATTTCATTGCTGCTCCTTTTTGCAGGTTCTTTCATGTATGGTAACACGCCACGAAGACCGGAGCAACGACCCGCAGGAGTCAGCCGGACAGGATATGTGCTGAACAAACAACATGCATCAGGGTCTTACATGGGGACAAACTGTTCCGGGGAAACCATCTCCGCCGGAACAGAGTTACGGTCCATGCCTCCAGGCTGGATTACAGTACATTCTCCTGTGCCAGAAGGTTATCCTTGAAAAAGGATTCTGTCGTTTCCGGTGTGAGGGAAAACTTCTTCTCATTCACTGATGCGCTCACACCATCCTGGCATACACCCATGCAGAGAGATCCCCGCAGGTCAACTATTTCCTGCAGTTTATGCGCTTCTATCAATGTCTGCAGCTTCTCAACTACACGGCTGGAGCCCTTCAGGTGGCAATGACTGCCGAGACAAACGGTAACTTTCATATAGATCCTCCAAAATAAAAATTCATAGTAGAATTGCCATAAACTGGGCAGACAGCACCACCAGCACCAATGCGATGGGGTACGTTGCTGCATAGGCCGCAGCTATATCATTTGTTCCGGACACTTTGATCAGTGTCCCCAGTGCTGGGGTGCTGGTGATGCCCCCGCAGATCGAACCGATATTATTCAGCAGATGCATCTTCAGTACCCTGCCGGCGAACAAGAACCCCGCCAGCAGAGGTATCATAGTGATGATTGCACCATAAACAAAAAGCATCCCGCCATGTTCGGCCAGTACAGCTACAAATCCTCTTCCCCCGTTGGTCCCGGCGGCAATAAGGAACAGAACCAGCCCGAATTCACGAAAAACCTCTAGCACATGATCCTTCACCTTCAAACTCATCCTGCCGATGTGGGCAACATGGCCGAAGACCAATCCCGAGATCAATGGACCTCCGGCAGCACCAAGGGCAAACTGGGCTCCCCCCGGCAGGGGTACAGAAATACGCCCGATAATGACACCCAGGACAACAGCCGTACAAAAGGGCATCAGGCCGAGGGAATCACAGGCAAATAGTTTCCCCGGGGTCACCTTTTTTGCTGCAGCCGGTGCTGATGCAATGTTATTGCGCTCTTCGGTCATATTGACTTTCAGCAACTTCGGAATGATCTGCACAAACAGGACAACCCCGACCACCCCGAAGGGATAGGCAAGGCCGTACCCTACGGCAACCAGCTGGGAGTCTGCCCCGCTGAAAGCTTCTGCTGCTGCAGCGAGGCCGGGGGTACTTGTAAGCGCTCCGGCAAACAGTCCCGTTGCGAGGGATGTAGGAACCCCTCCGAGGATGATGACTGCCGTACATGCTGCTGCACCGGAGAGTACCACAACCGCACCAAGCATTGCATAGGAGGAGGCATTCCCCTTGAGATTACGGAAAAACTTCGGCCCGGCAATAAACCCCACAGAGGTGACAAAAAGTGCAATCCCCAGGTCATTTACAAAGGCCGGCACCGTAACTCCGTAATGGCCGAAGACCAGTGCCGCCAGCAGCACCCCGGCTGTACCGAGTTCAATGCCCTTAATAGTGAGACTTCCCACCAGATATCCGATGACGGCAATCAGAAAGATATTCAATAGTTCCACGTTCACTTCCCCTATCTAGTCGTGCTCTCTGCCGTGGGTGTAGGTCGGCAGCAGGAGTGGTGAAACCTTTTCAGGATGTATTCCCGCCTTTTCGAGCTCTGAGGCAAACCGTTTTACATGGTCTAGCGTCAGGCGTCCAGTCTGAACAGACTTACTGAGTGCTGCGGCGTTACGCCCGGCATTTCGACCGAAGACGATGATATCAAGCAGGGAGTTGCCCATCAACCGGTTGCGGCCGTGTATGCCCCCTACTGCCTCGCCTGCCACGAAGAGCCGGTCGATATCCGTCAGGCCTTCTGCGTTAATCTTCAGCCCGCCGTTCTGGTAGTGCAGGGTGGGATAGACCAGGATGGGATCCTTCCTGATATCGATGTCGTACTTTCCAAACATCCTGAGCATGCCGGGTATCCTCGCCTCAATAGTACCTTCCCCGTGGATCATTTCAATCATGGGGGTATCCAGCCAGACACCCTCTCCCTCTGCAGCGCCGATGCCCTTCTTACGGGTACGGCATTCCCGAATAATCGAGGCTGCTGAAACATCCCGGGTTTCCAGAGGATTCATGAAGGCAGTTCCATCCCTGTTCACCAGCTGGGCTCCCAGGGACCGCACCTTCTCAGTGACCAGGGCTCCAAAGATCTGCGAAGGATAGGCAACGCCGGTGGGATGGTACTGCAGCGTATCCGCATAGAGCAGCTGCGCGCCGGCACGGTATCCAAGGATGAGCCCGTCTGCGGTTGCACCGTAGTGGTTTGAGGTGGGGAAATTCTGGTAGTGAAGTCTTCCGGCTCCCCCGGTGGCAATAATGACTGTCTTTGCTTTTGCGATCAGTATCTCCTGGGTCTCAAGGTTCATCAGTACAGCACCGGCGGCCTTCCCCTGATCATCCAGGATCAGTTCAATCGCAACGGTGAAATCAACGATCGGGATATCCCGGTTCATCACTTCGTCCCGCAGGACCCGCATGATTTCCGCGCCTGAGTAGTCCTTTGCAGCATGCATCCGTTTACGGGAGGTTCCACCGCCATGGGTAGTCACCATGGTGCCGTCGGCATCCTTGTCGAACATCACCCCGAGGTCGTTCAGCCATTTCACGCATTCCGGTCCTTCGGTTACCAGTTTGTAGAGCAGTTCAGGCCGGTTGGTGTAATGGCCGCCTCCGAAGGCATCAAGATAGTGAATTGCCGGAGAGTCATGTTCCTTGTCCGCGGCTTGGATACCACCTTCAGCCATCATGGTATTGGCATCCCCCATGCGCAGCTTGGTTACTATCATGACATCTGCATGGCCCTCATGGGCCTCTATTGCTGCCGATGCTCCCGCACCGCCGCCGCCGATCACCAGTACATCCGTCTCATAATCGGGGGCGACCAGCACAGCCTCGAATGACTCCATCCCTTCAGGTCCCTTCATACGGGCAAGCCGGCTCTCCGCCTGGAGCAGTTCCGCAAGTTCATGGGGAACCTTGTCTCCCCTGTTGGGGCCTACCTGAAGTGACTGGAAACCATCCTCAACAAAATCGGGATGGTATTGTCTCAGAAGCTGCTCCTTCTCATCCGCAGTCATCCTGCGAAGGTCAGCACCAATACGGTCCTGCCTGGTCGCTTCCACTTTTTTGATTGATTCAATCATCTCATGTGAATACATTCTTATCATCCTCCAGGCTGCTACTGCTCAATGTCTCTGTGGTTATACAGCTCTTTCATCTCTTCGATCGGCTTACGCATCAGATCTTCCATCAAACTCTTAAAATCACCATCCTTGATTTCCCGTACCCTCGCATCAAGATGCTCTGAACCGGGAGCCAGGTATGTGCCGGTCAGTCTCCGGGCAAGCAGGGCCACCTGGGGATGGGATATTCCTGCCGGACAGCGGGAGGAACAGACCCCGCACATGACGCAGTCAAAGGATTCCTCGGCACATTTCCCGTATTCCCCACGCTGTGCATAGGCAATATACTGCATAACATCAAGTTCCTGGGTACAGCTCTTCGTGCAGGCATTGCATCCGATGCATTTGTAGATCTCCGGGTACAGGTGCATCATGATCTGCTTTGTGGGCTCGATCTCCTTGATCTCATAGTTCTTCTTCACCAGGGGGAAGAAGGGCAGTGTGGCAAGGTACATATTCTCTTCCACCTGCTTCTGGCAGGCCAGGCAGACCTGGAGTTCAGTATGTCCCTTAATCCTGTATATGGTTGCGCAGGCACCGCAGAATCCGTTGCGGCAGCCGCATCCCCTGACAAGCTGATACCCGGCATATTCCATTGCACCCATAATGGTCAGTTCCTCTGGAACTGTGTACTTCTTGCCCATGATATATACATCAACCATTTCTCGCTTCATAAAGCCTCCATATCCAATGCCTTACAGCACTGTTTCATTTAATACTCCGCCGGAAGCGACTCAAGTTCGTCGCATCGGAATACAGGACCGTCCTTGCAGACATACTTCGAACCGATGTTACAGCGCCCGCAGGTGCCGATGCCGCATTTCATCTTCAGCTCCATGGTGGTATACACCTGGCTTTTCTCAAACCCGAGTTCCCCAAGTGAGGCAAGGGTAAATTTGATCATGATCGGCGGGCCGCAGACCAGGACAGTCCGGTCTACATCAAACCCCAGCTCCTGCACATAGGCGGGAACAAATCCCACATGACCGTCCCAGCCTTCCTGGGGGTTGTCGATTGTCAGATGGACCGATACGTTTTCCAGGCTGTTCCAGTACGTCTTCAGCTCGTCAATATGCACCAGGTCTTCAGCTGACCGGGCACCATAGACAATATCGATGGTGCCGTAATCCTTCCGGTTGTCGATGCAGTAGTTAATCACCGATCGAAGCGGCGCAAGGCCGATTCCGCCAGCGATAAACAGCAGGTCCCTGCCCTTCAGCACCGTATCCACGGGGAAGCCGTTGCCGTAGGGTCCTCGAATGGCAACCTGCTGGCCCGGCTCTATCTCATGGAGCCAGTCAGTCAGAATCCCGCATTTCTTGATGCTGAACTCCATATACTCCCTGTTCGTCGGGGATGAGGTAATAGAAAACATCGCCTCACCGACTCCGGGGATGGAGAGCATAGCGCATTGGCCGGGGACATAGTCAAAGCACAGTCCCCCCTGCACTCCGGTTACCCGAAAGGTTTTCACATCCGGTGTATCAACCCGGATATCCGTGACCACACCAATGGTCGGGACCAGGGCATTTGTGCTGTTGCAGCTGCAGTTAGACATGTTGCGCTCCTCCCAGGGTTTTCATCACTTTCACCATATTCATTGAGTTCGGGCACTTTGACACGCACCGCCCGCAGCCCGCACATGAATATAATCCATCATGATTAGCCGGATAATAGACCAGCTTATGCATAAACCGCTGCCTGAACCGCTCCACCTGGCTTGTCCGGGGATTCCCGTGGGCCATGGTAGTGAAGTCTGAATACATGCAGGAGTCCCAGCAGCGGAAACGCTGCACACCCTCGCCGGTGTCAAAGTCCCTGATGTCAAAGCACTGGCATGTGGGACAGACAAAAGTGCAGGTACCGCAGCCGATGCAGGGTTCAGATAGTTTCTGCCATGCAGGATCATCAAAGAGCTCCTGCAGGGCCTCAGGTCTAAACTGCTCAAGGCTCAGGCGCCCCAGAGGGAGCTTCCCGATGATTGACCTGATCTGCTGCTTCAGCTGGATGAGTCCTTCCGGCTCTTCCTCACTGCACGGATCCAGCAGTGCATCGAGCTCCTGTGTAAGCTCTGCTCCCTTTTCGCTGCCCGGCCTCCAGTAGAGGGTATCCCCTGCAATCCAGGTCTCCACATCCCCCTTCGGGGAGGCGGCATCTATTGAGAATACACTGCAGAAGCAGGTCTCCTCAGGCTCATTGCATGCAAGAGTCACCACTGTACCCTTGCTGCGTTTCTCTTCATACATGGTATCCCGGGGTGTTCCCAGGAATGCCCGGTCAAGCACCTCAAGACTCCGGGCATCGCATGCCCGTACTCCGAATGCTACGAAGGCGGATGTCAGAGTCTCTGCGCTGGTAAGTTCAATCTCCTTTCCCCTTCGCCTGAAGGCTGCAATCTGCTGTGTCTGGGGAAAGAACAGTTCCTTGGCCGAACCGGCAGTGAGCAGCCGGTCCAGGGATACTCCTTCCAGGTCAGTATGCTCATCCACCCGGGAAAACTGAAACTGTCCACCCTTCTCCATGGGCAGGAAAAGCTGCCGGGAGGATGATATCAGCCCAAACAGTTCTCCCATGCGTTTTTTCGGAAGGCTGTATACTCGGTGTTCCATCACTGATCTCCTGTTCGTTTCCGAATGATATCGGGATGTGCATCCTGGAAACTGAAGCTCGTCAGGGCTCCCTTGCCCAGTTCCTTGTCCTCAAGGCTCAACTCGCCATAGAGCTCATTAATATCCTTGATCACCTTCCTGTTAAGCAGGTACAGCGGGATGCCCTGGGGACACACCCTGGTGCACTCGCCGCAGTCGGTGCACCTGCCGGCGGCATGGAAGACCCGGACGAGATGAAAGTGCTGGTCCTCGAAGAAATCGGCACTTGCCTTACCGGCTGTTCCCGACCTGGGGTTATCAAAGATGCACTGCTCGCAGGTGCAGACCGGACAGCTGTTCCTGCAGGCATTGCACCGGATGCACGTTGAGAGTGCTTCCTTCCAGAATTCATATCGTTCAAGGGAGGAGCGTTCTTCCATCTGGCCAACTGCATCAAAGGCATCGGCTGAGGAGACAGCCGGGCAGCTCAAGCATTTTTCAAGCAGCACCTCCTCGCTCCTGCAGCGCTTTTCCCCGTAGAGGGTACTGATATGCAGTTCATCGCCGCTCTCGGTTATCTCTCGGATACCCTTGATTCCTTTATTCCTCAGCTTCTCAATATCCACCATGCCGGAGCATTCGATATCAACCCTATGGACCTGTTCCGGGTCTATCCGGTGCTCCCGCACAAGGAGGTTGAAACTTTCCCTGTCGCAGGCCTTGAGCAGCACGGCAGTCCTGCCCTCTGCTTCCCGCAGCCTGGCAAGCAGTTTACTGAGGTTGCTGCCGCAAAACCGGTCATAGATAAACCTGTCAAGCTCACCGGCTGACTTAAACACCGCCGGTGCGTGGTTGTATCCGCTGCTGTCCTGTTCCCATCCAAGCAGCCGTTCGGCCTGCCCGGACTCAAGGATCTTTCGTGCGGTTTCCTTTACTGTGCAACTGCTGTTGTGCATCTCAAATCTCCAAACCTGGTATTCCTTCCAAGTGCATGAATCTCTTTCGAGAAATCATTCATCACCGTCGCAAACTTCACTCCCTCCGCGGCGGAAATCCAGTCAAGCTTTGTACGCTCCTTCTCGATCCCGAGATAATCGAGCATACTGAACAGCAAGGTCATCCGGCGCCGGGCATAGTAGTTACCCGTCGTGTAGTGGCAGTCTCCCGGATGGCACCCTGCTATAATGACCCCGTCTGCTCCCCGCTGGAATGCCCTGAGAACGAACAGCGGGTTTACCCTGCATGAACAGGGAACACGGATAATCTTCACCTCCGCAGGATAGGCCAGCCGGCTGGTACCGGCCAGGTCCGCCCCGGCATAACTGCACCAGTTGCAGCAGAATGCCGCTATCAGGGGCTTGAATGGTTGCTTATCTACCGACATAACGCATCTACCTCCGCCATAATTTGTGAATTACTGAAGCCCCTGAGGTCCATCGCCCCTGAGGTGCAGACCACAGTACAGGCTCCGCAACCCTGGCAGATCGCCTCATTGACCTTCGCAATACGGCGTATCTGGTTTCTTCCGTGAATACGCAGCTCCTGTTCTATATAGCTCACCGCCCCGTAGGGACAGACATGTTCACAATTGGAGCAGCCGCTGCACAGCAGCTCATCAGCCCTGGCGATGCAGGGGTTGCTCAGCAGTTTATCCTTCGAGAGCAGGCCGACAACCTTCACCGCCGCCGCTGAGGCCTGGGCAACAGTCTCGGGGATGTCCTTCGGTCCCTGGCAGACACCGGAGAGGTAGACCCCGGCCGTCGGGCTCTCCACCGGCTTCAGCTTCGGATGGGCTTCGGTATAGAAATTGTTCGTATCAATGCTCGCCGTCAGCAGGGTAGCCAGGCCTTTTGCACTGGCATCCGCCTCGACAGCACTGGCCAGGACCACCAGGTCTGCCTCAAGGGCAACCTGGCTGTCATCAAGCAGATCAGATCCCCTGACGAGCAGGCGGCCCTTTTCAGGCACCACCTTCCCTACCATGCCCTTGATATACCGCACACCGTAGTCCTCAACGGCCCGACGGTAGAATTCATCAAAATTCTTTCCCGGTGTCCTGACATCGATATAAAATACGCTTACATCAACTTCAGGATACTTCTCCCGGATCAGCATGGCATGCTTAGCTGTATACATGCAGCAGATCTTGGAGCAGTAGGTTTTTCCGCAGCCGGTGGTATCCCTGGAACCAACACACTGCACAAAAACAACTGACTTTGGGGCCTTTCCATTTGAGGGTCTCAGCAGCTTCCCCCCTGTCGGGCCTGCAGCATTCATGATACGCTCCAGCTCAAGGGAAGTGATGACATCCGGCTGGCGGGCATACTGGTACTCATCATAGTGCTCCAGTGACAGCGTATGAAAACCCGTAGCAAGGACTACCGCCCCGTAGCGCTCTTCAATGATGCTGTCCTGCTGCTCAAAATCCACAGCGTCTGCCGGACAGACCCTGGCGCAGAGTCCGCACTTGCCGGTCTTGAACTTTATGCACTGTTCCCGGTCAATAACCGGAACATTCGGTATTGCCTGTGCAAAGGGGATATAAATAGCCCTGCGGTTATTCAGTCCCATATTAAACTCGTCTTTCGCCTTTTTCGAGGGGCACTTCTCCATGCACAGTCCGCAGCCGCTGCAGATATCCGCCTTAACGCTTCGTGCCTTTCCCCTGATCCTGACTGAGAAGTTGCCCACAAATCCGGAAACCTGCTCTACTTCACTGTAGGTATATATCCTGATGTTCTCGTGCTGAGCCGCATCCACCATCTTCGGGGTAAGGATGCAGGCCGCACAGTCCAGGGTGGGGAACGTCTTGTCAAGCTGGGCCATTTTCCCGCCGATGGTCGGCTGCTTCTCAACGATATCAACCTGGTATCCCGCTTCTGCAATATCGAGGGCAGACTGCAGACCGGCAATTCCTCCACCGATAACCAGTGCCCGCTTGACCACATCACTTGTACCAGGGGTCAGGGGCGTGTTGAGGTTCACCTTGGCAACAGCGGTCCGACTCAGTACAACTGCCTTGGCTGTCGCCTCAGCACGGTCCCTGTGGATCCAGGAACACTGCTCCCTGATATTGGCTATTTCCACCATGTAGGGATTCACGCCGGCCGCCTTGGCTGCATTCCTGAAGGTTGCCTCATGCATCCGAGGGGAGCAGGCGCAGATCACAATACCTGTAAGTCCGTGCTCCTTTACGGCATCTTTCAACTTGCCCTGGCCCGCCTCGGAACACATATACTGATAATCCGTGGAGTACACGACCCCCGGTTCAGACTTCATTGCCTGCACTACTGTTTCTATGTCAACTGCTGCTGCAATATTACTGCCGCACCAGCATACAAATACGCCTATTCTCTGCAATTGAATCACCTCCCGTTATCGACTGTATTTCCTGAAGGCACTGGTCAGGGCCTGCTGTGGAATACGTTTATCCAGCAATTCAGGGATCTCATCGGCAGAAATCCGATGCCCTCCCTGCTTTCGGATCACCATAAGCCTGACAGCCTCCATCAGGGTGGAGGGCTCAACTCCCCGGGGACAGCGCTCCACGCATGCAAAACATGAGAGACATTTCCAGAGGGATGTTGATTCCATCAGTTCCCGGATCCTTCCGGCTTCCACCATGGATACAAACATATGGGGAGAGAGATCCATGTCATCAAAGGCCGGGCATGAAGCGGTGCACTTGCCGCACTTCATGCAGCTCTTCGGGTTCACCCCGCTGATCTGTGCTGCTGTTTCAACTAGATAATTGTTATTCTGGTGCATTCAACTAGCCTCCCTAAACGTCCAGTGCCTGAGCCAGCAGCTGGGTTATGTAGTACACAGGCAGGTCTTTACTGCTTGTGCCGTTGACATCAATGTTGTACAGGCACAGCGGGCAGGCGGTGATCAGGCAGTCAGCCCCGTGCTCCAGTGCTGAGTCAATTACCCGGCTTGCTGTCCGCGCCGCCTGGTCCTTCTCCTTCACCGTGATGTACCCTCCGCAGCATTCGTTGCGGTAGGGATATATCACTGGCTCAGCACCCAGGGCTGTGATGAACGATTCCATGATTGACGGGTTCTCAGGATTGTCGAAGGACATCACCTTGCCCGGACGAAGCAGCAGGCAGCCGTAATAGGCGCCGATCTTCATACCAGTCAAGGGTTTCTTTATCCGATTTTTCAGCTCATCAAACCCGAGGGTATCCCTGAGCATCTCCAGGTAGTGGACAACCTTCGTCTCCCCCTGGTACGCCTGCTCACCCTCCATATAGCTGTTTGCAGTATCCCTGATCTTCTCATCAGTCCTGATATCATGATTCACCCGCTTGATTACATGATGACAGGCCGAACAGAGGGTCAGCAGGTCCCGGCGATGGTCCCTGGCTGCCGCCAGGGCCCTGACTGATGAGAGCCTGGGGGCAATCTCATCCCGGCCAAGGGGATATACCGCACCGCAGCACTGCCATGCGTCAAGCTCCTGCAGCTCAATACCCAAGGCAGCGGCACTCCTGCGTCCTGCCTCATCAAGCTCCCTGGCTTCTGTCTTCAGTGTACAGCCTGGATAGTAATCAAAAACCATAGCAACCTCTTTACATAGTTCTCCCCCACCGGCATTGCTGTCGTCTTTTTGAAGGAGATTATCTGTTGTTTTTCCTTACCTTTTTTCCCGCCGGGGTATTCTTACTCCCGCCGCTACACCATTTCCTCGGGCTTGAACACCTCGTCAAAACGCTCTTCGGTTAAGTATCCCAGGGAAACGCACGCCTCCTTGAGGGAGATGCCTTCGGCATGCGCCTTCTTAACGGTTTTTGCCGCATTGTCATACCCGATATAGGGATTCAAGGCGGTAACCAGCATTAAGGAGTTATGCAGGTTCTGCTTCATCTTCTCCCGGTCAGCCTTAATACCTGAGAGGCAGTTCTCATTGAATGACTTCATGCCGTCTGCAAGCAGGCGAACTGACTGCAGGAAATTATAGATGCACACCGGCATGTAGACATTCAGCTGGAAGTTACCCTGGGAAGCCGCAATACCGACGGCGGTGTCATTTGCCATTACCTGGACTGCCACCATGGTGAGAGACTCGCACTGGGTGGGGTTCACCTTCCCCGGCATGATGGAACTTCCCGGCTCATTCTCCGGGATCAGGATTTCTCCCAGGCCGCAGCGGGGTCCGCTGGCCAGCCAGCGAATGTCATTGGAAATCTTCATAAGATTAGCCGCCAGAGCCTTCAGTGCCCCGTGGGCGAATACCAGCTCATCCTTGGCCGTCAGGGCATGAAACTTGTTCTCAGCGGTGGTAAATGTTTTTCCGGTTACCTGGCTGACGGCCCTGGCAACTTCAACACCGAATTCCTTTGGTGCATTCAGTCCTGTGCCGACGGCGGTCCCTCCCAGGGCAAGCTCTTTCAGACCAGGCAATGAGAGTTTCAGCATGTCCCGGGCCTTCTCAATCATGTTGCGCCAGCCGCTAATCTCCTGGGAAAAACTGATAGGAGTTGCATCCTGCAGGTGGGTACGTCCGCTCTTCACAACCCCTTCATGATTCTTTTCCAGAGTCTTGAGGGTTTTGATGAAGGTGTCGATAACCGGCAGAAGCTTGTCCTCTATCTGCAGGACTGCTGCTATATGCATTGCAGTCGGGAATGTGTCGTTGGAACTCTGGGACATGTTTACATCATCATTCGGATGCAGCATGGTGGTTCCCGCGATCTCATTGCCCCGGTTCGCGATCACCTCATTCGCGTTCATGTTTGACTGGGTACCGCTGCCGGTCTGCCAGACCACAAGCGGAAAATGATCATTGAGTCTGCCTGAGATCACCTCGTCGCAGGCATGAACAATTGTGTGCATCTTCGACTCATCCAGCTTTCCCAGTTGGAAGTTTGCGACTGCAGCTGCTTTTTTCAGCATGCCGAAGGCCTGGGTAATTTCCCGGGGCATGATTTCATCCCCTATCTGAAAATTCTGCAGGCTCCGCTGAGTCTGGGCAGCCCAGTAACGGTCTGCCGGCACCTGCATCTCTCCCATCGAATCACGCTCTGTTCTATACTTCATGACTAACACCTCCCGATACGTTTTATATCAGATAGAAAGACTGCCGATAACACCTTTCAGGGTGTCGGCGCTATAGCGGAGCTTCTGCTGCTCCTGTTCAGTCAGGGGAGTAAGGATCCGGCCTGCTGAACCGCCCTTACCCACTGTTGAGAGTATACTTAAACATACATCCTCTATGCCGTATTCACCATTCATCATAGTAGAAACAGTAAGAAGAGATTCTATGCTGTTGAACAGGCATTTGCAGATATGACAGACAGAAACTGATACAGCATAATGGGTAGCACCCTTGCGCCCTATTATCTTTGCACCCGACTTGCGCATATACTCCTCAACTTCGGCATACTCAAGCTTCGGTACAATTCTATTCGATGTAATGCATTCATGATAGCGATCTATGTTGATACTTGAGATATTTGCTGCGGACCAGGGAACAAAGGCGCTATCGCCGTGTTCACCGAAGACATAGGCATGGACATTCTGCTGGCTCACCTTATAATACTCCGACAATCTGGAACGAAGCCGTGCTGTGTCGAGTATTGTACCTGATCCTATAATCTGCTGCTCCGGTAATCCCGATACCTTGTGGAATACATAGGTCAGAATGTCCACAGGATTGCTCACCACCACATACACCGCATCCGGTGCAAATTTTACAATTTCCGGTGCAATCTGTTTGGTAATATTCACGTTCGTCTGGGCAAGATCTATCCGTGACTGTCCCGGCTGTCTTGGTATGCCGGAAGCCAGGATCACGATATCTGAACCCGCCGCATCATGAAAACTGCCTGCATAGATAGTAGATGGCGGACAGAAGGGAAGTCCCTGGCGGATATCGAGGGCTTCACCGAGGGCCTTTTTTTCATTTACATCGACAATGACAATTTCTGAGGCAATGCCGTTTACCGCCATGGTATAAGCAATGGTAGAACCAACCTTTCCCGATCCAATGATCGTAACCTTCTTACTCATGTTAAAGCTCCCATGATAGTGTGCATTCAAATGCTCTCTATCTATCGATATTCCTATATCGATACTTTTATATCGATATAGGAATATTATATGAAACTAAAATACTGGTCAACCCTCTTTTAGAAAAAAATTTTCCTTTTGTACCTGAATTCTGCAGAAAAAATTATTACTCCGTCTTCAGCTTTGGAGTAGCAGATTTCGGAGTTCTTTTTTCCTTTTTCCGCCTGCTGACGGGCTTGCAGGGCGTTCATAATTTATTTGAGAAATGAGCAGGAGAATGAACAATTACACGATTCTTTCGTTCCGCCCTATGACCGAATGTGGCGAACAAGGCTTTCTTCACCAGGAACCCGATTTTCCAAAAACCATGCAAAAACCATAATTTTGCCCATATATGTAAAGAAGAAGGATTCTGCAACTTGCTCCTATGTTTCTTTTATAAAAGAATATTTTGTAAATATCTTCTAACTATGCTACCATATAAGAAACTCTTTGGGAGGTGGTTCCTGTGATCATTCGTGATACCTATATGAAGCAGATTCTCGATTTCATGGATAAACCGGTCGTGAAGGTAATTACAGGCATGCGACGTTCTGGCAAGAGCGTACTCCTAGAGCTCACCAAGGAAGCAATTCGTAGACACGGGGCAGAGGAAAAACAAATATTCTCCGTCAACTTTGAATCATTACAGTTCGAAAGCATGAAAAACTACAAGGCATTGTACGATGCGATTTCCGCTGCAGCAAAGGCTGCGAACGGTAAGTTGTACCTGTTGCTCGACGAAATTCAGGAAGTTGAATCATGGGAAAAGGTAATCAACTCAGTCCGCGTCGATTATGATTGCGACATCTACATAACCGGTTCCAATGCAAGACTGCTCTCAGGAGAATTGGCAACATTGCTTTCGGGTCGATACATAGAAATTCCTGTCTACCCGCTCTCATTCAGTGAGTATCTCGAGTTTGCGAATAACAACGAGGATGAGGTCGGACTTAACAAGGATCAGCACTTCTCCAATTTCCTTCGGTATGGCGGACTTCCTGGAATTCATGAGATAAAATGGGATGACACAGCCCTATTGAGGTATCTGACGGACATGTTCAACTCTGTACTGTTGAAGGATGTAATAAAGAGAAATAAAATCCGCGATATCGATCTGCTCGAAAAGGTTGTACTGTACCTGATGGACAATATCGGGAATACGTTCTCTGCCAAGACCATTTCCGATTTCCTGAAGAACCAGGGAAGAAAACTCAGCACGGAGACGGTATATACATACATTAAGGCTCTGGAGAATGCATTTTTGATCCATAAGGTGCAGCGCTTTGACATCAAGGGGAAACGGCTTCTCGAAACCCAGGAGAAATATTTTGTCTCAGACCTTGGCCTGCGCCATGCAACAATTGGGTACCGTGGCAATGATATCAGCGGGATGCTGGAGAATGTGGTGTACCTGGAGTTGCTTAGGAGAGGATGGAACGTAAACATTGGAAAACAAGGTTCCTGTGAGGTAGACTTCGTAGCCTCAAAGCTCGATGAGAGACTCTACGCCCAAGTATGTTACGTCCTGACGGAGGAGAATACAAAACGCGAATTTGAACCTCTGGAGACTATCGACGATAACTATGAGAAGGTTGTGATTTCCACGGACTCCCTGATTAGCTTCAATCGAAATGGCATCAGGCAAAGAAATATCATCGAATTCCTACTGGACAGGTAAAATCTTCCAGATAAATGGGTCAATATGCCAAAAGACCTTTGAAATCGAATTCGCTTGGCGCAAATACAAGTTTATTAGCTTCGATCTTTGAAAGATCCAGGATGTCGTTGATGAGGTCAAGCAAATGCCTACTACTCGTATTGATGGTCCGCACATATCCACGCTGATCAGGAGAGAGGGATACATCCATATCAAGGACCTGTGCAAATCCGATGATCGCATTCAGAGGAGTCCTGATTTCATGGCTCATGTTGGAAAGAAAAATGCTTTTAGCTTGATAAGCCTTCTCTGCCGACTCCCTTGCAACCCATTCCTCCTCGACGTGCTTGCGATCAGTGATATCCTCCTTGATTGCCAAGTAATTCACCAAATTACCATTTGTATCAACGATCGGTGTGATCGACATACTTTCGTAGTATAATTCACCATTCTTTCGTCGGTTGATCAACTCCCCCTTCCTGATGTTCCCCGACTCAATTATCTTTCAAAGTTGTGTATACTGCTCATTGCTTGTCTTCCCCGATTTCAATCAATGAATTTCATGGAGCATGGAACTATTACATTTCTCCCTCTGATAGATTTTCTTAGCTTATTTATTTACATTTCCTAACGCTTCCACTTGATGCCGCACCCTATGGAGGGTTTCTGCTGTTGTGACGGCATATCTCCCCGAACAACAGCCTCGACAGCATTGGTGAGATCCCTTCCAGTAACAAGAATATTCAATGAGGGGCGCGCATCGTCAAACTGGCCTCGATAGACGAGTACTCCCTTCCTGTCGAAGAGATAGAAATCAGGAGTGCATGCAGCATGAAACTTCTCTGCAACTTTCTGGGTCTCATCATAGAGGTAGGGAAAGGAGAACCGTTTGTCCCGGGAGAGCTTCCCCATATAATCGGGAGCATCGTCGGGATACTGTTGTGCGTCGTTGGAACTGACTGCGACAACTTCGACACCAATTTCCTGATAATAACGGATGCAGTCCACCAGCACATCAATGATCTGCTTCACAAATGGACAGTGATTGCACATAAAGATCACCAGGGCTGGCCGGTTGGTCATGGCAGTACTGCTGTAGTTTGCCCCGTCAATATCGGGCAGTGAGAACTCAGGCATGGGAGTACCCAGAGGCAGCATTGCTGAAGGTGACTGGGCCATGAAGATACCTCCTCATCGCTTCACTCATAACAAATATACTCATTCTGCCGAAGGGAGTCAAAAAGGACGGGGAGGCTTCGAGGCAAACCTCCGGCGTATCTCCGGTATGGTCTCGGCAATACTCAGGCAGCTGTCTCCGACATGTTCCAGGTATCTCACCAGATCTATGAACGCAAGCTCTTCCTGTACCCGGGCTCCTTTGCAGGTCTCGATGATTGTTCCCGCCTGCAGGGTGAGGTGATCCCTCATCTCATCAATGGCATCCTCCATCTCCTGGGCAAGGGCTACGTCGGTCTTCTGTATCTGCTGGCCCAGATAGTCCTCCACATAGGCGAGAAAATCCAGTATCTGCGATATATAGATAAACAGCTCGTCTCTTCCCTCCCCATGAAATTGGTGTTTCCCGTCAAGTACCTTCATACTCTTCCTGCAGGCTGCTCCAATCTCCTTCAGCTCGTGGGCAACCCGCTGCTGGTGATGAATCAGTTCAGCCTGGAGCTGGGAGCACTGCTGCTGAACCTGTCTTGTCACTGCCCGGGTCATCTCCTGATCCATAACGATGATAAGCCTTCCGTGGCGCTCCAGGATCTCCCTGGACCGCTCATCCGGGTCTTCTCCCTGGGATGCATTCATTACGATCATGAGCATTTCATGGGCCCAGGAAGCCATCCTGGCCAGACCCGCCTGGATAATCATCATATTCGACTCAAGGGAATCGGGTAAGCTGTAGGGTATGAGATCCAGTACGGCCCCCCCGGTCTCATCTTCCCCGGCTTTACCACCCAGCATGAATTCCGCCAGTCTCATCACGGGACCTCCCAGAACAGACATCACTACCGGATGGATCACCTGCAGCAGGGTATAGAATCCCGCAAGGATAAGAGGTGTTACTTCAGGATCGTCGGGAAATCCCCAAAGAGCTGAATCCATGAAGAGCAGCGCCCATACAGAGAGGATGATATTCATCAACAGATAAAACAGGGCAGAGCGCTTTGCATATCGGCCCAGTCCTGCCGAAGCAAGACAGCCGATACCGGAAAGACCGATCATCCCTCCCAGGATTAATGATGCTCCCAGCGGGTAGTTCAGTTCTCCCCTGCAGGACAGGGCCATAGCCAGGACC
>SKJE01000155.1 GCA_007116075.1 Spirochaetia bacterium
CCCGCCGTTTCGGTGAAGAGCATTCAGCCCTTCGGGGAGATCACCTACGTGCCGGGATGCCCGCCGGAAATCCTCGGAGTCATTCACTTGAAGGGGCGGATCGAGGCGATTGTAGACCTGCGGGTGCTTCTGGGCATAGAGCAGCGGGAGCCGATGCGGGAGGATAAGATTATGATGATCTCCCAGGATCATGTACGCTCAGGGCTGCTGGTTGATTCAGCCGAGGATATCCTCTGGATACATCCAGACCAAATCCGCAAAGTTCCTTCAGGGTTTGATAAAACGGTCCAGGCATTTGCTACAGGAGTAATAACCTGGAAAAAGCAGACTGCAGTTCTGCTCAGCCCGGAACTGATTATGGATCGGATCCAGGGAGCCTCCCAGTGACGGTTGCAATTCTCCGGTACAAAGGGGAACGGATAGGACTGAAAGCCGACGGGGTGGATGAATTCCTGCCTGACGGCAGCCCCAAAGGGCTTCGGATCCTTGATCTTGAAACAGTGCTCGACGGAGTTAAAGGAACCTATACCAAGCCCCTGCTTGCACGACTGAAGGACGGGAAATCTGCCCTGAGGATTGATGATCTGATAGATATCATAGAAGTTGAAGAGGATCAGCTGCTGATGCTGCCGCCTCTAGTGCAAATACATATGGCAGGGGCCTTGGACAGCAGGGTCATATACAGAGAGGGAGAGCAGGTGATGCTGCTGGTGGATCCGGACTGCATCACTTCGCAAAGGAGGAGGTAGATATGAAGGCAGCATGGTTACGCAGGAGCCTTCGCAGCAAGCTGGTACTGTCGTTTGTTCTGGTCTTTACGATACCGGTGGTGATCACCCTGGTATTTGCGTTCAGCTATACCGCGGGAGAAGCCCGTCGTGCTGCACTGGATGAACTGCAGGATATGAACGATACCAAGGCGCTGCAGATTGAGCAGTATATTGCCGACAGGCTGGAACGGGTGGAGATGATCTCCCATGCAGCTGAACTTAAGGAGTTTATCCAGGGTATTGAAATGGTCCGGGGGGACCCGACAAGCAAGGACCGGGAGGACAGATACCAGGATATGACCAGCGAGTACGGTCTTGCGGTCAAGCAGCTTTTTGTCCAGGCAGGTTTCACCCGGATAGCAGTACTTGAACGGGACCAGGGGAGCCTGCTCTTTGACCATAACCTGGACTACCGGGATATCGGGCGTCGTCTGCAGAAAGATTCATTCGATGACCAGCAGCTTCTTAACATGAGCAACCGGGTACGCACCAGTGGACTTATGACGGTCTGGGACGCATCGCGTCCGGGATCCCTGGAAGGATCGATTATCTATTACGGTATGCCCCTCTATGACCGGGAGGGAAGCTTCACCCATGTCCTGGTGGCGGGACATTCCATGGAAAAGGTCAACATGATGGTCTCCCTGGATTACGGAGGCTTTACAACCAGGGATACCTTCCTGGTGAACAGTAATTCCGTGATTCTCTCCGAGCCGAGACACCCGTCAGGGGATGTAGTCCTCGGAAGCAAGACAAGCCATGAGATGGTCACGGAAGCTCTGAGAAACTTTCCTGACCGGAATACCCAAACCTTTCAGGTCGGGGATGTGCGGATGCAGGGTTCATATTCCCCGATCCGGATCTCCCATCTGGATGTGGTCCAGGATAATATCAACTGGGTGCTGGTCTCCCAGCTGGAGCAGTGGGAAATTCAGCAGGATCTCTACCAGCAGTTTGCGGTAATCCTGGTGGTGGTCCTGCTGGCGGGAATCGGTGTGTTCTTCCTCGCACGGGTGCTGGCCAGGGGTATTGCAGGTCCTATTGCTGAGGTGACCGCGGGTATGAAACGGCTAGCTGCGGGAGAACTCACTTTTACATACAAAAGCAGTAGGGAGGATGAGATCGGGGAGATGGTCCGGTCTGCCGGGGAGATGGTGCAGCAGCTGAAACATATCGTAGGTTCCCTGCGGGGTTCAGTAAATACAGCCTCATCGGTGGGGTCCACCATATCATCGAGTGTGGAGCAGCAGTCTGCCATATCCGTTGAGCAGGCAGGATCTATATCCGAGATATCCTCCACCATGGATGAATTCACCGCCTCCTTCGGCCAGGTCTCAGAGAGCGTCAGTTCTGTTTCCCGTCTTTCAGACGGGATATACCAGAAAATCACCGAGAGCGCCGGATTGATCGATTCGGTGTCCCAGAAGATACGGGATATCAATGAGGATAATGACCGGGATATTGACCACATCATGGAGCTCAAGAGCAAGTCGAAGGATATCACAAAAATCATGGAGATCATTAATTCGATCTCAGACCAGACCAAGATTATTTCCTTCAATGCCGCCCTGGAGGCCTCCAGTGCAGGAGAGGCCGGTAAGCGCTTCGGTGTGGTTGCAGCGGAGATCCGCAAGCTCACCGAGGACGTGATCCAGTCCACCTCCCATATTGATGCGCTGATTTCCGAAATCCAGGCCCTTTCTGATAAAATGGTTCTCGGATCTGAAAAGACTACTAAAAATATCCGCCAGGGACTGGACTCCTCGGAGGATTCGGTGGAAAACGTCGAGAACATTGTGGAGAGCATCAAGAAGTCTAATGAATCCACCAAGCAGATCGTACTTGCAGTCCAGCAGCAGCAGACAGCAGCATCACAAATCCAGTCCGGCCTGAAGGAGCTCTCCGAAGGAGCCCGGCAGAACAGCGAGGCAATCCAGGCAATCAATGAGAG
>SKJE01000135.1 GCA_007116075.1 Spirochaetia bacterium
ATATCTCAGGAAGAAATAGCACAGAAGATCCAGAATACGGACATACCCAATGCCAGGCTTATTGAACAGACCCGGTATCGTGCTGACTGGATTATCATGGATTAGTATATACTTCGGTCAGCAGCAATGCTGTTTTACCGATGCATACCCGGAAATGAGCATTATATTTCACGTATCCATAATTCTTCAGTTATAAACTTCCCTCTACTTGATGGTTATCTCGTTACAGGATCATACCCAAACCGCCGTGAAATTTGCATGGCAAAATCCTTAACCAGTGGACCGATCTGGTCATACAGATCAGGGGTGAGGCGAAAGCTTGGGCCCACCGTCCAAAGGGATGCGATAGGGTACCCCCGATAATCAAGGATCGGACTGCCTACACAGTGGCACTCCGGATTTTCCTCCCCGTCGTCTATAGCATATCCCCGTTCCTTTACTCGCTTGAGTTCTTCGCGCATATCACTTTTACTTGGGATGGTGTGATCCGTATAGCGGGTAAATGTAATCTGGTCCAAAAGCATTTTCTGTTCCTGTTTCGGCAGATATGCCAGTATTGCCTTGCCCGGGGATGAGGCGTGCAAGGTAACTCGTTTACCGATTTCAGTAGTAAACTTAATATATCTGAAGGAGGGTAGCTGGTCGATGATGACAATCTGGTCCCCATGCTGGGTCCCAATCATTACAGTTTCATTTACCTCATCCCGCAGTGCATGCATGACATCCAAGGAGTTCTCAACAAGTCCGGTATTTCTCATACGGGAATAGCCAAGGTACAGGAGTCTAGGCGTAATATGGTATTTTCTCTCTGATTCTTCTACATACCCATAGTGTTCGAGGGTCTTGATAATCCTGAACACACTGTTTTTTGGGTATGAGAAATGCTCAGCTATCTGGGATAGGCTCGTTGCGTTTTCCTCGCTTGTTAGATATTCGAGGATTTTCAAGGCCCGCGAGATATTTGGTACTAAGTATTTTATCTCTTGTTCTTCCTGCTCATAATTTTCCATGTACATCACCTGTAAGAAATGAAAATATTCTCTTACTCCACTCTAATACAATTATCTCTGTTTATCAATATATCGAACTGTTTTAGTAGTATTTTCTTTATTTGGACTAAATATTGCTCTAATATGTACTATATAGATAATATATGGAATTAGTAATGTTACTTCATAATATATGAGAAAATATTTCTTGACAACTCAAGAAAGTGGGCGTAAAATCGGAATAACATTTAATATATAGAACAAAATATAAATATGTTCTACATATAAGTAAGGAAGGTGCCATGAAAGCATTTGAGTTTAGTATTCCGACACAAGTCTATTTTGGAAGCGGTGAAGTTAATCGCATACCTGAGCTTTGCTGCACTCTTGGGAAGAAGGCTATGCTGCTGGCGGCTAAAGACACCATGCGTACGCTAGGTTTTCTTGACATGGTTGAGGAACTGCTACGTAAGGGCGGGGTTGATGTAGTGGTCTCAGATGATGTAGCGCCGAATCCAAGGGATGTGGATATTACCAGGCAAGCCGGCATCTTTCTCAAGGAGCAGTGTGATTTTACCGTTGGACTAGGAGGGGGGAGCGCCATGGACAGCGCAAAGGCTGTGGCATTCCTTGCAGCCCAGGGAGGGGGAAGTATTACCGATTACTTAGCCGGGGGTCCCCATGCAGATCTTGCTGGAACAGCCCCTGCATTCCCAATTATGGTTATCACAACGACTGCAGGTACCGGATCTGAGACGACACCATGGTGGGTGGTTACCAATACTACAGATAAAGAGAAGCCGGGGACAGGCAACGACAGCACAGCCGCTCGGGTGGCTATTGTGGACCCTCAATTGATGCTTAGCTTGCCGAAGGAGATCACCAGGAGTACCGGTATAGATGTGCTTTTTCATGCCATGGAGTCTTTTATAGCCTGTACTGCTACCCCCTTTACCGACCTCTTTGCCAAGGAGGCTATGAAGTTGGTTGTAGATAACCTGGGCAAAGTGCTTGAGGATGGAAGTGATATCGAAGCCAGAACTGCCTTGGCCTGGGCAAATACCATTGCAGGCATAGCAATAGGTGAAGGGAAATCCTCAACAGTTGGTATTCATGCGTTAGGTCATAGTATTGGAGGCCAGACTGATGCACCCCATGGTATGACCATGGCGGCTATTGGCCCTGCATATATGAGGAAGACCTGGGATGCTGATATCCAGAGGTATGCTGAGGTAACACGATTGCTCGGATATGGAGAACCTGGAATGGATGCCGAGCAGTTGGCCCGCATGTCCCCTGACGCACTTGTATGGACATTGCAGAAGTTTGGGTGCACGATCACCATGACTGATCTTGGGGTGAAGAAAGATATGATTGAGGCAATGACTGATTCTGTGTTCAAGACGATGAAAAACTGTCTTGACTGCAGCTTAAAGGAGTTGTCCCGTGGTGATGTAGTAGGGCTCTACGTAGATTCGCTGTAAGGATGAACAATTAAGTAAAGAACAAATAGGAAGCCAAGTAATGAATGTGTATCTTGCAGGATTAGATATTGGTACAACTGGTTCGAAAGCGATGATATTTCGTGCTGACGGTTCAGTGTTATCATATGCATACGAAGAATACCCATGCTCGTATCCTAAAGCTGGATGGGTTGAGCAGGATGCAGATCTTATTGTGAGCAAGGCAATGAAGTCCTTGAAAGAGGCAGTTGTACACTGCGGAATTAACCCCAAAGAAATCGTATCTGTATCCCTATCAGCTCAGCGCAGCTGTGCCATTATTCTTGATCGCAATCATCAGATTATTCGACCAATGATCTCCTGGCAGGACAATCGTCCGTCTGCTGAAGTGAAGGACATTGAGGCAAGGATCAGCAAGGCCGATTACTACAGTAAAACCGGGTATCCCAATAGTACAACCTGGCTTTTGGCAAAAATGCTCTGGATAAAAAAACATGAACCGGACGTATGGAAGGGGATGTATAAAATTGTGCAGATGCATGATTACTTTCTCCATGCGCTCGGGGTAGATGACTATTATGTGGACTACAATGATGCAGGATATTTTGGATTCTTTGATACAGCCAAGGGAGTGTGGGATGATGAGCTGGTTAAGCTCTTTGATATTCCGACTGCAGTACTGCCTATCCCGGTTTTATCTGGAACTCCTATTGGGAAGGTCTCCAAGAAGGCTTCTTTACTCTGCGGATTATCCCCGGGAACTCAGATTAGTATTGGTGCCGGGGACCAGAGTGCCGGAGCGGTTGGAGCGGGAGTTGTTCGAACAGGTCTTGTGTCAGTTTCCATGGGGACAGCTGGAGCAGTAGCTGCGTTTTTAGACAAGCCCTTCCGGGACCCTTCAGGAAATACGCTTGTTACAGCCCATCCCATGCCTCAGCGCTGGCTGCTTGAGGGATACCAGGCTGCTGCTGCCAGCGTATACCGATGGTTTAAAGATGAACTTGCCCTGTGGGATAGGGCCCAGGCAGGGGAAAATTTCTACACCCATATGGATGACAAGATATCGCAGATTGAACCTGGATCTAACGGGTTAGTGGTGCTTCCGTATTTTGCTTCTGCAGGGACCCCCAGGTATAACCCTCAGGCGCGGGGTGTTGTCATTGGGCTTACCTTTGCCCACACCAGGTACCACATTGCCCGCAGTTTTCTCGAGGGAATTACCTACGATATGAAGGATATGCTCAATTCTATGATCAGCTCCGGCATTGAGATAACAGAGGCCCGTGTGCTTGGTGGACCGACTAAGTCACCGGTATGGAATCAGATACAAGCCGATATTTATGGAATTCCTGTCACAACCCTGACAATCTCTGATGCAACGGTACTGGGGGCTGCAATTCTTGGTGGTGTTGGAGCACAGGTATTCTCCTCAATAACAGAAGGTGCGGACTCGATGGTACGCCTTAACAAGACCTATGTTCCAGATCGTGAATGTAGTGCTCTTTATGAGAAGCTCTACCAAATATTCACTAGAGCCTATGATGGACTGACTGATAAGGACGTCTTTACCGCCCTTGCAGGCATGCAGAAATGAAGGGTTATTGTGTAGTGAAAAATCCGGCTGAAAATGCTGGTAAAAAAACATGTGGAGGAACATGATGAAAAAATTAGTGTTGGTATTATTAATTGTAACACTGGCTGCGGCATTGCCGGTGTTTGCAGGGGGCGGCAGGGAGAGGGAGTCGGAAAGAGATTATGATTTTGTATTTGGTAAAGTACCCTATACATTTGAACACGCATATCATCAGTCTGCATGCAGGACATTGGAAGAATATGCTGCTAGGGAGTATAATGCTAAGGTCATAATTATCGACGGAGAAGCAAATGCAGAAGTTACATTGGCAGCAATTGAGAACTTGATAGCCCAGGGAGTTGATGCCATGGCTATGCATACTGGGGATGCCGGATTAAGTGCAGCTGCAGTCAGGCTTGCCCATGCAGCCAATATCCCTATTGTAACAACCCTTATCAGACCCGATATTCAGACAGCTCCCCATATCCAGCCCATGGAGACTGCAAGTTCCCAGTATATGGGCGCAGAGGCGGCTCGGCAGTGGAAAGCTGCACATCCTGACAAGCCCATCAGGGTGGCTATGCTGAATTTTGGTGGAATTCCACAGATATGGGAAATGAGAACAGGAGCATTTTTTGACGGCGTTAAATCGGTTGATCCCAACGCCCAGCTTGTCACTATGCTCAACGGCTACGGCTCAACGGTTCGTTCTATGGAGGTTACTCTGGACATCCTTCAGGCTAATCCAGAAGTCAACATCATTTTCGGTGCTAATGATGAGATGGCCCTTGGTGCGCTTGCTGCCTGTGAACAGCTTGGCCGGGGAAAAATGAATGACGGTGTTCCTGTTTCTGAAATTATTGCTGGTCTTGATGCTTCCAGTGCAGCTTTGGTAAAGATATTTGATCCCGATTCATCATTTAAGCTTACCCACGGTGCTGTACGGGATGTTGCCAGGGCTGAAGCTGATACAATGTATGGTATGGTTACAGGGGCAATTCCAGTAAAAGAGTATTTTGAGACCCAGGTGCTGAGCCAGCCAATTGATTTCTGGAATACCTCTCTTGCTGAAGCACAGAGATTCCTGGAACTCAACTTCTTCTACACAGGGAGTCTTGCTGCAGATGTAGATGCAGCCAGGTCACGGTAGTAAACAGCTTTTTTAGTTTGGCCAGTTAGAATGATTATTCAATAAACAATAGTGAGAAAGGGTGGCGTTCATCCTTTCTCACTATTAAGGAGGGTTGCTGCAATGCTGAAAGAGCTGAAGCTGCCGGTGCTGCGAAATCGGCAGCTGCCTGTTCTGGCGGGAATTATTCTTATTATGATAGTAGTTCTTTCCTTCATGTCCCCCAATTTCTTTAAAATCCAGAACTTTAATAACATTCTCTTGAAAATTGGTATTTTTATCATTATTGCTTCCGCAGCAAATCTGATTATGATTACCGGGAACCTGGACTTATCTGTAGGTGCGGTCTTCGCATTCTCCGGAATTCTGCATGCATACATGAGCAAGCACGGAGTCCCGATAGCTTTCTCAATAGGTATTACCTGTCTGCTTGCAATGTGCTGGGGTTTGTTAAATGGGGTTCTTGTTGGAAAGCTTAAAATAGTACCGGTTATTGCAACCTTAGGTACGCTCTATATTGCTGAAGGAATAGCATTCCTTATTGCCAGAGCCGATGGTGGGAGCAACATCATGCTGGGGCTTCCAGGCAATTATACCAGTTTTGGGAGATACATGGTATTCGGGAAGATACCAATCATCATAGTCTTTGTAGTGATTGCATTTTTTCTATTTCTCTTTATTGAACGAAAGACCAGCCTCGGACGGTTCAGTTATGCAGTCGGTGCAAATCGAAGTGCAGCAGAGCTGTCGGGGGTCAATGTCACAAAAATTATCATGATTCTCTATGTTCTGTGTTCGCTCATGGCAGGATTCTGCGGCGTACTCCAATCATCTCGAGTTGGGCTTGCTGCTCCAAATGTGGGAAGAATGCTGGAGCTCTATGTGCTTATTGTCTGCGTTATGGGAGGTACCAGAATGGCCGGGGGATCGGGTACGGTCATTGGGGTTCTGCTTGGGGCGATAATTATTGGTCTATTGGAGAACGGCTTGAATTTACTTGGGGTTGGTCATTTTGCCCAGGAAGTAGGCAGGGGGGTAGTGCTTATTATCGCCGTTATGGTTCAGAAAAATTCTCGAGCGGTGCGCAGCTGACTAGGTGGAGGAGAATATGGAAGATGCATTCATTCAAGTAAGGGACCTGGTTAAAGAATTTCCCGGCGTTAAGGCCTTGAAGGGCGTCAGTTTTGATATCCGAAAGGGGAGTATCCATTGCGTAGTGGGAGAAAACGGAGCAGGGAAGTCTACCTTTATAAAAATCCTGACTGGCGCGTATACGAAGTCTAGCGGAATGATAACTCTTGACGGCGAGGTCTTTGAGCCCAAGAGCATTCGGGATGCCATGAACCGGGGCATCAGTGTTTTATACCAGGAACTAAACGTTGTAGATGACCTCACTACAGAGGAGAATCTCTCTCTAGGTCAGGAAAAATCTACATTGGGGTTTATCAGGAAGAATGAGAATACCCAGAAAGTAATGGAGACAATTTGGGGGATGGATCAGACGATTAAGCTCCATATGCCTGTCTATAGTCTCAGCGTTGCTCAAAAACAAGTGATAGAAATAGCCAAGGCCATCAACTCAGAGTGTTCAGTGCTTGTCATGGATGAGCCTACAGCGAGCTTGAGTGAGGATGAGGTACGCCGTCTCTTTATTAATATCAAGAAACTTAAAAGTAAGGGTATTACGATCATATTCATCTCCCACAAGTTAAGTGAAATTTTTGAGATTGGTGACTATGTAACCGTCTTCAGGGATGGTCACATGGTGGGAGACAGAGAGGTGCGTGAACTGAGAGCATCTTGTGGTTCGGTCCCTGAGTCGTGTGTCGAACTGGTTCGCATGATGATTGGCAAGGTTGTCCAGGAAGAATATGTACCCAGCAAGGTAGATTATTCGAAGAAAGTGCTTGAGGTAAGGCATCTCTCAAACAGGAGGCTCTCTGATATTAGTTTTGATCTCTATAGGGGAGAGATTCTTGGTTTCTACGGCCTCGTAGGAGCAGGGAAAACAGAGATCGGGCGTGTCCTGTTCGGGATCGATCCTTATGATGGGGAAATATGGGTTAACGGCGATAAACAAACGAAAAAGGGCGTACGATCTGCTTTGAAAAACGGTGTTGCCATGATTCCTGAAGAACGAAGGTCCGACGGGATTTTCAGCATGCTTTCAATCAGGGAAAATATTCCCATGATGAATATCAAGACCGTACTGTCCAAGGGCTTAATCAGTTATCCCAAAGAGCGGAAGGTTGCTGATCGGTTTATACAGAAGATGTCTATAGCTGCCCGTGACCGAGAGCAGAGTGTAGTATTTCTAAGCGGCGGGAATCAGCAGAAAGTTGTTATTGCAAAATGTCTTAATAGGGAAAGCGACATAATTCTCATGGATGAACCGACCCGGGGTGTGGATGTCGGAGCGAAGGAGGAGATTCATAATATTATCAGGAGTCTTTCAAAGGAAGGGAAAAGCGTCATTGTGTTCTCCTCTGAACTGCCGGAGGTGATCCATCTGTGTGACCGTATCGTTTTAATGCATGAAGGCAGGATCGGTGAAATTATGGAAAACAGGAAGGACATTGACAGCGACCACATCATGCAGGTCATAGCAGGAGGTAACTAGAGATGAGTACATCAATGAAAAAGAACATAAAGCAATTTATAACCAGCCCAACATTTTTGCTTTTCCTTATATTTATTGCCTTGAATGTATATTTCTCCTTAGCCACAAACAGGTTTTTCCGGGTAAATAATTATGTGAATATCATCAAGCAATCGACCATGATCATGATTGTCGGATGTGGAGCAACATTCCTGATGATGACTGAAAGCCTGGATCTTTCGGTGGGAAGTAATCTTGCCTTGACAAATATTGTCTATACCTTCCTTGCTGTTTTTGGAATACCCTTTCTGGGAATAGCTCCGATGCCCCTCCTGCTTGCAGGCGGTATTGTTATTCTTATTGGTGCAGCAATTGGTCTAATAAACGGTATTCTCATAACCAGGTTTAAGTTTGAGCCCTTTATTGCGACACTTGCGCTGCTTTACATTGGGCGCGGGCTTGCTCTTGCTACAGTTGACGGCCAGTCCATCAGGACAGGAATTCCAGATGGATTTGGGAGCATCGGGAATGATGAGCTGTTTGGTATTCCCTATCTCTTTATCATTGTATTTTTCATTGTAGTGAGTTTTATGCTGCTTGAGAGGAAATCAGTCCTCGGTAAGCATGCAGTGGCAATAGGGGCTAACCGGAACGCAGCGTTCTTCTCAGGTATCAATGTGGACCGGGTTATCATGGGCTTATATATTATGACGGGAGTACTGGCAGGTCTGGCTGGTATTCTTACAGCATCGAGGTTTCAGTTTGGTGACCCGCGGACAGGTGTCGGCTTTGAGTTCAATGTCCTGATTGCAGTCCTGCTTGGAGGAACGCCGCTCTCAGGAGGGAAGGGTACCATATTCGGTACAATGATTGGGGCATTAATTGTTGCTGTTCTTGGGAACGGACTAAATGCCATGGACGTAGTACGGTTTTGGCAGACTGTATTTCAGGGAATCATCCTCATTGGTGCTATCATTTTTCATAGTCAGATGAAGTCTCGAGGAAGGGCGAAGCTTCTCGCAGCAGGGACCAGGGGATAAAATGACCAGGAGGAATGAATATGGACAGATGTGTTTCAATGTGTGATGCTCTGTGTGTATGCGGAGAAGCCCCGCTGTGGCTGCAGAGGGAGCAGCACATTCTTTGGGTTGATACAGATAGCAGGAACTGCTTCACATACGATACTGCAGCCCAGACGTGTACTGCGATAAACACCGACGGGTATTTCCAGACAATAGCACATGTTGCAGCGACAGATAGCATTTCGGAATGTACCTATATTGCTGTGCTCAATGACCGGGTGGCTCTCTGCCGAAAGGATCTCTCCATCATGAAGGATCTCGGTAATCCCCTGGCACATAAGCCTTCTATGATTCTGGGCGATGGCACAGCAGGACCTGATGGATGTTTCTACTTTGGAGCATTTAACTCCCAGGACCTCTATGCAAAGGAGGGGGTAGTCCTGAGGGTGAACAGGGATCTTTCCATAGAAATCGTCGCAGAAGGATTTGCTTTGCCAAACGGGCTTGCTTTTAATGCCTCCGGAGATACCTTCTATGTAACTGAGATGTTTGCAAACCGCATACATGCCTTCGATGTTTCGGCAGCCGATTCATCACTGTCAAACTGCAGGGTATTTACGGATATTCCCCAGGACCAGGGTATGCCTGATGGACTGATCATTGATGCAGAAGGATTTCTTTGGAGTGCCCATTGGCAGGGATTCAGGATCACCCGGTATGACCCCGATGGAACAGTTGAGCGAGTTGTTCCGGTTCCTGTCCCGACCCCGACATGCCTTGCCTTCGGTGGAAGTGATATGACTACCCTCTACATTACTACAGCGCGAAAGGGTTTGTCAGAGCAGCAGTTGAAAGACTATCCTCATTCAGGGGAGCTTTTTTGTCTGAATACAGATATTGTGGGCAGGGCTGAACTGGAATGCAGGTTTTTATAGCAGGCAGCCCAAAGACAAAGCAGTTTTTCCAACTGCACCTGTTCAGAGCAGAGCGAAGCAGCTCATAACTAAGATCTGGATTACTGAGCTGACTTCGTCAAGGCTTGCTGTCAGGAATTTGCCAGACAGTGACATATTTAAAAGATACACTCTGAATTGGCCGTAATCGTTGTCTATGTTCACATATCGAACCATGATTTTAGTTTGACAACGAAAATAAAACTCCGTATAGTAAAAGGGAAATGAAAGTCATTAACGGGATCCCAAGCTCTCCAGGTATAGCCATCGGTAAGGTGTTTCTCTATGCAAATCATCACCTGAAGATACCTGTGTACTCGATTAGTCATGATGATGTGGTGAGGGAACGGGAACGGTTTCTTGAAGCGGTGGAAAAGGCTAAGGAAGACCTGAAAACCCTGCAGGAACGGTCGGTTCAGCTCAACGGGGATAAGGAAAAGGAGATAATTGAAACCCATCTCATGATCCTTGAGGATCCCGATTTAAACCAGGTGCTCTCGGAGATTGAAAAGAACCTGATTAATGCAGAACGTGCTCTGGAACAGGTGATCAGCAGGATGACCGAAC
>SKJE01000034.1 GCA_007116075.1 Spirochaetia bacterium
CCCGGAATGCACAGAAGGGTAAGTACCTCTTCGGGACCATCTTCCCGGGCCTCGGTTCCCATTACGTGTTCAATTCAATCGCCAGTGAGATTGCGGTCTGTGTTACCCGCCGGGATTCATCGCTTATCTGGGGAGGAGCCCTGGATCCCTATGCTCCCCGTCTTATGGATGATGTGAAACGTACCTGCAGGAAGTACCTGGAGGAGGAGATCCACGGATTATTCTATGCCCCAATAGAATACACTCCGCTGAGGGACCAGGTGAACCAGTATGTCATGGACACCTTCCTCAAGGAAGGGGTGCATGTGGTGCTCATAGACTCTGATGTAGTCGATTTTCCCCGGCGCAGCGGATATGACCTGGTAAGTCTTGATCATATTCAGTCCAGCTACACGATTGCAAGCCATATGATCAGCCGCGGGGCTGACGAACTCCATTTTCTCTATCCTCCCCACTCAACCAGGACCATGAAACTCAGGCTGGTCGGTTTCCATGCCGCCCGGGTCGACCACGGGCTGCATACTTCGAAACACTATGTGCACGAGGGGGATCCCAGGGATGAGCGGCTGGCCAAGGACCTTGCACGGCAGGGAGCCCAGGGAGTGCTCTGTTCCAATGACGGTTCAGCTATCCAGTTTATGGATACCCTGTCTAAGATCGGATTGAAAGTCCCCGAAGACCTGCTGGTCGGGGGATTCGACAATCTCGGATATCTCAACCAGCTGCGTATACCCCTTACCAGTGTATCCCAGCCCCAGGCGGATATCAGCTATGAGGCGGTCCAGATCATGATGGACCGTGTGCTGTATCCCCAGTGTCCGGTACGGACACTGCGGTTTCCCGGGACCCTGCATGAACGAAGATCAACCTGCCGGGACACCGGCTTAGAAGAAATCAGCGAGGTATTATGATTGCATTAGGTATTGATGTAGGAACCACGAATGTATCAGTTACTGCTGTGCATCTCACCGAAGGCCGGATCGTCTGGAGCGGATCCCTGCCGAACAGGCAGATGAGTCTCGATGAGCCCTACAGTTACGGCCAGGATCCTCTGGTTATCGAACAGTCGGTGCGGGAGCTCCTTGGCCGTGCTCCCCGGGGATCTAGTATCTGTGTAACCGGCCAGGTTCACGGGATCCTCTATTACGACCGGGAGGGCAGGGCTGTATCGCCCCTCTATACCTGGCTTGACCGGAGGGGTTGTGAACCTATTGATGGCATGACAGCACAGAAACTGCTCCAGGAACAGACTGATCATCTCATGCCCAACGGATACGGGCTGTTGACACACTACGCAAACCGGCTTATGGGGAAGGTTCCTGAACAGGCGGTGGGATTCACGGGTATCCTGGATTATATAACAAGCAGACTGGCAGGGGGATCACTGAAAAAAAGTGATCCCACCTGCCTGGCCACGTACGGAGCCTATGATCCGGTGACCAATACAACCGATGAAAGAGTGCTTCGGGAGGTGCTGGGTACCGATGCTGCGGATTGGATCGTCCCTGCCGGTAGATTTGAGCATGCGGGGCTCTTTGAGGGATCGGTGCCGGTGAGTTATTCCGTAGGGGATAATCAGGCCGGGTTTTTCGGGACAGTGATGGACCCCGAACAGAGCTGCCATATCAGTATCGGTACCAGTGGCCAGATATCCCTGTTCAGTCCCTCCTCAAACTGTCCTCCCACCATGGAACTGCGGCCCTACTTTACCCCCGGATACCTGCATGTCGGAGCGACCCTCTGCGGAGGGAAGGCCTACGAGGTGCTCTACCGCCTGATCAGCTCGATTCTTAAGGCTGGAGGCGCACCGGTCACCTCCGGGGAAGCGGTATTCGACCTGATGAAGACCGCCGCTGCAGAGATTGATGAACCCTCACTGCAGATTCGGTCAACCTTTAACGGAACCAGAAGAGACCCGGATATCCGGGGCAGTATCGAGCAGATCAGCCTTGAGAATTTCACCCTCCCTGAGCTGATTCGCGGTACCGTTGATGCGGTGGTGCGGGAGCTTGATGACTACCGCAGGGACCTGGGTGAACTGTTTTCGGGTGTTCGGCAGATCACCGCTACCGGCAGTGCAGTTCGGAAGAACCACCTGTTCAAGGATGCCCTGGAACGGTTTTTCGCCATGGAAGTGGTACCTGTCCCCTTTGACGACGGAGCGGCGGTGGGTGCAGCCCTGAACGGAGCAATCTCCGCTGGCCTGATGCCCCTTGACCAGCGGCGTAGTGTTTTAGAACGTATGATACAAGAACATGCTTAAGGGCATGGAAAAACAGGAGAGATATGATGAGAAACGTAGGAATTTATTACGCTTTCTGGACCAACCAGTGGGATGCGGATTTCAAACCCTTTATTCCAAAGGTCAAGCGGCTTGGGTTCGACCAGTTGGAACTCAACGGCGGAACACTGGTGAATATGAGCAGCAGCGAGCGCAAGGAGCTGAAGTCGATGGCGGATGCGGAAGGACTGGCCCTCTCCTACGGTATCGGACTGAAGAAGGAATATGACCCATCCTCCCTGGATGAAACCGTAAGAAACCGGGGAGTTGATTTCATGAAGCGGATGATCGATGCGGTCGCCGAAATGGGAGGTGGCACCATCGGCGGTACCGTGCACAGTTACTGGCCCGCTTCACTCCCTGAGGATCAGGAAGATAAGCAGCCAA
>SKJE01000081.1 GCA_007116075.1 Spirochaetia bacterium
CGGTAATAAAGGCCGCAGTGGCTCCGCTTCCGCTGACTAAGTCACACCCGGACGGAGACAAGGGAGGTACCGGTCCTGCAAAGATTCCGGCGTAGTTCTGGGTCAGCACTCCGGTGCAGTTGGGACCGATCATGGTTCCTTCCCAGGACTCGGCGATCTCCACTAGTTCATCTTGGAGAGCCTTTCCCTGATCTCCCATTTCGCTAAAACCAGCAGAGAGTACGATAAACCCTCTGGTGCCCTTATCCCGGGCAAGGGTCCGCATATAATCAGGGATGAACCGGGCAGGAACTGCAATAATTGCCAGTTCAGCCTCCGGCAGATCCTCAAGGGAAGGGCAGGGAACACCCTGGGCGGAATCCGCCTTGGGATTGATGCCCCAGAGGGGACCTGAGAAGGAAGACTCCTTGATGTTCTTCAGGATCTTTCCCCCGACCTTGGCGGGATCATCGGATGCTCCCACCACTACGATTGATGAGGGGGCAAAGATTGAACGATGTATCATGATTCACTCCTTTAAGCGAGGCTCCTGCCCAGGGCAAAGGCCTCAAGGTTCATCTCAACGAAGGCGGGCTTCACCAGATCCTGAAGTACCTCCTTCCAGGGAAACCCATCCAGGTCAAGACGGTGGATCAGTGCTCCCAAGAGGAGGATATTCTCAACCCGGGAAGTTCCCAATTGTTCCGCTTCACCATGGGCATCAAGGATCAGACATCCTTCGGCCTCCCGGGTGAGTCGTTGCAGTACATCCTGGGGATACTCAGCTGCCCCGATAAGTACTGGCAGGGGGTATATTTCAAGATCGTTAACGATCAGCACTCCCTCCTGCTTCAGATAGGGCAGACAGCGCAGGGCTTCCAGCTTCTCGAATCCGCAGAGGCAGTCAGCCCCTCCCAGGGGTATCACCGGTGAGTCCACCCGACTGCCGAAACGTACATGGGAGGTCACACTGCCGCCCCGTTGGCTCATACCGTGAATTTCGGACATCTTCACATCATACCCCATGCGGGTCAATCCCTCTGAAAGGACCTTGGCGGCGAGGATGGTACCCTGGCCGCCGACTCCTGCCAGCATGATACTGGTTGTATCTCTCTTATGTGCCATTACCGCTGTTTCCTCCCCATTGATATCGCCTTGAAACTGCAGACTTGAAAACAGACCCCGCAGGCTGCACAGAGGTCTTTGTCTATGTAGGCTTTCTTTTCCCTCATCCTGATAGCCGGACAGCCGATGTTCAGACACGCTTTACAGCCGGTGCAGATATCAGGATCGACGGCAAACCAGTTCTTTGCTGATCGTTTTTTTACCTCAGGAAGGAGGGCGCAGGGAGCCTTGGTGATAATCACAAAGGGGTTCTTTGCCTCCTGGGCAGACTGAACTGCTTCCCGGCACGCCTTGAGATTATTCGGGTTGATGACCCGGATGTGGTCCTCTTCAACCCCGAGGGCCTTGACCAGTGTGGGGATGTCGATCTCCTTGGCCTTTTCTCCCATAAGGGTACAGCCGGTGCCGGGGTTGTGCTGGTGGCCCGTCATGGCGGTGATGCGGTTGTCCAGGATCACCGTCACCAGGGGAGTGCGGTTATAGACCACGTCCGCAAGGCCGGTCATACCGGAATGGAAAAAGGTGGAATCCCCGATGACCGCATACACCTTCCGATCTTCCCTGCCGTAGGAGATATCCGCCCTGCGAAACCCGATACCAGCGGAGATGCTTGATCCCATACAGAAGAGGAAATCACCGACGTTCAGGGGCGGAAAAGCCCCCAGGGTATAGCAGCCGATATCAGTAGAGAACACCGCATCCTTCTGTTGTGAGAGTACATGGAAGATTCCCCGGTGGGGGCATCCGGGACAGAGCGCCGGGGGCCTGGGGGGAAGTCCCTCGGATGCACTCCTTATCGTAAGCGGCGAGTCCCCAAGGATATCCCGGAAGGCATTTGCAACAATTGATACCGACAGTTCGTCACAGAGAGGAAGCCGGTCCTTGCCCATGCAGGGGATACCCATCTTCTTCAGTTCATCCTCCAGAAACGGTTCGTTCTCCTCTATGACAATCAGCTGCTTTACTCCAGAAGCAAAGGAGCGTATCATCTGTTTCGGCAGGGGAAAGCTGAATCCAATATATAGGTATGAAGCCCGGTCGCCAAAGACCTCCCGGGCGTACTGATATGCGATTCCCTGGGTAATGATGCCTATTTCCCGGGAGTTTCCCTCAATATAATTCAGGGGACTCTTTTCAGCATACTCTGCCAGGCTTTCAAGCCGGGCTTCTACTTCATGGTGCTTCGGCCGGGAGTTTCCCGGTGTCATGAGGTTCTTTTTCAAGTCCTTGGAGTATGCCCGCTGGGGTACATCCTCCCTGGGATTCATGGTTACCAGGGATTTGCTGTGACAAACCCGTGTGGTGGTCCTCAGCAGCACCGCCGTATCGTAGGTTTCAGAAATACGAAAAGCTTCCTTGGTAAAGTCGATACACTGCTGGCTGTCCGAGGGGACTACCAGGGGAACCTTTGCATGGCGGGCATAGTAGCGGTTGTCCTGTTCATTCTGTGAGCTGTGCATACCGGGTTCATCGCTGGTGTTGATCACCAGTCCTCCGGTGATCCCTGTATAGGCAATGGTAAACAGGGGATCGGCTGCCACATTGAGGCCGACATGCTTCATCGAGCAGAATGCCCTGGCCCCGGCAATGGCAGCTCCTCCGGCTACCTCCAGGGCTACCTTCTCGTTGGGGGCCCACTCGCTGTAGATTTCCGGATACCCGGAGAGGTTTTCCAGAATTTCCGTACTCGGTGTTCCCGGATATGCCGCTGCTACCCGGCAACCCGCTTCATATACACCCCGGGCTATCGCTTCATTTCCCGTGAGCAGTTGTTTCTTCATCCTTGACTCCTGTCTTCACGTAATACCTGGGTGAGTGCCTGCACAAAGGCATCATTCTCTTCGGGCAGTCCGATGGTGACCCGAATTCCCTTCAAACCCGCCGGTCTGATGATTACCCCCCTGGCTTGAAGGGCGGCAAAAAGCTCCCTGCTTTTCATTGGGGTTTCTATATAGATAAAGTTTGCCTGGGTCATGAGATAACTCACACCCAGTGTCTTAAGTTCGTCAAAGGCCTCATAGAGCCGAAATTTCTCCTGCTTTACCAGCTGCTGATAATGACTTAAAAATTCACTGTCCTGGAGTGCCCCGCAGGCGGCTGTCTCGGAGAGTGAGGAGACACTGAATATCTCCCGCACCTTCAGTACCGGCTGCAGCAGCTCCGGAAGACCTATCGCGTAGCCTATACGGAAGTCTGCAAGACCGTAGGCCTTTGAGAAGGTACGCAGTACTATCACATTGGGGAACTGTTCAAAGAGCCGATCAGTCCGTTTCGGAAAGTCCTGGGCATCTGAAAAGTCGATATAGGCCTCATCAAGCACCACCAGGGTCCGGGAGGGTACTCGAGAGAGAAAATCCAGAAGCTCCTCTTCCGGTATATACCTGCCGGTGGGGTTATTTGGGTTTGCCAGCCAGATGATCTTTGTCTGTTCGGTAATATGCTGCTTCATAGCTTCCAGGTCGATGCCCATATCCTTCATAGGTATGAATACCGGAAGGGAATTGGTGAGCCGGACGCTGATGATATACTTGATGAAGGACACCTCCGGGATAAGCGATTCCTCTCCTGGCAGGAGATAGGCCCTGCTGATGCAGTTGATCATCTCCTCAAGGCCTGCGGTGACAATAAAGTGGTCCATGGGCAGTCCGTGACGGGACGCCAGACCTTCCCGCAGCGCATCACTGCTGTGGTCCGGATACCGGAATGATGCGGAAATCTGCTGACGTACTGCCTGCAGTGCCCGGGGGGAGCACCCCAGGGGATTCTCGTTGGAGGCGAGTTTGATGACCGTCTCCAGACCGTATTCTGCCTTTACCCGGGCTTCTGATTTTCCGGGTGTGTAGGTAGGTACTAATGAGAGATCCCGTGCTTGTGGAAGTTCCATGATACGCTCCATGATTATAATTGGTACATTAAGTTAACTAAATATAGTATGGAACAGGGCTTTTGTGTTGTCAATAGAAAAAAACTGGAGAGACCTGAGGAGTGTACAATTCAGGTAAAGTTAGAGTATACTTAATACCCAACTATAACATGAGGAGCAGTCCATGGAGCAGCTGAAACTGAGACCTGTTGAGAACCAGAAGATGTACTTCCAGATAATCCACACCATCATTGAGATGATCCGTGAGGGAAGACTTACCTACGGGCAGAAGCTGTATCGGGAGCATGAACTGGTTGATATGCTCAATGTGAGCCGACCCACCCTGAGGGAAGCCTTGCGGGTCCTGGAGTTTCTCGGCATTGTCACTACCCGGCCGAGGAGGGGGATTATTATTAATGACCCGGCCCACCGGGACGGCTATTTCCCTCTTGAGATGATCCTCACCTTCGAAAAGACTGATAAACAGGATCTCTTTGAACTGCGTCGGGCCATAGAAATTGAAAATGCCGGTAATGCCGCCCTTCGTTCAACCGATGAAGAGATGGAGGAATTGAAGGCGATCGATATGGAGCTTGAGACTACTGCCTTTGAGACCGATGTGTTTGAGGCGCTCCACCGGAAGTTTCATCTCCATATTTCCCGCTGCTCAGGGAATAACCTCAACTTCAGGCTGCTCAATTCTGTTATGGTACTGATCAACCGACAGGTTTCCAATGTCTACTCCGAACTCTCTCTACACGATCAGGAGACTGTGCGCCGCAGTCACCGGGCGATCGCGTCTGCAATCATTGCCCGGGATAAGGAGCGGTCTCAGGAACTTATGCGGCAGCACATGAATTTCGAACCCATGATCGAGGTGATGTACCGACTGCCTTAGACTGGCAGCCGGTTCGCTGGTCTTGAAATCATCTGCCTGATGCTGCTGATTACTTCCAAGGACGTAAGGACCAGGATCAGCAGCAGGATTCCCGTATAGACCCACCGCAGGATTGGTGCAACCGAAGCAAACTGTTCAAGCTCTTCCATCAGGTCAAACCGGAAGAACTTATCCGGCGGTCCCTGAAGCAGCAGGATGATAATACCGATGTCGGTGAAGGTGAGGGCAAGCTCCCCGATGCGCAGCGGTTCGCTCCACCGAGCCTTCACTGCCAGAATCAGGGAATGCACCATACCTGCCGCCAGGCGGATAACAATCAAGGGAATCAATGCAAGAAAACCCGGACCCAGTACAGGAACCCGAAGACAGAGCCCTGATGGGTCAATACAGAAGGTAAGCCGGTGCCGGAACAGGGTGAGGATCAGAATGAATACTGCAGACAGCAGGATTGAAAGAATTGACTCTATGCGCTTTGGAGGCTTGCGGTGCTCCAGGGGTTCGAGGGATGCGGCATCCCAGGGTTCATCATCTGCTATCTTCCAGGAGGGTATAAACCGCTGGAGCAGGTAGAAGGTAATCACCAGAGCACCCAGGAGGCTCGTCAGACCGGAAAACAGTTCACCCACCAGCGGGAGGATTGCTGTACCCTCGCCCTGAAAGATTGATATCAGGAGTCTGAAGAGAAACAGTCCTCCCAGTACCGCAGTTGTGATGGTGAGGATCAGCTTGAACAGGGGAAAGAACTCCTGTGATATCAGGGGTTCCGGCCGGTGATAAGCCCGGGCTATCTGCCGGGGACTTCCATGTTCCTGGAGAAACTCAGTCATCTGTTCCTTGGTTATTTCCTCGCTGCTGCTTCTCGATTCAAGCATATCAAGAAGATTTGAGGTCATTTCGCGTATCAGGTCCCTTCGTTTCATCAGCGGCAGTAGTTTCTCAACTTCCCACAGGTACCGTTCCAGCATATTCCGGGCATCATCGGTGTAGTTCATCGTATCATACTCCTTATTATGTCTTCCATAGACAGCCACGCGTCAACAAGTGCTTGAAAGATCTCTTTTCCGCTGCTGCTCAGACGGTAATACCGTCTCGGCCGGGATGAGTCAACATCCCACCTGCTTTCCAGCAGGTTCTGCTCCTCCAGCCTGCGGAGCATCGGATAGAGCGTGTCCTGATTGATATCCAATCCCCTCACCGAGAGCTCCTGGAGCAGAGAGTATCCATAGTGCTCTTCTTCTGTCAGCCGGCTCATAACAGCTACAGTGAGGTTTCCCCGTTTCAGTTCCTGGACCAACCGGTCAAGGAGCATTTGTTCGTCTTGATTCATACATTACTTATACTGTATGTAGTACGGTATTGTCAATATACGATAGTGTTAAAAAACATTTTTTTATTGCTTGAACTACGGTTTGGAAGTACTATCAATTAATAAGAGGAGGAGGGGAGATGAGTTTACTGGGAAATTTGATCTGGTTGATCTTCGGGGGCCTGATATCAGCTCTGGGGTGGGCCTTGGCCGGGTTGCTGCTGTGCCTCACTATTATTGGTATTCCCTTCGGCAGGCAGTGCTTTAAGATAGCGGCGCTGGTTGCCCTGCCCTTCGGGAAACGTGTAACTGTGGGAGAATTCGGGTTTTCCGGACTGATTGGGAATATCCTTTGGGTGATCCTGCTGGGATGGGAGCTGATGCTGCTTCATCTTATTTGGGCTCTGCTGCTTGCAATCACCGTTGTCGGGATTCCCTTCGCTCTGCAGCATGTTAAATTCGCTCGGCTTGCTCTGCTCCCCTTTGGAGCCCGGGTGGGATCTAGTCGGCTGAGATGACGCAGTTCTTGCCGGATCGCTTTGCCAGGTAAAGGGCTTCGTCTACCCGTTTCGTGAGCGTGGCAAGGGTATCCTCCGGACGCCTCATGGTCACACCGAAGCTGGCGGTCACCGCCTTGTCTATGAGGGGTATATGGAGTTCTTCGAAGGAGCTCCTCAATTTCTCGGCTATGGTTATCAGGTTCTGCGTAGTTCTACAATGAACAATGATTAAAAACTCCTCCCCGCCGTACCTGGCGGGAATATCCTGCTGACGGAGCTGTTTCCGGACAGTAGTCGACAGCATTTTGAGCACCTGATCTCCCGCGTCATGGCCGAAGGTGTCATTGACGGACTTAAAGTTGTCGATATCAAAGAGGATGACCCCGAAGGGTTTGATCACGGGATCAGGTTTTCCCGCGATCAAGTCTGTTATGAGCATTTCAGCATGCCTTCGGTTGCTTAAAGAAGTGAGCGCATCCTGATTGGCCATCTTACGGCTTGCCTGGGCCTGTTTCGAATAGGAACGGGTGATGGAACTCATTTCCAGGTTAAGCCTCGTCACCTGTTCAAGAATCTCCACGTCGTGTTCACGGTATATATCGAAGATGATCATACTCTGTGTGCCGTCTGACAACATGTGGCCCCTGAGGGTGTTTCTCTCCCCTTGCATAGTATATCCCGCTGTTACAAGGTCTGCGAGGATTCCACGGTCCTCATCCCGGTAGAAGGGCTCTGATATTGAGATGTCGATATCTAAAAAGTTTTTCACCGGTTCGCCCTTGGGGAGCGTTTCCAGAGCGAGCTTCTTCAGCAGGGCTGGATTTGCATAGATAATCCTGCCCTCCCGGTCAATGGTGAGCATGGGAACCTGACTGAATCGTCTGCAGTACAGTTCAAGGAGCTCCACGGGAAGATCAGACATACTGTTTTTCCTCCCACCATTGCCTTGCTTGAATAATACTGCTCGAAGCACTTGATACAAGGGCATCCCCTCCCAGCTGGTCTGCGCTGAGGGTTGAGTAGGTGAATGCATATCCCCCGATCATAATGCGTATACCCCGCAGTTCAGGTACCGCCCTGATCTCCTGGATCATAGTTTTAACTCTGGAGAAATTATATGCCATGGTCACGGAGATACAGAGGATTTCCGGGTTCTCCTGTTTCAGTAAAAGCAGTAATTCCTTGGAGGGTGTATTTGCTCCGAGAAATGTTACATCCCATCCGTCCAGTTCAAGGAAATCTGCAACAATCCGGCCTCCTATCTCGTGGTATTCATTAGCGGACGCGGTCACCACTACCTTTCCCTTAGTCTGCTCGGTAGTCACGTAATCCATGTAGAAGTAGGTGATCATCCTCATAATAATAGAAGTGGCCAGGTGTTCATGGGCTACTGTGATCTTGTTCGTTTCCCACAGCCGACCCACCGCATACATGGCAGGAACTAGCAGGTCGTCGTAGCGTTTTTTCATCGATTCTGCATCGGTAATTCGTATTTTGAGAAACTGATGGGCTTCAATGTGCTTACCTGTTACCAGCAGCTGCACAAACTGGTCTATTTCCCGTCTGAGTGCTTCGTCCATCACCTTCTGGATCGGTATAACCTGGAGGGTTCCCTGGATAAGGTCCTTGTAGATTTCTTTAACGGCAGTTTCCATCCACTCATATACCGGCAGTATTTCAGCTGCGGCCTGAGAAGAGAGATGCTGGGCGATTGCCTTTTTCCATTGGTCAAGTGATTCAGGAAAATAATCAAAGGCAAAACCCCTTGAGGTGTAGCTATTGATCACCCAGGGGAGGGTTTGTTCAAGCAGCGTAAAATCCCGGAACTTCATCACATTAGATAACAGATTGGCGTGGTTTGCATGGTTATCATACATGACCGACAGAGAATTAGATCCGATCAGGTTGGTCTCTTCAGCCCTGAGGATCATCCGCTTGTCAACTGTGGAAACGAGGACATCGATTGATGCCTCATATTCAAGGGCCGATTCATCTGAAATCGTATGTATTCTGGGATACTGTTTCACTGGATCCTCCTCATATACATGTTTTATGGTACAGGATGTAAGCGCAAATGTGAAGTGACTCTTTTCATTAACTGTAGATGCAATGTCCGCTTTCGGCTACACTAAAAATCAGATTGAGGAGTCATATTGTGGATATTGTCTTTGATGCAGGGGGGGTCCTGCTTGAATGGAAGCCCGGGGAAATTGCCGCAAGGGTATTTCCCACTATTGATCAGCAGCAGCTGTTTCTTGAATCGGTGCTGCCGGGTAATACCTGGAGAAACTATGATGCAGGATTAGTCGATCTTGAAGGGTATGTACACCAGGCTTATGAAGAGACAGCCCTTGATAAGCAGCTGCTCCGGGATTTTGTCCGGGAAGCAAAGCGGAGTCTAGTACCCAAGGTCCAGACCCTGGATCTCATGAAAACGCTTAAAGCATTGGGTTATCGGGTCTTTGTACTGTCTAATATGCCTGCTGACATGGCTGATTATCTGCTGGAGTACCATGACTTCTGGCAGCATATGGACGGCACAGTTTTTTCCGGTTATGTGCAAATGGCCAAACCTGACAGGGAGATTTTTTCCTACATCATTGAAACCTGGAGTCTGGAGCCCGGTAATACTATCTTTATTGATGATATGTCCTATAATACCGAAGCAGCTGCTGTCATGGGTATGAAGACAGTGCTGTTCCACTCAGCAGATGAGTGCAGACAACAGCTTAAGCTGCACGGAATCAAGATATAAGAGGAACAAATAGAATGATTAACAGCGGAATAATACAGGACGGGATGCACCATTTCCCGGTACGGGTCTATTACAGCGACACAGATGCCGGCGGTGTGGTATACCACGGCAGATACCTCGATATGGCTGAACATGCCAGGACCGAGATGCTGCGTCTGGCCGGACAGGAGCAGACGGAGCAGCTGGCAGATGAAGGGTGCGGATTTGTGGTGCAGTCCCTGTCAATCACGTACCGGAGACCAGCCTATCTTGACGATCTCCTTGAAATAAGGACGGTTATTATGAAGCAGGGGGTATTCTCCATGGTGCTCAAGCAGAGCTTTTATCGTAGTGAAGAGCTTTTGTCGGATATGGAAATCAAGGTGGGTTATGTCTCCATCAGTGAAGGTAAGCCCCTCCCTATCCCTGATACCTGGAAGCAGTTATCATGAAAAATTCCCGGGCAATGATTGACTAACACTAACGAATAGTGTATGTTTCCACTTGTCCAATAATCGCTGCAGTGGTGGAATTGGTAGACACGCTAGCTTGAGGGGCTAGTGACCGTTAGGTTGTGGAGGTTCAAGTCCTCTCTGCAGCAAC
>SKJE01000040.1 GCA_007116075.1 Spirochaetia bacterium
ACCACTTCCAGCGTTCCGGGGCCGTTGTCCTCGATGACTAGGGTAATTTGAAAGGGCTTTTTATCTGATACAGTCATCGGTAAGCGTTTTAAGAATGTATCCGAAGGTCTTATGTTTTCTATTGCAAGGTATAAATAATGGTTAAAGATACTTTTTAGATTATATGAAGGGAAAACGATGCCGTATCCTCTACGTCGATGACGAGGAACCGCTCCTGGAATTGGGAAAGACCTTCCTGGAGGATGTCGGCGGCTTCGAGGTCCAAACGGCATCGAGCGCCAAGGTTGCGATAGAACTTCTCGAGAACAACAAGTTCGACGCTGTGATCTCCGATTATCAGATGCCCGTCATGGACGGACTGCAGTTCCTGAAGAGCCTACGTTCCCATTATCAAGACCTCCCTTTCATAATCTTCACCGGTAAAGGGAGGGAGGAGGTTGCTGTGGAAGCATTCATGTCCGGGGCAGACTTCTATCTCCAGAAAGGAGGTCAACCAAGTGCCCAGTTCGCTGAACTGATAAACATGGTCAAACAGGCCTTCAAGCGGCATGAGAGTGAGAGGATGCTCATAGAGAGTGAGAGGACGCTGCGTTCTATCGTCGACGGAACTGATCAAGGAATGATCGTTCTCGATTTCGATGGGAATGTGCTCTTCCACAACAAGAGTGCTAATGAACTCACGGGCGTCAAGGATGGGGATAGCCTTAATGACCTGGAGTTATTCGGACCGGAGGGTTTCAAAGTCAGGCTCAGTGACAATCGAGGACCTCTACCTCATATAGGATTGGACGTTGATTCCCAGGGCCTGGGAATTCAAAGACTTCATATGAAAAGGGATGATGGCGAGTGGATTCACCTTGAAGGTTTCCAGAACATCATAGATTTCAATGATACCAAAGCAGTTCTCATACTTTTCCGCGACATCACTTCGTGGGTCAGGGCGGAGAGATTCAGTACCGTTTTCGAGGCGAGATATCAGTCGGCTGTACAGATTCAACAGGAGATGTTGGCCAGGATGGCCACGGACATGAGGATCACTTACGCCAATCCTGCATTCTACAACACCTTGAACACCAAAAAGGAGGATATACTCGGCGAATACGTCTTCGACCTGATTTCCGAGGAGGAGGGTCTTCGTTCCCGTAAGTATGTAGAGGCCATATCTCCGCAGAACCCCAACTGCAATTTCCGTCATTATCTGATAATGGCCGATGGAACGAGATTATTCCTGGAATGGGATTTCCACGGAATCTTCGATGACAACGGCGAACTCATAGAGTATCAAGCGGTCGGCAGGGTCGTGGATTGATACATTGCGGAAAACGATTCGTTGACTGCCATTCCATGACCCGATGGAACGGTCGTGTCTTTGGTTGACAATGGATTACTTAGATTCGTTATCTGGTGGACGTTACTATGACGTAACTCTCAGAATATCATCTAAGTCGATTGTTGAACCTTCGTTCAAGACACAAGGTTGATTCTTAAATCACATCTTCTGAACAAGGATTGGCGGATTATGGGAGTGTTGAACTCAATTCTATGATTTATGCGAAAAACCTTGTGAGAAAACTTTGACGGAAAACCAGATGATATGGTTGATAAGAAATCTGCTCGTTGGAGATGCTGAACCTCAACGTCGATTGTTAATGATTGGGAAATGGTTTCTTTTGATGTCGGAGATCACTCCCACATCCTGATGACAAGGAATCACTTGTTTCGAAAATCTTCCCGCAGCTTACGGTACTCGTTCTTCAAACGGATCTTGGAATCATCGATCGTTTCGTTGACCTTGACTTCCAGACCGGCAGCCTTCGCCTTGCTCGTCTCAACAAGTCTCTTACGCTCTACCTCCAAGGAATCCATTTCCCTATGGAAAGCATCATCGAATTCTTTCATATAGGGTTCCAGTTCCTTCTTCTTCTCCTCAGACATATCCTTGAAGTCCTGGGTACGCTTACTCATTTCCTCTTTAGCGTTTTCGAACAGATGTTTCGCCTTCTTCTCGTAAGATTCGACGACATCGTCTATTTCCTTTCTTTTCATTTTTTTTACTCCTCTATTTAACCAACTCGGAGTGTTTATTATAAATACCTATTCTAAACACTTTTAATAAAAAGAGAGAAATCGAGGTCTTTCGTTAAAGTAAAAATGTCAACGATCGGGCTGAGTCGCCCCTCTCATCTGATTAGTCTGGATTGATTTCAAAATATACGTGCTAACTTGCAAATTTTGTTCTCAACAACCTTTGGAAGCGTGAGTGAGACCTTTTCCGAATACGGTATCTAGGTCGATCATGCCTCGATGACCACGGTCCCTGCCACCATGTCACCCAACCTCTGCTTCTTGGATGAGGTCCAGATCAAGATGGCACCGATCAGGTAGAAGCCTAAGGCGTCGATTATTCTGAGCACATTGCGGACTGCGGAAGTCTCTAAATTCATCGGGGAACCGTCATCGTTCACCACTCGTATACCTATGATCTTCTTTCCCAGAGTCTGTCCGTCCCTGGCCTCCAGGACGGTGAAGTAGAGAAACACCAAGAACAACGTTGTGAGGTTGGCCGTCAATGCAGGCGTACCCGTCATCTGGAAACCGCCGAAACCACCCTC
>SKJE01000016.1 GCA_007116075.1 Spirochaetia bacterium
AGTTCAGCCAGGGAGGGTACCGTACTTGCCTCGGATGCATTCTTCCCCTTCCGGGACAGTATCGACGAGATCGCACAAAGCGGCATCACCGCAGTCATCCAGCCCGGAGGATCAGTCCGGGACGAGGAAGTGATCGATGCCTGCAATGAACACGGCATAGCCATGGTATTCACCGGCATGCGCTGTTTCTTTCATGGATAGGAGGTTATTCTATGGGAGCACATCACCACGTAGCGCTTCACATCACAGAGGATGGATGGACCGGAAAAACCGACCGGGGGGATACCCTGGCCATTGGTGCGTCCGAGGGAACATTCCGGCCCTATGAGCTGCTGCTGCTTGCCCTGGCAAGCTGCCTCCAGTCAACCTTTGAAGATGTGGCTGAAAAGATGAAGCTTTCCTGGAGCTCAGCAGATGTGGATGTCCAGGGCGATAAGCGCGATGAGGTGCCCACAACCCTGGAGTCCTGTTGTGTCTCTGCTCGGGTAACCAACGCATCGGATGAGCAGAAGGTGAAAAAAGCCTTCGATATTGCTACCCGCTACTGCTCGATCTACCAGACCATCGCCCAGGTGGCCCGGATGGAGTGGGAAATATCCTTTTCAGACTAGAAAATTCAATACCCATTTTCGGTTCTTCTGTTACAATAGCCCTATGAATAGAAAAGCAGTTGTGATTGGCGGCGGCTACGGCGGGCTTGCTTCGGCAGCCCTCCTTGCCCGGGACGGATGGAAGGTTACCCTCCTGGAAAAAAACAGTACCCTCGGCGGGCGAGCCCGCAGCTGGGAAATTCAGGGTTATACCTTTGACCTCGGACCATCATGGTACCTGATGCCGGAAGTCTTTGAGCGGTTCTTCTCGCTCTTTGATGTGAAACGGGAGGACTACTACTCCCTGCGGCCCCTGGATCCGTACTACAAGGTTTTTTTCAATGAGGGTGAATCATCGGTGCTTACCGGGGATGAGCGGCAGCATGAAGCGCTTTTCGACTCCTTCCAGCCGGGAGGCGGGGAGGCTCTGCAGCGGTATAAAGAGCAGGCCTCCTATAAGTACAAGGTAGCCATGGAGGAATTCCTGTACCGGGACTACAAACGGGTCAGTGAATTCTTCAACAGGAAACTTATGTCCGAGGGGCTCAAGCTGGGAGTATTTAAGAAACTGGACAAGTTCGTCTCCCAGTATGTGCAGGACCGGCGGGCAAAACAGATTCTTGAGTATGCCATGGTGTTTCTCGGTACCGACCCGGCAGATGCTCCGGCACTCTACTCCATCATGTCCCATGTGGACCTTGAACTGGGGGTATTCTTCCCGGAAAAGGGGATGGCCGGTGTCGCCCAGGGAATGGCTGCATTGTGCCGGCAGCTCGGGGTAACCCTGGTCACCGACGCCGAAGTAACCTCCATAACAGGAAGCAAAGACCGGGCTGACCGGGTGATTACCGCTGACGGCACGACCTATGAGGCGGATGTCGTGGTGGCCTCCGGGGATTACCATCATATGGAGACTCAGCTGCTCTCAAGTGAGCACCGTACCTACTCCCGGCGATACTGGGACTCCCGGGTCCTTGCACCCTCGATGTTTATCGCATACCTCGGAATAGGCAGGAAACTCCAGGGGCTGGAGCACCATAACCTCTACTTCAAGGAGCACTGGACAGACCATTTTAAGACCATATTCCAAACTCCCTCATGGCCCGGGGATCCCTGTTTCTACCTGAGCTGCATCTCCAAGACTGATTCTTCCAGTGCGCCGGAGGGATGCGAGAATGTATTTCTCCTTGTGCCCACCGCACCCGGTCTTGAAGACAGCGACCGCCAGCGGGAGGATTACCTCAACCATGTTCTTGCCCATGTGAAGCGAATCACCGGGGAGGATCTGACAAAGGATGTTGAGGTGCAGCGGATATTCACCCAAAGGGACTTCATCACGGACTACCATGCCTTTAAGGGCACTGCCCTGGGGCTTTCCCATACCCTCCGGCAGACGGCGGTGTTCCGCCCCGCTTCCCGGAGCAGGCACCTGAAGAACCTTTTCTATGCGGGACAGTACACCCATCCCGGAGTCGGGGTTCCCATGGTACTCATTGCGGCGGAGAACGTAACAGGAGAGATAAGAAAGATTTATGGCGCACCCACAGCATGATATGATCTTCCGGTCAGGAAGCAGGACATACTACAACAGCTCCCGGTTCTTCCCCAAAGAAGTCCGGGAGGACGTATTCATCCTCTACGGGTTTGTCCGGGTGGCGGACAACTTTGTGGACGCCATCCCCCAGAACCCGGACGGGTTTTACCGCTTCTGCAGCCTCTACCGGGAGGCTGCAGCGGGGAAACCGTCGGGGGATGTGATCATCGACTCCTATGTTGAACTCGGGAAGCGCAAACAGTTTGATCCTGCCTGGAGTGAAGCCTTCCTGAGATCCATGGAGATGGACCTGACCCGCCGCACCTACGACACCCTCGATGATACCCTCGCCTACATCTACGGATCAGCCGAGGTGATCGGCCTGTTCATGGCCCGTATTATGGATCTTGATCCCGCTTCCCACAGAAGTGCGGCCATGCTCGGCAGGGCTATGCAGTATATAAACTTCATACGGGATATCGATGAGGACCTGCGGCTCGGTCGCCGCTATCTGCCCCTGACAGACACTACCCTTACGGATCTCAGCGAAGAGACAGCCCGGAGAAATAGCGAAGAGTTCTGCCGGTTTATCCGTCAGGAGACCCAACGGTACGACCTGTGGCAGGCTGAAGCCGAGGAAGGCTACGCCTATATTCCCAGGCGCTACAGAATCCCGATCCGGACCGCCGCAGAGATGTACCGGTGGACATCCCGGCAGATCGCCCGGGATCCCCTGAGGGTATACCGGGAGCAGGTGAAGCCGGGAAAGGCCCGGATCGTGCTCCAGGCACTGGGGCTGCTTCTTGGAGGCCGATCATGAGATCTCTGGTGAGTTATGAGAAATGGGTCATCAGGCTGATGCCTGTCTTTTATGCCGTCGGGCTTGCCGGTCATGCCCTTGAGTCAACCTATCCCTTCATGATTGCCCTGACTCCCTATACCATACTGGCGACCGCTGTGCTGGGTCTGCTGCCCTTTGTGGTAAACGGTCATGTCCGTCTGCTGTTCTGGGCTGCCGTCACCTACGGAGTCACCCTCTTTCTCGAGATTCTGGGGGTCAAGACAGGACTTGTCTTCGGCTCCTATGTATACGGATCCACCCTGGGCCTGGAGTTGCTGGGGGTTCCCCTGCTTATCGGGATCAACTGGACCATTATTATCCTGGGGTCCATTACCCTGGTAAAGCGCTGGGTCTCTTCACCTCTGGCGGTGATGTTCATCACCGCTGTAATCACTGTGGTGTTTGACTACATCATGGAGCCGGCGGCAATCGCCCTGGACTACTGGTCCTGGGATGGCGGGGGCATACCGGTACAGAACTACATAGCCTGGGGAGTGATATCCTTTATGTGTGCAGGGCTGTATGAGGGGATGAAACTCAACAACCCCTACAGACTGCCGACGGTGATAGTGCTTGTCCAGGGAGTATTTTTTCTGGCCCTGCGCTTTATTGTGGTATAACCGACAGGGAGAGCAGTGCAGCCAGCAGCGTGCCGGCAAGGATGCTCAGGAAGTTCACCATGTCGTTGTTGATCCAGCTGACGCCGCTGGTTTTTTTCAGGGGCTTTCCCTCCAGCACCGGGTGTTCGGATATCCTGCCGGTATCCTCATCCAGATAGTGAACCTGCAGGGTTGCACCGAGCACGCTGTCGAGCAGGGAGGAGATGAATCCCGAGGCGGAGACAATCACCGTTATCCAGAAAGCCTCGATGGTCACCCCCCGCTGGATCACCAGCAGGTTGATACTTAATATCAGGGCAACGGAGATTGATCCCACCAGTCCCGCCAGGATACCCTTCAGGGTTATCCCCCCGGAGCGTCCCCGCTGGACGGGTTTGCCTGTGATGATCGACCGGGGCGAGTGCTTGCTGGTCACCCCGACCTCTCCGGCCCAGGTATCCGCTGTGGCAGAGCTGATGGCTGCCGCGGCAGCTGCCAAGAATACCAGGTTCCCGGTGGCTCCGTAGAGCAGGGAAGCTGCCGCAGCGGCTGTACCGTTGGCAAGCACCTGCTCGTAATCCCGGACATGGGTCTTTCGGTGCAGCTGCTCCAAATCCTGCTTTGTATCCCTCCGATAGGCCGAAAGGAATGTAGAGGACGAAAAGAAAAATATCAGCATCATCCATGGCCAGAAGCCGCCGCCGGACATGAGGGCAGCACCTACAACCATACCGGCTACGGCACCGCTGTAGGTGACCGACCCGTGGATCACTGCGATATATGCAAAAAATCCGTTTACAAAACAGGCTATAATAAAAGACCAGATACTGAAACCCACTGCTGTGTCTCCTTCAGGTTGTACTACACCAGTCCAGCATAGACCAGGGCGCTCATGATCGGTACGGTCAGGTTATCCGCACCCCATGGGGTGATCAGTTCAGTGACGGTGGCAACCACCGCAACCACCAGCACTACCAGCAGCAGCATGGAGGGATCCTGCCCATAGGGATGAAACCAGAGGGTCACCAGCAGGGTCACCAGTGCGCTTGCCACAAACATCACCAGGGTACCGACCACACTCTTTGTGCCTCCCCAGGTATATATGCCGATCCTGCCGAAACGCCCGCCGAAGAGGGACGCAAAGCCGTCCCCGTAGCCCATAATGAGGATACCCACGGCTCCGGCATAGATGGGAATTACATCCGTATAGGATAGTATCACCAGTACGAGAAGGGAGATGGGGAAATAGATGGTGCCCAGGTTGCTCCGGTTGTCCTCAAGCTCCATGGCACTGAGAAGATGAAATCGATAGGATATAAAATTAAGCAGGATAAATGAGACCGGACCAATTAGGGCAAAGGCGAGGGAGTCGAACCACATCATCAGGATAAACCACCAGTTGGACACACTGATATGGATCAGTTTCCTGGTCACCTGGGCCGACAGATGGAAGATGTTCTGCAGCAGGGCTGCGCCGGCGAGCACCGCCAGGACAAATATATAGGACAACCCCAGTCCGATCAAATTGTTCATCAGAACAATAGTATACATTGTTTGACCGCAAGGCAAGTATCAGGGTGTACCTATTGATGGTGTTCTGCAGTATGCGTACAAGAACATAATGTGTTATACTGTCTATCTCAAGAGCGTCTTAGAGAAGGAGACTTGCATGAGACAGATATCCGTACTCATAGCCCATGCAGTATTTGCCCTGCTGTTTTTCTGGAACACCTTCAAGTTCATGCGGTTGGACGACCAGCTCGGTCTCTACGTGAACCTGGTGGCAGCCCTGCTGGCGGTAATCAGCGGCCTGGTATACTATCTGCTGAGCCGTAAGAAAAAACAGGATCAGGCTCCTGAGGCCTAGCAGCTACAAACTGCCTGCAATGTAGTGCTCAAGCTGGTCGATCAGATGTTCCTGTTCAGTCAGCACTGCCTTCACCGCATCCCCTATGGAGATGAGTCCGCTCAGCTTCTGGTTGGTGAGAACCGGCAGGTGTCTCATCCTCATGTCTGTCATGATGCCCAGGCAGTGCTCAACGGAATAAGTGGGATCCACGCAAATGACCTTGGGGGTCATCACCTCTGAGATGGGGGATGTCAGGGATATAGAATCCTTTCCGGCACAGAACCTGGCAAAATCCCGTTCCGTAAAGATTCCCGTCAACTCCCCTTCATGGTCTGTAACCACAAGGGCTCCGACTCCCTGCTTAGCCAGCAGGTCCATGGCTGTTCGGATGGTATCTTCCTGATGAATGGTAAATACCGTCGAACCCTTCTGTTTCAGTACATCGGCAACACTTGTCATTGGTTCCCTCCTTACTTCAGGCGGGGACACTGAGGATCAGCACAGCAGAAAGATACCGGTACCCCTGCTTATATGATACCAGAACAACAGAAGGTTACAAGAGTCCTCAGGTATTTATCTGGCATATTCCTAACTAATTTTGTACCCTTCAGCTGCTAGGGGCGCCAGGTTCCCTTCACGAAGAGCATCACCACAGAGAAGAGCTCCAGCCGTCCCAGGAGCATGCAGAAGGAGAGTATCAGCTTTCCAGGTATGTTGATAAACGCATAGTTTTCCACCGCTCCTACCCCTGCAAGTCCGGGACCGATGTTACCGAGCGTTGCGGCAACACTGGAAATACCGGTTTCAAGGTCTGCTCCCAAGACAGCTACCATCACTAAACTGAAGACCACAAAGAGCATCATATAGAGGATGTAGAATGCGGTGACCGAACTGATGACATCAAGACCGAGGACGGAGCCGTTAAACCGCACCCGGAGGATCTGCTGGGGATGGAGCAGCCGCCGGACCTCAACTTTTACCCGCTTGAACAGGAGCAGCAGTCGCACCTGCTTCATCGAGCCTCCGGTGGATCCTGCACATCCGCCGGCGAACATGAGCAGCAGCATGAGCAGTCGAAGCACCTGGGGCCAGAGGTTGAAATCGCTTGTGACATACCCGGTGGTGGTCATGATACTGATCACCTGAAAGGTTGATATCCTCAAGGTATCTGAAAAATTTCCGTAGTGGTTATTGAACATCAGGAAGGTGGTCACGATGATAATGCACAGGAGGGTGAACTTGAGGTAGAACCGGAATTCCTCATCCTTCCAGAAGACATTCAGCTTTCCCTTCAGCGCAAGCAGGTGCAGGACGAAGTTCGTGCCCGCCAGGAACATGAAGATGATAATCACCCACTCGATGAGCGGACTGCGGAATGCGGCAATGCTGTCATTGTAGGGAGAGAATCCCCCTGTGGCCATGGTACCGAAGGTATGGGTCAGTGAATCAAAGAGATCCAGCCCGCAGAACAGCAGCGCCACCACTTCAGCAGCTGAAATGATCAGGTAGACCACCCAGAGCATGAGGGCGGTCTGCTGGATACGCGGAGTCAGTTTCTCCGGCGTCGGTCCGGGAACTTCAGCCCTGAAGAGCTGCATTCCTCCTACCCCGATAAAAGGCAGGATCGCCAGAGACAACACGATGATTCCCATCCCTCCCAGCCAGTGGGTGAGACTTCTCCAGAAAAGAATCCCCCGCGGGTTGGATTCTATGTCGGTCAGGACGGTAGCTCCGGTGGTGGAAAAACCGGACATGGCCTCGAAGAAGGCGTCTGTATAGGTGGGCAGGTACTCCCCCAGATAGTAGGGAAGCGCCCCGATCACTGAGGCCATCACCCAGGCGAGACTTACTACTGCAAAGGCCTCCCGGACATTCAGCTCAGTATACTTTCTTCTCTGATCTCCCAGAAGGTACAGTACAACCCCGATTCCGATACCAATGGTGATACTCATGAGGAAGGGAATCATGTCGTCAGTGCCGTCTACAATGCTCCAGATGAGCGGAAAAATCATAGTCAGCGATATAATCACCGACAGCAGACCGAGCACTCTCAGGACTATCTGGTACTTCATACAGGAATCCCCAAGGCCTTTAAGGTCTTACCCATACGCTCATCCATGGCAAATATGAGCAGCACATCCCCGGCCTGCAGCTCCAGGTTCCCCCGGGGCATCAGGTGCTCCCCTCCCCGGTCTACCATGGCAAAGAGCACTCCCTTGGGCAGGTCGAGATCAGCGATCTTTTTCCCGACAGCAGGAGCATGCTCCGGCAGCTTCGCTTCAAGAATCTCAGCCCCGATACGTCCGATCAGTGAGAGACTTCCTGCTGTCTGGGGATACCGGACCATCCGAAGCATCAGGGAAGAGAGGGATTCATTGGGGTTCACCATTGCATCGATAGGCAGGTTGCTGCTCAGCTGGGTATAGACATCCTTTCTCACCAGGGCGACGCACTTTCCTGCCCCGAGACTCTTGGCCAGGATCGCCAGAACCATGTTGAGTTCCTCAACGTCTGTAGCGGCAAGGAACCCGTCGGTAAGCTCAATACCCTCATGGCTCAGAAGCTTCTCATCGGTACCGTCTCCATGGAGCACGGTGAGGGAGGGAAACTCCGAAGCAATGCGGCTGCATCGGTCGTGATCCTTATCGATGAGCTTGATATGAACTTCTGGGTGGTCTACCAGCAGCAGCCGGATAAGCTGAATACCGAGTTTTCCTCCACCGACAATAATCAGCCGACGCAGCTGCTTTTTTTTCTTGTCGGTCTGGAAGAGTCTCTGGATATCCATCACTTGCTGTTTGAAGGCGATCACGTAACAGAGGTCCTGTTCCTCAAGGACCCAGTCACCGGAGGGGATCTGCCCTTTCCCGTCCCGCTCAACATAGAGCAGGACAAAGGGAACCTTTGGAGTAAGTCCACCGATTTGCCGGAGGCTCTTGCCGGCTACTACTGAGCCCTGAGAGACACGGAAGGCATAGGAGCCCGCCTTGCCCTCCATCAGTTCAGAGGTATGCACCGCAGCGTTGATCCAGAGGATCTCCTCAATATCCCGGGCTACCGATCGTTCCGGTGTGATAATCTCATCAATCCCCAGGGCTTCGGACCACTGGGGATTATCTTCATATTCAATCCCCTTGGCCCGGGAAATCACGCGCTTTACACCGCAGCGTTTGGCCTGCCAGCAGGCCATGATATTCACCTCATCCCGATTCGAGCAGGCGATCAGGTAGTCGATGCTGCATCCTTCCACGACTCCAGCCTCGGCAAGAACCATCGGCCTGGAACCATTGCCGACTACAACCCGTACATCAAGCTCATTCTCCAGCCGTTTAGCTGTCTCCGATCTGGCCTCGATGACTACGATGTCGTGGCCCTCCTGGGAGAGATCCTTGGCAATGGTATACCCTACATCCCCCGCACCGATGATGACAATATTCATATATTCTAGCCTCCCAGTAGGATGAGACTGGCAGCCATAATCACCATTCCGGAGAAGACTCCGATAATGGCCACATGGTGTTCCCCGTACTTCTCCGCCGTAGGCAGCAGCTCATCCAGGGAAATGTATACCATAATTCCTGCAACTAGTGCAAATGCGTATCCGAAGAGTGATTCTGAGAGAAAAGCCCTCAGCAGGAAGAATCCGAGAAGAGCCCCTACCGGTTCTGCTAATCCTGCCAGGATGGACCAGAAGAGGGCCTTCTTCCTGCTCTCTGTGGCGTAGTAGATGGGTACCGCTATAGCCACCCCTTCAGGGATATTATGGATTGCGATAGCCACGGCTATCGTTATTCCCAGAGCAGGATCATAGAGGGCAGCCATGAAGGTTACCAGCCCTTCAGGGAAGTTGTGCAGGGCAATGGCAAAGGCGGAAAAGCCTCCCAGGCGCTTGAACTCCTGCTTCTCCTCGGGAGTATGCTTGCGCTGACCCTTATCCTGATGTTGTGACCGAAGTTCTTCGCAGTCAATCTCGGCAACATCCCTCGGTTCATGGGGATTTTCGTAGTTCGGCACCAGCTTATCGATGAGGGCGATCAGGCCGACTCCGATAAAGAAGGCGATGGTTGCATAGATATAACCGTGCATATCCCCATAGACCTCTGCCAGGGACTCCAGTGACTTGGGAAAGATCTCCACAAAGGATATATAGATCATTACCCCTGCGGACAGCCCCAGGGATCCAGCAAGGAACTTCGGGCTCAGCCGCTTGGTAAAGAATACTAAGAGGCCTCCGACTCCCGTAGCAAGCCCTGCCATCAAGGTAAGAGAAAATGCAAGGATAATAGCCTGGACAGACATACATATCTCCTCTGCTGCTTATGCTTGACAAAGGAGTATACCTTATGAGTTCTGGTTTGTGTAGGACCGCATCCTGACGGGGATGCTATTTTTTTCCTGGCATCATATCGGTTACTGACCCGTGAAC
>SKJE01000021.1 GCA_007116075.1 Spirochaetia bacterium
GGACCCCGCTGTACCGGGTAGAGCATTTTCTGAAGAAGCAGGACCGGGAGCTGCTGCTGGGTGAGGATCTTGATGCCCATCTGTTCAATGACACGAACCTGGCCCGGTCAATGGATGCCATCTTTGCCTCCGGCGCATCGCATGTGGTGACCCAACGAGGAGTCAGAGCTGCAGAGGTCTGCAATCTTGATGCACGAAAACTCAGTTACGATACTACCTCCACCAGTGTATGGGGTGAGTACCGTCACTGTGAGGCAGATGATCCTCCGCAGGGACCGAAGATTACCTTCGGGCATTCGAAGGATAAACGGAAGGACTTGAAGCAGTTCATGACCGAACTGCTGTGCGTGGAACGGGGAGTGCCGATCTTCGGGCAGGTGCTTCACGGCAATTCATCAGACAAGACTTCAAATAATCAGATGCTCTCGCGCATCAGTTCCCTGATGGCTTCCCATGGATTGGGGCCAGGAGCCTGTGTGTATGTAGCTGACAGCGCCATGGTAACTGAAGCGAACCTGAAGGAATTGGGCGAGATGGAGTTCATCACCCGGCTTCCCGGGACCTACTCGGTCTGCAATGAGCTCATAGGAGAAGCTGTTGATGCCGAACGTTGGGTTGAGCTGGGTAAACTTTCAGAACATCAGGACACAACGTGCCGGCCCTCTGCAGCATACAAAGCCTATGAGACCACGGTGGAACTGTATGGAATACCCTACCGGGCAGTGGTGGTGCATTCTGACAAGCGTCGGGTGAAAAAGCTCAACAGAGCTGTTGAGACTTCACAGAAGACCCTGCAGAAAGCCCTGAAGAAACAGCAGCAGACGTTTTTCTGTGAAGCTGATGCCCTGCAGGCGGCAGGGCAGATCAAGGGACTCTCGACCAAGCTGCATCAGGTTCAGCCGACAGTTACCCCGGTGGAGGTCCGTCGACGGGGACGACCTCCCAAGGAGGGTCCGGCTCCGATAGTTACCCGCTATGAACTCACCTGGGAGATGATTGAGGATACAGAAGGGATCCAGCGGATGCAGGAGCTCTCCGGATGCTTTGTGCTCATCAGTTCAGTCCCTGCTGCAGGAGAAGAGGGTTCTCTTGATGCCGGAGAGTTGCTGAAAGCCTACAAGGGACAGTACGGCAGAGAGTAACTTCTCATTTCTCAAGGATGACCTGATCGTCAATGATCTGTTTCTCAAGATTCCTTCGCGTATTGAGGTGCTGGGGATGGTTCTCATCATAGCGCTGATGATCTGGCGGCTCATGGAGCATCAGATGCGGCGGTATGTAGAGCAGGAACAGGTTCAGCTGACAGGGTGGGACAACAAACCCACCACACGTCCAACAGCTTTCATGATGACTACGATATTTGATGAGATCCTGACGGCGTCCATTAAAGACATACGGGTAATTCTCCGAGGAATAGGATCCAGGCAGCAGGAATTCCTGCAGGCCCTTGGAGTAACCCAGGCAGTCTATACGGATCCAGGGAGTCTCTATGCCCTGACACCAAGAGCATGAGCATCAAAGGCATAACTATTACGGCTTAAGAGGGAGTATCTGATGGGACAAAGAGGGAAAGACAAATTATGACCGCTGAAGAAAACCTCATCCAGCCTGCTGAATCTGCTGACATCTCCTGCATGATATAGCCGAACAGGTTAATTCCTTGGTTTTTTTGCTCTAAGGGGTGAGAAATGTAAGTTTGAACATAATTTTTCCTACATATCTCACCCCTTAGACCGCATTATTTGAGAAATGAATCATTAACATTAGTACTTCAGTAAGAGTATTTTTTCATCACATTCATTTCAGTCTTTCAGGATCTCTTATCCTCGCTTACCTAATTCACCAAATTTTTCGAATTTAAACATGGACATCTCAGCACCACCCTGGCGTCCAGCAACCATTTAAATAATTCCACAGTTATGATATCCTATAGACAGCAAAGGGTAGATGCCCTCGGGCATAATCAGCTTTGTTGTATAAAAAACTTTGGAGAAATGATGAAATCTATAACTATTACCAAACCCTTCCATATTGAAATCATGGAACAGAAAGAGCCTGTACCACGTGAAGGGGAAGCATTGCTGAAAATGAAATATGGAGGAATCTGCGGTACCGACTTGAACATCTATCGAGGAACATTTGCCTACGGATCATATCCTAGGATTCCGGGGCATGAGTTTTCTGCTGAAATCATCGAAGCCCCTGAGGGATCTGGTCTCAAACCAGGAACTGCCGTAACAGCTAATCCATATTTCAACTGTGGAACATGCTATTCCTGTCAACGCGGTTTTTTCAACTGCTGCACATCCAATCAGACACTGGGCGCTCAGCGGGACGGCGTTTTTTCCGAATATATAACACTGCCTGTAGAGCGGATCTATGACGGCCGCGGCCTGTCTGCTCAGTATCTTGCCCTGATTGAACCTTTCTGCATCAGTTATCATGGGGTTCAGCGAGCATCAGTGCAACCGGGAGACACCGTACTAGTTATCGGCGCCGGCCCGATTGGAATATTTGCTGCTATGGCGGCTAAACATCGCGGAGCCTCCGTGTATATCTGCGACATTTCAGAGACCAGGCTATCTATGGCCTCCAATTTCGGGGCAGATGGAGTCATCCTGAACGACGGCCCAGGATCGGTGGAAAAAAAGACTGCGGATATCACCGGAAGCAGAGGATTCGATGTGGTAATAGAAGCAGTCGGCATGCCTGCAACCTTCCAGAACAGCATTAATGCTGCAGCCTTCCGAGGGAGGGTGGTGCTGATTGGAATCAGCAAACAGCCCCTGGATTTCAATTTCAGTGTCATTCAGCAGAAGGAACTAGATGTTTTCGGTTCAAGAAATGCGGTCCGAAAGGACTTTCTGGAACTGATAGATCTGGTGTCACAGGGTATATTCAGCCTGGATGGAATGATTACTGATGTCTACAAAGCATCCAATGCTGTAAAAGCATTCTCGGACCTCCATGAACAGGGCGGCTCAAAGATGAAGGTTCTTCTTGAATTTTAAACACCACCTACCCTCATCAGACTTGTAAGAGATGGTCAGGTGTAGAGAAGGGAAAAATCATCGCATTGCATTATATTAGATATTATCAACCAGATATCCGCCGTCCACAGGGATGGTAACTCCGGTTATAAACCCTGCTGCTTTCTCACTTGCCAATAACAAAGCAACTCCCGCAAGTTCCTGCACATCACCGAACCTTCCCATAGGTGTATGTCTTAATACATCCATTCCTCTTGGAGTAAATTCCTTGGTCTCCCGATCGATAAGCAAGTCTCGATTCTGTTTCCCAATAAAAAACCCGGGGGCAATAGCATTGACGCGTATCCCCGCATGGGCAAATTCCTTAGCACATGCCATTGTCAGATTCTTAACTGCAGATTTTGATGCATTGTATGCCCAGACACCTGACAAAGGGATATATGACGACATAGAAGCCATATTTATGATGCAGCCCGGCCTTTCTTCAGCTATCCAGTAGGCAGCCACCACTTTTGTGGGGACCACCAATCCAGCAATCAAATTCAAATTTACAACTTCCTGAAATACCTTTATATCAAGATCAACTAAGGGAGCTTTCCCACGATTACCGCCGGCAGCATTCACCAGCACATCAATTCCCCCGAAGATTTCACAGCAGGCATCCACAGCTTTTCTCACATCCTCCTCTTGGGATGTGTCACATACAACAACCTGCACCCGGTCTTCACAGGAAAGCTTGTCCGAAAGAAATCTTTTAGTCTCCTCTATGGATTGAGCCCGATGTCCCCATAGGGTAATATTTGCCCCAGCTTGTATATAAGCTTCTGCCAGTGCTTTTGCAATAGTTCCGCCACCGCCTGTCACTGCTACTGTCTTACCTTCAAGAGAGAATTTTTCACTAAGATATTCCATATTATGTTCCTTATTCAGTAATTTTTATAAAAAACAGGACATGGGCTGGTCCAGGTTCATGTCCTAGAAGTTCTGGATTACGTATATTCTTTTTATAATATCAAAATTCAACTCCCGCATCAATAAATCTGCATAACAATAGTTTTGATTGCATATGTCTTTCTTCACTTAATTGACGCTAAGAGCAGTACCGATATATAAGTGCTGATCCTGTTGGTAAAAACACTAATTCTTTTTCCATATAATCACGATTGAAAGATTCCCTTTTTGCAGTCCAGCCCTTTTCTGTTTTCAACTGGTGCAGTAGGATGGGGGCATGAATACACCAAAGCGATCACAAATCAAACCGGGAATCAGGGCAGCAGTAGTACAGAAGCACCATCAGCTCACCGGGACGCTCACAGAAGGAATAGTTTCAGATATACTTACCAGGTCGCCTGCTCATCCTCACGGGATAAAAGTTCGCCTAACCGACGGAACCGTTGGCCGGGTACAGAAGATATTGTCATGATTTCGACCCGATAAGCACCTGCAGGAGCTCCCCGTCTGTTTTTGCCTTGAGCATCTCCTTTCGCTTCTTTTTATCCTTCAGGAGTACTGCTATATCAGCAAGGAACTGTACATGGGGACCAAACGTATCCTTTGGTGACAGGGTCATCACAAAGATCTGTGCGGGCTTTCGGTCAAGACATTCAAAGTTGACCTTCCTCCTGGTAATTCCCACCGCGACAATCAGTTCATCCACCGCATCGGTCTTAGCGTGTGGAATAGCTATTCCGTTCTCCATACCGGTGGACATCCCACCCTCGTGGTCCAGCAGGTCATTCAGGGCCAAGTCAAAGTCCTTTACCTTACCGGATCTACTGATGAGTTCCAGCATGCTGAAGATAACTTCCCGCTTATTTCTACCCTGCAGGTCCGTGGTAACCAGTTTCAGATTCAGTACCTCTTTGAGCATGGGATGATCATAAATCGCACGTCACATACTGTCAACTCACCCTGGCCTGAAAAAGATTGTATTGACAGATCATGAGTCCATATGTAATGCTTTCACACTATGAAACGCAGTGTAAATGGTGCTATCCGCACGGTCCCTATCCTGTCTGTTTTAACCGGGGTATGGTGTATCTGGAGCGAATCATTTTCCCCACTCATCATTCTTCAGGGTGTTCTGCTTGCCGTTGCAGCCCTCCTGATTACCAACCGCGTGGTTCTGCACCACTCCTATCAGCTGCGCTACCGCATCGGCATCTTCATCCTGATTCGGTATATAGGAGTGCTGGTAATAGCAATTTTTCGATCTGGCTGGCACGCTATCCGCATCACCCTTACGGACCGACTCAATGTGGGGGTTGTGGATCTCCCCACCCAGCTTAACGACCCCCTGCTCGGCGTGCTCACCGCAACGGCTATTACCCTGACACCGGGCACGGTAGCTATTGATTACTCTCAAAACTGTTATAAAGTGGTTTGGATTGACTGCTCCACCAAGGATCCCCGGGAAGCCGGGGATATCATCAAGGGAAGCTTTGAGCGGGTGCTGCTGCCGGTACAGGAGAAACAGTGAATTTCCTGCAGATTGCGTTGATCATTCTTATCTTCTCAACCCTTGGAAGTCTTATCAGGGTCATCATTGGCCCCACTGTTTGGGATCGGCTGCTGGGTATCAGCCTGGCAGCAAGTAAGGTGACCCTTGCTGTGGTAGTGACCGCTGTATCCCTTCCGGAAAGTTATCTCCTAGACCTGGCGATGCTCTTCTCCATCCTGGGATTTCTTGTCACCGTCCTGCTCTCCCGCTACATAGAGCGGCGAGGGCGGGTGTAGGAGGGAGCCATGGTTGCCGTACAGAGTATTTTAACCATCATCGGTCAGGTTCTCGTACTGCTTGGGCTGCTGATAACAGGATTCGGCGTATACGCGGTACTAAAACTGGAAAGCTTCTATGCCAGGAGTGTAGTTACGTCTAAGGTAGAAGCCATGGGATTCCTAACGGTGATATTGGGAGCGATGCTCATCTCCGGGTTCTCCCTGGTAGCCTTGAAGCTGCTCATTCTCCTCGCCTTCGAACTGCTCACTGTCTCCGCAGGGACCCATGCCATCACCCGGTCCGCCTGGATCACCGGTTACCGCTGCCGTACAGTTATTTCCATTGACCATAGAGAGGAGCAGGCCCATGATCGTTGAGACCGTCACCCTGCTGACGATGATGCTCTTTGCTCTGCTGGTGATACACAGCAGGATGCTCCGTCAGGCGGTCATCCACCTTGCAGTATTTTCCCTGCTCACGGCGTTTCTCTACCTTCTGCTGGCAGCACCTGAATTAGCCATTGCTGAAGCTGCTATAGGAAGCGGGCTGGTCACCCTGCTCTATCTTGCCTCCCTGAAGCGCAACCCGGTGTATACCATCGCAGTTCTTGCGGAGGGACACAGCTACCGGATGACGAACGCCTACCTGGGATATATGCAGCACATGAGGGCGATGCGTGATATCAGGCATTTTTTCCGCCGCAGGGAATATGAACCCCAGATAGTATTTTCCGAGAAAACCCTTGAAGAGGCTCTGCAGTTTCCCTCCTTTGATCTCGTTATCCGGGAGGAGAAGGAGGGCATCTCTGCCCACGGGTCCTCCCAAAGCTATATACTTGAAGAACTGGAAATGATGTTTATCATCCACGGAACGGGTTCCAACATCAACATAGTCCGTCATGATGTCAGGATGGAGGGACAATGAGAATAGTACTGTCTGCACTGCTGGTGATTTTACTTTTTACGGTAGTAACCCATATGACCATGGAGTACCCGGAACGACACGAGCCAGTACTATCCGCCTACATCATTGAACATTTCAAGGAAGATGCCCATACCGACAATGCCGTCACTGCAGTGCTGCTGAACTACCGCATGTTTGACACGATGTTCGAGGTGCTCATCCTGTTGACGGCAATCATCGGAATGAAACAGTTCCTTCCAGGCCCGAAGGACCTGCAGCAGCTGCATAAAAAGGAGGAGTCCCGTGATCAATAACAGCAGGTCAGTCCAGGACCTCCCGGAACAGTCACTTATCCTTGAAGTAGTAATCGGCTTCCTTTATCCCTTCATGCTGCTGCTCGGATTTTTCATTATACTCAATGGACACCACTCCCCCGGGGGAGGCTTCCAGGGAGGCAGTGTCCTGGCGGCTCTATTCATAGCCCGTTACATTGTATTTCCAGTGCATGACATCAGCAACGACATCATGCACATATTCCAGCGCATCTTCCTTGCCATGATCCTCTTGACACCGATGCTGCTTCTGTTTTCAGGATTCATCCACCGCAACCCGGAATTCCGAAGCTGGTATCTCCTGATGATGAATATTCTTATTGGGCTCCAGGTAGGGCTTGAACTCGGGGTTGCGGTACTTCGGTTTGCATTCTTCGAGGGGGTTGGTAAAACATGGCATTTATAGGGGAATTCTTCCAGGGGCTTACCATAGCAGATCTTGCAGTGGGCCTGTTCTTCATTGGCCTCTACGGCGCCATGACCCAGAGAAATATCATTAAGACAATCATGTCTATTGGAATTATGGATGCCGCGGCGATCGTATTCTTCGTGATGATTAATTATGAAACAGGACAGCGTTCCCCAGTAACGGGACCTTCGGCTGAACAGATGGCAGATCCGGTTCCCCAGGCACTGATGATCACTGCCATTGTTATCGGTGTATCCGTTGTTGCCATGTGCCTGGCCATGTATATGAGGGTAGTGTACCGGTATAAGACAGCTGACTGGAAAACCCTGATCAGGAGGCTTGGGGATCAATGAATGGACCAATTATTCCGCTGCACCTGCTGGTGATGCTGCCGGTCCTTACAGGGGCCGCAGCCTACTTTCTCCCGAGAAGAGCCTACCAGGCAGTGATGTTTGCAGGAACCCTAGCGGTATCCGTCTTTGCCCTCCAGCTGTTCATATCCGTCAGATGGGGGAGGGAGGTTACCCAGTTTGTTGCCGGCTGGCCGGAGATAATTGCCATACAGCTGGTAGCAGATACCTACTCCGCTCCCCTGGTGTTACTGACAGCCCTGTTCTTCACCGGCACCTATCTGTTCAGTACCCTGGCGGGATATATGGACAAGACCTTCATGTTTCTCTTCCTCATGCTCGAAAGCGCCCTGATTACTATTTTCCTCAGCGGTGACCTCTTCAACATCTATGTGGTGATGGAACTGGCCATGATCACCATAGCTATCCTGATCATGTACAAACAGGAAAAGCAGGCAGTATATGACGCCATGCTCTATATCATGATGAACTTTATTGCCATGGCTTTCTTTATGATGGGAATTGCGTATGTGTACCGACTCACCGGTGTCCTGGATCTTCGGGTTATCTCCAGCCGTCTTGCAGAGCTTCAGGATCCACGAGCTGCACTTGTCCCCTATGCCATGATCATGACAGCTATAGCAGTCAAATCAGCCCTGCTGCCCCTGTTCAGCTGGCTTCCGAGAGCACATGGAGCCCCCAGCGCTCCGGGCATTATTTCAGCAGTGCTTTCGGGTGTACAGGTGAAGGCAGGGGTATACCTGCTGATACGGCTCAACCAGGTCTTTGCTCCCGTGGTAGATACCAGGCTCTTCTTTCTTGTCATCGGATTTCTCACAGCTGTAGCGGGGTTCCTGCTGGCTATAGCCCAGAAGGACATTAAACTGATTCTCGCCTATCACACCATCAGCCAGGTAGGACTGATCGTCATGGGACTGAATCTCGGTTCTGATGAGGCTTTCTGGGGTGGTATGTATCATATAATCAACCATGCGCTCTTCAAGGGGCTGCTCTTCCTATCCGCCGGAGTCATCATTGAAGAATACGGTACCCGTTCCTATGCAGAAATCCGGGGTGTGCTGAGACGCATGCCGGTCATTGGGATAGCCACCCTCGCTGGTGTACTGGGCATCACCGGTGCTCCCTTTTTCAACGGCAGTATCTCCAAATATTTTATCCAGATTGGCGCTCAGGGCAGCCTCGGCGAGTTTGGGCTATACCTGGTCAATTTCGGGACAATCCTCTCCTTTGTAAAGTACTTCACCATTTTGTTTGGAACCCCAGAAATAGAGCCCAAACCATCAAGGGATCCCTTCATAGCGGTCATCTCCCTGATCTTTGGTGCGGCCATTCTCGCCGGAGGAATATTCGGCAGCCAGGCAGTTGCCCTGGTTTTTGGCCCCAGCTACTCAGCTGCAGGTGCACTCAGTGTGGAAAAGACAGGCATATTCCTGGCAACCCTCGCCTTGGGGATTGCTGTTTATCGGTATGGAATCCAGCGCATCGGGAATGCTCTCAGTGCAGTAAGGACCTTCAAGTTCAGCTTCAACCAGATCACCGTGTTGATATCTCTCTTCTTCATCCTGCTGCTCGGCTTCAGCTATACAGTCACCTAAACAAGTAGTTATGATCTCCTATCTCTTCTTTCGAGGATAAGGCTCTGTAGGGTATCACCACCTATGTGTGGTTTTTCTTCTACCGGCTCCACCTGAAGTGTGATACACTCGCTTATATGAGACGTTTTATTCTGTTAATTATTATCTTTTTTGCCTGTACCGGTATCTCAGCTTCAGATTACCGTAACACCCTGTCTGTTGAGGCACAGACACGACTTGACCAGCAAGGGAAAACATCTTTCCTTGTTGAAGACTCGATCTCTGCCCGAATCTCTGAAAGGTTCATACTCCTGGGGCGGGGAATCTACCACCTGAGAGAGCCCGAAGCTACGATCGGCGGCGGTCTTGGTGCAGTAGTTGTATTGGGGGGAGGAACCTATTCTGAAATAATGTAC
>SKJE01000133.1 GCA_007116075.1 Spirochaetia bacterium
ACACACGCTCCTCAAGCAAGAGTGAATCGGCTGATTACCAATTGAAATGATGGTTATTTGAACTTTTTATGGGCTCTAAGGCGCAAGAATAAGCACCCTAAACTGAAATGTTACAGATTAATGTAAACAGGACTGCGATTATCATGGGGGCTATCCTAATGGAAAAGGGGGGAAAGGGTAAATAGCTGCTGGACAGAGGAGAATCTCTTCGGTACAGTTTAGCCCATGGAGGGATAGATGAAACTGAAAGAACTGCAGGAAGCCGCCTATGAGGCTAACATCGCAATTGTGAAGCACTCCCTGGTGCTGTTGACCTGGGGGAATGCCAGCGCATTCGACAGGGATCTCGGCGTCATGGCCATCAAGCCCAGCGGGGTGAATTATGAGCAGATGAAGCCGTCGGATATGGTACTGCTGGATCTGGAAAACGGTGAGGTTATTGAGGGATCCCTCAGACCCTCCTCGGATACAGCTACCCATCTGGAACTCTACCGGTACTTCCCCGGCATTGGCGGGGTGGTACATACCCATTCCCATTATGCTACCTGTGCAGCCCAGGCGAACCGCGACATCATCTGTCTTGGCACCACCCATGCGGACCATTTCTATGGAGATATACCGGTGACCAGGAAGATGACCACCGAGGAAATTGAGCATGATTATGAGGAGAATACAGGAAAGGTGATCGTCGAGACGTTCCAGAACAGGAATATAGATCCCACCTCTATTCCCGGGGTAGTGGTCTGTTCCCATGGACCGTTTGCCTGGGGCAGCAGTGCATTAAAAGCAGTTGAAAACGCCGTGGTGCTCGAGGAGGTGGCGAAGATGATGGCCAACACCTCACTTTTTACCCAGCGTCTGGTGCCGATCCAGAAGGACTTGCTTGATAAGCATTTTCTGAGGAAGCACGGAGTCAATGCCTACTACGGCCAGGAGGAGAGTCGGGACGACTAGGTGAGCACCGAGTCGTCCGCTGTGAGGGATGTGATCCACCGCTCCATGAGGCCGAGGTCATCCAGCAGGTCGAGTATCGTATATCGGTTGCGTATCAACTGGGCGGTCCGCAGGGTCGAGACCGCCCGGGGCTTGTCCATACCGATCTTTTCAGCGGTTACCGGGCAGCCCGCCTGGATGAGCAGTTCCTTCAGCTCAGCATAGCCGTAGAGCTGCTGACGAAGTTTCGGGGCGATCTCCTCCCATCCTTCAGTAATCATGGCTCTCCGGTCCAGCCGGCGCTGCTGGTCGGAGTGTTTTTCCCTGAGGGTCTCCTTGAGCTGGGGCAGTCCCGAAATACCGGGGAACTGCTCTTCCAGCAGCTGTTTTTTCCTTAAGAACATACCCTCAAGTTCCTCCAGATCCTCACCGCCGCCGGGTCCCTTGTTCAGCAGCGCTTCGTAGCATGCGGTGCTTATCAGGGTTCCGATGCCTACCTTGATGCCGTGGAGAATGGTCCTGCCCTGGTAGGTATGATGATGCATCTCCCAGACATGGGAGAGCAGGTGCTCCGCTCCTGATACAGGCCTTGATGCCTTCTGGTACTGCATAGCGATACCGCAGAGGGTCAGGCCGATGAAAAGAGCTTCGGTGTCTCGGGGATCTGCGAGCCAGGTGCGCAGATGTTCCTGCACCAGCTTCCAGCTGACCGGATTGATGGGATCTTCACCGAGGTAGTCTGCTATAATCCAGTCAGCCCCTGCGGGTATCTTAGCGGCCAAGTCTGCGAACCCTGCAGCGGTGAGTTCCGCCGGGGCAGTGGAGAGCAGCCTTCCGTCCCCTATGATCACCTCCGGTGCGGGGCAGGGGTGGGTGACCTTACTGCCATCGGTAAGCAAAGCAGCCCCGTCGGAGGCATAACCGTCCACCGAAGATGCGGTGGCTACCACTCCGTATGGACGTCCTGAACGGTGAGCCGCAAGCTTCACCAGGTCATTGATGGTTCCGCTTCCCACTGCCAGGGGAATTCCCTTCGGGGAGCGGCGAAAGAACTGCTCCAGCGTCACCGTATGCCCGTAGTCAGCCTCGACCATGGGAGTGCCGGGAAATATGAAGGGATCCGCCAGGGTGCATCCCTGAGCGGTTAAGAGCTCAGTGGTTGCCCTGCCTGCGGCTTCCCAGGTGTTATCATCGGCTACCGGTATGATCGGCCTGCCGGGATAGAGTTTTTCGAGGGCCCCAGGTAGTGCCTGGAGTGCTCCGGGCTCACTTACAAAGACCTTAGTGGTTCCGGCATATTTCAATGCCTCCTGCAGGATTTCTCTTCTTCTGTTGTGATTCACAGTTTCTCCTTTTGTAGTTTCCTGTTTATCAGTTTTTCCATCTCCACCGCGAGGAATACCCCGGCTCCGGCCAGGAGTATAAGTCCCCAATGCGCAAGGGTGAGGGGAGATGAGTCAAAGAGGGTATGGAACAGGGGCAGATAGGTATACAGCAGCTGCAGGATCACTACAGCTGCTACTGCAAGCCAGACATACTTGGTAGCCCGGAAGCCCCTCACCGAGAGGGATGAGGCACCC
>SKJE01000070.1 GCA_007116075.1 Spirochaetia bacterium
CGGGATATCCCCACGGGTATCACCCCGGTCACCAGCAATGTCAGCGCAGCTAGGAAAGCTCCCTGGGGCCCGGCTATCAGGATATCCTCAAGGGATATGTTTGCCCCCAGGGCAAAAGCGAAAAAGGGGATCGCAAGGCGTACTCCGGGATAGACAAATTCCCGGAAATCTTCATCCAGGTTACCGAGGATCATGCCGATGAGTGCAGGAACTATTGTCGCGAGGATATCAAGGAAACCCACATTCACCAGACCTCCGGCTCCTACTCCTATAAGGATGAAGAACGGGCTCGCTGTGAGCATCACCAGAACTCCGCCGCCGATGTCGTTCTCATCCCCGTACCGTTCAGCCAGGGCAACGTAGAGTCCCCCGTTCCCGCAGGCGAGGGCAGTGATGACGGTAATCGGATGGATAGAGAAGAGGGTTTCCCCGCCGATCACGAAGAACCCGAAGAGATATCCCCCTCCAATCCCCAGCAGCACCTTCGAGGCGGTCATAAGGGATCCCTTATAGAGGGCAACCCCGGATCTCCTGAAGGAGATCTGGGCACCGCTGCAGAACAGCACCAGCCCGATAAACGGCAGTGCCCCATCCCGGAACATGCCGGAGGTAAAACTGCCGAGGTTAAGGAATCCAGGGGTGAAGGTGTTGATCACAGTTCCCAACAGGAAGAAGATAGTCATCATACCCCCGGGAAACCGCTGGATGGTTTTCATCAGGGGAATCTGTAGAGGCTTTCTGGTGTATCCGCTCATGATCTCATGTCTTACGGGAAACCGGGGGAACTGTCAAGAGAAAAGGCGGCATTGTTCCTGGTGAAGTTAGTGTTTCTTCGAAAAATCGTGTATACTGTGGGTAACTTCATGCTTGTTCAAGAAAGGATATGCAACACATGGGAAAGAGAAACGACGCCTTCGAAGTGAAGGATATCAGAATATACAATAGGATTTTTCCATACCTCATGCCCAAACGGACCGACTCACTGGTGTACTATCCTATGAGCATCGACATGACCCGGAGCGTGAATTTCATCCGGCTGAGAAACAAGCAGGCAGGGGAAAAGAAGTACCATCTCTTTGACCTCATCATGGCAGCCCTGGTACGCACCTTCGCCCTCAAGCCGGCGCTGAACCGGTTCATCATGGGAAGCAAGTTCTGGCAGCGCAATAACCTCTCCTTCAATTTTGTCATTAAGACGGGGTATAACGAGGAAGCGGATGAACGTAATGCCGTGGTGACCTTTGAGCCGGACATGGTCTTTGAGGAGATAGCCGCCATCATGCGCCAGACCATCAACAGCATCCGCAGAAGTGAAGAAGCAGAGGAAGAGGGGATCCTGAAAATGCTGCTTCGCCTTCCTCCGTGGATGCTTCGGCTGGTCATAGGGACACTCAGGAGGTTGGACCGCATAGGCCGGTATCCCAAGAGCCTCAGGGCAATTGACGGACTTCATGTAAGTGCCTTCGTGGCGAATCTGGGCAGCATCAACATCCCGAATGCTCCCTACCATCACCTGTACGACTGGGGAACCACATCACTGTTTATCACCTTCGGGAAGCTGCACAGGACCAAGGACATCAAGAAGGACGGTACCGACCAGATCACCGACCGGATCGACTTCGGCATCACTCTGGACGAACGAATAGCAGAGGGGTTCTATTTCATGCGCGCCATGAATCTCATGCGCTATTTCCTTGAAAACCCCCATATGCTGGAGAATCCCCCGGACCTGGACGGGGTCATCGGGAAAGTTTCTCAGTAAAGATCTCCTGGTCCCTTCCCTCCAGCGGTGAGGGGTTTCCCCGGAGCATTTCCCCAAGCGCTTCAGCCTCCTTGCCCGAAAAGGATACCCCCTTGAGGATATGCTCCTCAAAGGCCTCTGAGGCCATGGGACAAATAAGCTTAGTTATTTTGAATAATTCCTCGGCATATCGCCGTATTTCCAGCTGTGCATGACGGTCCATCCTGAGCTTCAGGAAGTGAAACAGGTTATGGAGGTCAATCTGCCAGTACCACTGGGTATAGATGCTCACCGGCAGTACCGTCCGGGCCAGTTCCCGGGCGATTCCCTGGTCAATCAGATCCGTATAGAGCCGGTAGCTCTGCTGCTGCTGGTCTTTCAGGAGTCTGCGGATACGCTCCTGCTCTTCCGCCGGCACCGCCTCATCCAGCCTCCCCTGCTTGTTGTCGCTGCTCTGCAGTGCAATATCAGCTCCCTCGGGCAGGTAAAACTCCTCATCCAGGATGCTGTACCGGGCGGATATCTCGTTAAGCCGGGCGGTACGGTGGCGGATCCACTGCCGTGCCACAAAAATCGGCATTTTAATATGAAAGGTGAACACCACCTGCTCAAAGGGGGATGTATGCTGGTTGCGCAGCAGGTAGTGTATCAGGCCCCGGTCCTTCCTGACTGTGGTGGTGCCCGCTCCGTAGGAGACCCGGGCTGACTGTACAATCCGGTCGTCGGAACCAAGATAATCTACCAAGCGGATAAATCCATGATCCAG
>SKJE01000058.1 GCA_007116075.1 Spirochaetia bacterium
ACCGGACAGGTCTGGGATCTCGGTGAACGAGATGATTCTTGACCTAAGGAATAGATGTATCATCACTAAGAGGTGTGATAGAATGTGTTCGAGTCGCGGTATTAGTAAAAGGGGAGGATATACCCAGCAAATTGAGATTATTTGAAGCATGTTCCTGTTAAATGAAGGGAAACATGAATATGACAGAAGGAGAACACTAAAGAACTTGTTTTATATGATTCGGATGGCTGTATATTAGAGATATAAGAAGGGCTTTTTAATGATAAAAGAAATAACAGTTTCAAATTGGAAAAGTTTTGAATCAGCAACATGCTATATTGACCCACTGACGATTCTTATAGGAGCAAATGCCAGCGGTAAGTCTAATCTATTAGATACGTTTCTTTTTCTTAGTAGGATTGCTTCATCCATAGGTATTTCACAGGCAATCAATGGTGATGTTCATATTCCCCCAATTCGGGGAGGATTTGAATGGGTATGCCGTAAACCGCATGATACATTTACAATAAAGATGATTGTAGAGAAATCAGAAAAACAAGATTATAAATATGCTATTTCTGTAAAGGTAAATGATGCGAAAGCAGAAGTGTTTCATGAAGCTCTTTCAACGCTTACCTACTCAGGTAATCATAAACATCCGAAAGAGAAGTTCTTATTTAAAACGGCTGAACAGGAAGCAGTTACCCCTGGATTACCGACATATTTTTATACTGGTACACAAGGGCGTGGAAAACGGATAGATCTAAACCGTTCTCATTGCATGTTATCCCAAGCAGAAACGCTGAATCTGCGTAAGGAGGTTCTTGATGCGGTAAAAAAAATATTGGGAGACTTCCGAGGTATATTTGTCTTTGATCCAATACCAAGCCATATGCGTGGGTATCCACCATTTTCTGATACCCTCCTGTCAGATGGTTCAAACATTGCAGGAGTGCTGGCTGGATTAGAGTCCAAGAGGAAGGAAGAGGTTGAAGAGTTATTAACTTACTATCTTAGGAATCTACCTGAAAAAGACATACACCGCGTATGGGCGGAGCCTGTTGGAAAATTCCAGGCCGATGCTATGCTTTATTGTGAAGAAGGCTGGGGGTTGCAAACAAACGAAGTAGATGCACGGGGGATGTCCGATGGAACATTGCGTTATCTGGCTATTGTAACTGCTCTTCTTACCAGAAAAGAGAATAGTCTACTCATTATAGAAGAAATTGATAATGGACTTCATCCGTCTAGAGCACATCTCTTGATAAATATGCTCAAAGCGTTGGGCAAAAAACGGAGTATTGATATTATTATAACCACCCATAATCCGGCTTTGCTTGATGCTGCGGGAAATACCATGGTTCCTTTTATTTCTGTTGTACACCGAGATGACAGCACCGGGGCAAGTATACTTACACAGCTTGAAGATATTGCTCAGTTGCCAAAATTGATGGCTGGCGGTTCTATCGGCAGGTTGTCCGCTGATGGGTCATTAGAAAGAGCTTTGAACTTGGAGGCTGGATATTGGGAAAAAAAGTAGTAATTATTGATACCAGCATTCTTTGTGTTTGGCTTGAAGTTCCTGATATGGATTCATGCGGTCCAGATAATGATGTATGGAATAAAGATAGGGTCAAGTAAAAAAATTCAAAATGAGCAGCAAAACAATTCTACTCTTGTTTTACCTTTAGCTGCAATTATTGAGACCGGAAACCATATTGCTCAAGCTCGCCATAGCCGGAAAGAGAGAGCCGAAGATTTGGCTGATGTAATAAGGAAAAGTGCTGATCAGCAAACCCCCTGGGCGGCTTTTTCTGATCAAAGCGTCCTATGGACAACGGGTAAACTTAAGAACCTTGCTGACACTTGGCCTCATCTTGCCTCGCAGAAATTTTCAATTGGAGATGCAACGATAAAGGATGTTGCTGAATATTACGCACAGTCGGGATGCTTAGTGGAGTTGCTGACTGGTGACCAGGGACTTAAAGCATATGAGCCAGTTCAGCCCCTGGTGGCTCCAAGGCGTAGGAGAAGGTGATTATTATATTGTCGTCCGATGAGCTGCCTCAGCCCTTTCTTGCTTAGACACAAAAATCTTCACTTTTACGGGAAAAAATTTTTGTCTGAACCAGATAATCCAGCCTGAGCCTATAAAAAACGCAGGTTTGTGTGTTGATAGTTTCCATGGGAATTCTGTTTTAACGTATACTCCTGTACTGCAGATATTTTGGTGCTTGTTAGCCGCATTCCTTTGGAGCTCTTTTTATACTCCCTCCACTAATGACACCTGTATTGGTTGCGGTAGCCCTCAATGTGTTGTTACCTGCTTGGGGAGCAGATTAGCAGGTTCCAGGGTGTGACGCCTGGAACCTCATGTCTATACTAGAATCTTCGTACCGGCCTGACCAAGGCTGGCTGGTCCTTTTCGTAAAGAATCTGATCCCCGGTGGTATGCTGGTATCCGATGATAAGAGCCCGTACTGTGTCGGTATCGTACTCTGAGGAACTGAGGTATGCCATCCGCTGGGAAAAGTCGCCTTTGCCCAGTCTGTCGATATTGTAGGCAATGGCCTCCAATTCTGCGATAGAGGGGAGGAACCAGTCTCTGTAGCCCCCGTAGGAGAGGGTGGAAGCTTTCCTGGCGGCATAGTCGTTCCTGCCTTCATAGGGTTCCCGGGTGCCGAGAGCTGATACGATACGTTCAGTATTGCCCGATCCACTCTGGATGCTCTGGGATGTTTCGCCTACTTCAAGGCCCCTGCCTCCCCATGCTGCACTGAATTCTGCTCCTGCCGGTGCGACTTCCATATATTGCCACCCGCCGGTGTTGTTGCCCTTATCATAGAATATGAGACCTCCCGCAGGGCCTGGGGTACCGACCTTGTCGGTTATTCCGTAGGTAGTATCCCGTGCAGCAACTCTTGCCTGCCGTGCTTCCCGTTCCTGTGCAGCACGGAGATTTGCACGTTCAGCCATCTCCACTAAAGACTCACACCCAGCCAGAAACACTGCTGTAAAAACAACCAGAATTATGATGCCTATGGCTGTTATGCCTTTCTTCATACTCACCCTCCATAATGTGATATAACGTATGATTCATTACATAGTACTCCATACCTAAAGAGGATACAAGTTTTTTTTACCCTTAATGATATTCCTGACTGCACAGCCTCCATGCCGGAATGCTCCCGACAGGGAGGCTGAGAGATTAGATGGCCTTGACGGTTTGCTTGAACCGCTGGAGTGCATCGGTAAGGATTGATGTCGGGGTACCGAAGTTGATCCGCAACAGCATACGTATCACTTAGGAGCAGTTAATGTCACTTGATGTATATAACGTCGATAGGTCAACCTGAAAATCGGGAAAGTGCAGGTGGATTTGTTAAACCAGTGTCCTGTGAAACGATTATGAAAAGGTTAGATATGGTGCTGGGGAAAAAGCAGATGAAGTAATTGACATTCCAATTTATTAGATGGTCTCTGTATCCCTGTGAATAAGGTTGCTGGACTAATATATATGTTATAGAATGGATTAGCCAATAAGAAAATATACATAACATTATATCAGTAAGGAAATAAATACTGTGATGGAAGAAAATAAAAGAATAGTTAAAGATTTAGTCCAGTTATCGGAATACGCTCTCTCAGGTTCTGAGGCAGATATTCGACTGTTTTTGGCTCGGCTTGTAAGAGATTATAGAGATGAATATCCGAAACTTTCAAAGCTGGTAAGTGACTTGCTCAAGAAACAGTATAGAAGCAGCAGAAGCTATATAAGGGAGATGAGTGATGCTGAACCGGTAAGTATTGCATATGCTGATCCGGTTGAACATGAAAAGCCAGTATGTCTTAACGGGCCGGTGTGCTGTTCAGGAAGAATTGAGCCCATACTGACTGATGATCTCAAGAGGCAGTTCACATCACTGATAAGCGAGCATCAAATGAAAGATAGGTTGTATCAAGCTGGATTAAAACCTGCCTGTACAATGATCTTTGTTGGCGAGCCTGGTGTTGGGAAAACAATGTCTGCCAATTGGCTGTCCCGAGAACTTGGGCTGCCCTTATACACGATTGATATTGCTGCTGTTGTAAGCAGTTTTCTAGGACAAACTGGGAATAATCTCAAGGCAGCGCTTGATTATGCAAAACAGCAGTCCATGGTGCTGCTTCTTGATGAAATTGACGCATTAGCAAAAAAGCGCTCCGATGATACTGATGTGGGAGAGTTTAAAAGAGTTGTTGCTGTATTGCTGCATGAAATTGAGCATTGGCCTTCAGAAAGTATTCTCATTGCAGCAACTAACCATCCAAAACTTGTAGATCCGGCTCTATGGAGACGATTTGATTGTGAACTGCATTTCAGTCTACCGTCAGGTGATGCAGTGGAGAGGGCGATACAGGAATTTCTGGCTGAAGATTATCGGGTATTCTCGGAGTATACAGAGATTATAAAGCTTATGGTTGAGCATTCCAGTTATTCCGATATTGAACGGTTGATGCTTCGCTTTAGGCGGGCGTTAGCTGTAGGTTCCATGACGCCTTTGGAAATCGTTACTCAAGCAATACCAGTTGAACATAACAGGACACGACGACTTTCATATGCGAAGCAACTACTGAAAACCAGTAAGCTTTCCCAGCATAGGATATCTGTTTTGACAGGTGTAAGCCGCGATACATTGAGGAAATACAAGGCACAGCAGCGCTGGGAGGTGAATGACTGATGGCTCGTTTGGAGGTGGATATAACAGATATTTCCACGTCCTTACGGGTGATAAGGTGCCGAGTCTGGCTCCACTGCTGGGGACTAGTTTTTCTGCTCCGTTCCTGCTTCGAACCGCAGTAGGAATTAAGGCTTTCCTTGGCGATGATATTTCCATACTTGCGGTTAAAGCCTTGCTTCTTCATTGTGCAGATCAGGGATCCCATAATCGTTTTGAGGTAGGTTGGGGAAGGGTTCCATCGGATCTATCAAAGCTGCTGCTTTGCCCTGAATGCTCTGCAAGAATTGTATACCAAGGAGTATTACGTTCAGGAACACTTCGCCGAATGTGGATCCCTCTTCCAGATGAACCATTTCAAGGAATGATAACACTTAAGGCGACGATCTGTATTGCCTCAGAGGTTGATCCGGAGGATTCCGGGGCATATACCCGATCTGGAGTTGAGATTATGTTCAGGCCGCATATCGAAAAGAGACAACCGGACCAGCATCAGCCGAAAACTCAGTCATTTTTTTCTCGAAAAGAATATTCCTACGAGGAAGAACTGCGTTCTGATGCAGGGAAATGGGAAACAGTACTCAAGGCACAAAGAAGATTTCTGTACACATCCCTCAATAAACCATGTTTTGATGTTCATTATATTGCTCGGAAAAATGGGGGAAGAAGGTCAGCAGCACATGAGATTCCCTACGCCTTGATTATAACAATAACAACCCCCGGCATTGCTGATATCGGAGAGCGTATCATGGCTGCATATCCTAGCCTGCAGGTATTGCAGCCTATGGTGGAACTCCCTGCAATACCCGTGCGAACATAACAGTAGATGGGTATTATCTAGATCAAGCTGACCACCCGCTTGAACCGCTGGAGTGCATCGGTAAGGATTGATGTCGGGGTACCGAAGTTGATCCGCACAAAACCTTCGCCTCCCGTGCCGAACCAGCTTCCCCGGTGAAGGGCGATGCCTCCCTTGGTGCCCAGCAGGTTGACAAGATCCTCTCCCGGAAGAAGGCGCTTCTCTAGTTCAGAGACATCCAGGAAGGCGATGAAGCTTGCTTCAGGGGCGATGAACTTCACCTCAGGCACTTCATGGGTGAAAAACTGATCCATCAGTGTTACATGTTTCTCCAGAAGCTTGATGAGTTCCTTCAGCCAGGGCTCACCGTGCCGGTATGCTGCCAGGGATGCGGTCCGGGCGGTTATCCCGGGCTCATGCATGGCGAAGGCTGAAAGCCTTCGTGAGAACCGGTTTCGCATGTTCTCATCGGGGATGATGATGCAGGAAAAGTGTTCCCCTGCAATATTGAAGGTCTTTGAGGGCGCCATGCAGGTAATTGAGTTTTCCAGGATGCTGCCCATGGGATGATGAGTATGTCCGGTATAGGTCATATCGGCATGGATCTCATCGGACACCACCAGTACCGAGTGCTTCTTTGCCAGCCGGGAAAGTTCCCTCAGCTCCCCTTCGGTCCACACCCTGCCGGAAGGATTGTGGGGGCTGCACAGGAGCATCAGGGAAGACTCTTTCATGAGTGTTTCAAGGTGATCAAAATCCATGGTGAACCGTCCATCATCATAGAGCAGGGGGTTTTCCAGAACCCTGCGGTCCTGGGCCTTGATCAATGAATAGAAGGGCCGGTAGACCGGGGGCTGGATGATGACTCCGTCCCCGGGAGAACTGTAGAGGGAAACCGCAGTTGCCAGGGCTGAGATGATTCCCGGGGTATAGCAGATGTGTCCGGGGTCCGCTTCCCAGTTGAACCGGGATCGGGTCCAATGGATGAAGTGCTTGAAGACGTCCCGGGGCCCGACGGCATAGCCGAAAACCCCATGGTCCACCCTGTTCTTGAGTGCCTGGATCACCTCCGGGGGAGCGGCAAAATCCATATCGGCGACCCACAGAGGAATTGCCTTTGGATTGCCGCACACCTGTTTCAGGGCTGATTCATTCCATTTGATACTGTCGGAGTTTCTCCTGTCCAGGACAGTAGTGAAATCATAATGCTTCACATGCTCCTCCTATAGAGACTTGATGATTCGGGCAGCCCGCTCGGCGTCCTCGGAACTGATATCCAGGTGGGTGACAAACCGGACTGCGTTGCGTCCCATCGGGTTTGCGGCAATACCCTGTGCGCTGAGCCTTCGGATGATCTCAGAAGTCGGGATATTCCCGGTTGAGACCTTGATGATATTGGTCTCCACCTCATCGAGATTGATGTCCAGGCTGCTGCTCTGAGCCGCCGCCTGGGCAATTATCTGTGCATGGCGATGGTCATCCTCCAGGCGGTCCATATGGTGCTTCAGTGCATAGAGGCCGGCTGCTGCCAAGTATCCCGCCTGGCGCATGCCTCCGCCCAGCAGCTTCCTCACCCTCCTGGCCTGGTTGATGAATGATGCGCTTCCGCAGAGCATGCTTCCCACAGGAGCCCCGAGGCCCTTTGAAAGACAGAGGGTGAGCGAATCGGTATATTGGCACATCTCCTTCAGGGAGTATCCCCGGGCCAGGGCTGCATTGGCCGACCGGGCTCCGTCCATGTGCACAAGAATTTCCCTGCTCCGGGCGAGGCTGCTGATTTCCTTGATCTGTTCCAGGGAATAGCAGCTGCCGCCTGCCCTGTTGGCGCTGTTTTCCAGGCTGATCAGGGTAGGGTAGGATCCCAGCAGTTCCTTCTCCTTGATGTAGGGTTCAAGAGATGCTGCATTCAGCAGTCCCCGATCTCCCGGAACCTGAACAAGCATCACCTGGGCAATGGATGCGGGACTGGCAAGCTCATACTGCATAATGTGACTCATGGGATGGCAGAGTACCTCATTGCCCCGTCCTCCACTGATATAAAGGGCGGTCAGGTTTGCCATGCAGCCGGTGGGCATGAATATTGATGCCTCCATGCCGGTGAGCTCTGCGGTATATGCCTCAAGCTCATTGACCGACGGATCTTCTCTGTAGACATCATCGCCCACGGAGGCGTTCATCATCGCTTCCATCATGCCCTGAGTCGGGCGGGTCACGGTATCACTGCGCAGGTCTATCATTGAAATCCTCCTTGCAGAAACGTCAATTGTAGCACAATCTGCTGAGTCTAGGGAAGTATGATGGAATCCAGGAGGGAGAAGAACCCCGGTACGGTAATATCCGCAGCGGAGGTATCGTCGATGCTCACTCCCCTTCGGGAGGCGAGACCTGCCACGGCGAGGGCCATGATGACCCGGTGATCCCCATGGCCCCGGGCTGCTCCTCCCTCGAGAAATCCAGTTCCATGGATAACCAGCCCTTCCTCAAGTTCCTCAACTCGAGCTCCAAGGGAGGTCAGTTCCCGGTTCATCACCGCAATGCGGTCGGTCTCCTTGATTCGCGCCTGGGGTACATGTTCAAGGACAGTAGTTCCCTCTGCAAAACAGGCGGTTACCGCAAGCACCGGCAGGGTGTCGGGAATGGCGTTGAGGTCCAGCTTTGCAGGGGTGAGCCTGCCTCCTGCAGGACCGGTGATGGTGAGCCGGTCGGAACCGTGCCAGCGGATCCGGCAGCCCATCTGCTCCAGGCAGGTGAGAATTTCCCGGTCCCCCTGGGGGTCCTCCTTGTCAAGACAGGTCACCTCCAGGGTGGACCCCGTTACTGCAGCGGCACAGAAGAAAAATGAGGCCGAGGAGAAATCACCGGCGATCCGGCTCTCAAACCGGTGGAATCGCTCACCCCCTTTGAGGGTAAAGCGGGTCCATCCCTCCCGGCTGTAGGTGATGCCCTGATCATCCAGCCAGGAGAGGGTCATCTCCACATAGGGCCGTTCATGAAGCAGGGGCACCTCAATAACACTCTCCCCCTTCGCCATGGGGCATGCCAGCAGCAGTCCCGAGAGATACTGGCTTGTGGGGCAGCTGATACTGGTATGTCCTCCTGTCAGGGGACCGGTAATCATCCTGGGGGCGGACCCCTCCAGCAGTGCGGGGGGGAGGGATAGCTCTTTCGGCGGAATCTCTATTGCGGCTCCCAGGTCCTGCAGGCTTGAGGCAAGTGAGGCTAGGGGCCTGCTCCGGATCTGTTCATCCCCTGTGAAGATCACCGGTCTGCCGAGACTGGCGGCGGCACCGAGGCCAAGATATAAAGTAGTGCCCGAGTTCCCCGCATCAATGACCAGCGGATCCCTGGAGACCTTTTTGTCCAGATCGATACCGCGGACACTCCATCGTTCCGGCTCCAGGGTGATATCTGCTCCCAGGGCACGGCACGCATCCAGGCAGGAACGGGTATCCCCTGAGTCGAGGGGGTGATTAATGATACTTGTCCCCTCTGCGAAGGAGGCAATGATCAGGGCGCGGATAGTCTGTGATTTCGAGGCGGGGACGGCAACCTGCCCTCCCACCTTGGCTGGTCTGATGGTAACACTGCTCATGGTAGGGAGAAGGTACCCTCCTTTTTACTTCTTTTCAAGATTTCATATACATAAAAACACATATTTATGCATTCAACATACTGCTATTGACATTTTTTTTCTCCTCCGCTATAACAGAACGAACCTGTAAGAGAATATGCGAGGTAGCGACATGATGAAGAATACATGCTGCGACTGTACCCGCATGAATTCATACATGAATTCACCGCAACAGTCGTCAACCAGAGAATCACAAAGCAAGGCAGCCTCTGCCGGTCTGATTTCCCTCCTTCCTGTTATAAGCATTCCTTCACTATCTGTTATTGTACCCAGTATTCTTCTCCTTATCATTCTACTAGTAACCATTATTCTATAATCGCAGTTCGGGCTGTCTGAACGTACCGTGAGACCCCCTGGGGGGTAGTCTCTTCGTATCGTTTCAGGGGGCATAATTTTATACCCAGCGGATGGTATATTCGCTGATGAATCTAAGGAGATGTATATGGACCGGTACATTTTATCAGTGTTAGTCAACAACCATTC
>SKJE01000167.1 GCA_007116075.1 Spirochaetia bacterium
GGTAACCGCCACCCGTCCATTTCCTTCTGCAGCTGCATCCCGGGCGTTGTTCAGCAGATGCAGCACCGCCTGTTCAAGCAGTTTGGGGTCCGCAAATATCTGGGGTACCCCATCCCCGCAGGTAATATCCAGGGTCATTCCTTCACCGGCCTGGCGCTTCAGCCAGCTGCTCCGCCGGGTGAGCAGTTCATTCAGGGAACAACGACACAGTTCCACGTACTGCTGCCCTGAAAGGGCAAGCAGCTGTCGTGTGAGATCCGCAGAACGATATGAGGCTGTTCTCACTTCTGAAAGATACTGGTAATTCTGTTCATCCGGTGCAAGGGTCTCCAGTATCTGTTCAGTATACCCAATGATGACCCCAAGCATATTGTTGAAATCATGGGCTATCCCCCCTGCCAGCCGCTCCAGAGATTCTATCCGCTGGCTCTCATAGCGCTGCCGCTGCAGCAGACGATGCTCCTCCTGGGCAATCCTGCGGTCCGTGATGTCCCTGGAAACCAACAGATACCTGGGTTCGTCCTCCCAACTTTCCGTCAGCCGGGAGACATTCACCTCCACAGGAACGATGGTGCCGTCCTTCCGCTGCACCTGGAACTCAAGATTGCTCACTCTGCCCTGCTTACGTACCAGCGTTATTGCATCCTTGAGAGCGGCAGTCTCAGAGGCCGGCACAAGATCGTAAACAGAGCTGCCGGCCAGGAGGCTTTGAGCTGTCAGGTCTTCCGCCTGGGGATTTGCAAAGAGTATGTTCCCATGGTGATCTGTAAGCAGTACCCCGTCATGAAAGGTATTCACCAGACTTCGATAGCGCTGCTCACTCAACCGCAGAGCCTCTTCAATACTCTTGCGCCTGGTGATATCGGTAATAAACCCCTCCAGGAACTTCAGCTTACCATCGGGACCGAATATCCCCCGGCCCCGTTCCCATACCCATCGATACCCATTGTCTTTCGTTTCGATCCGGTACTCCCCCTCATAGAGTCCGCGGTTCCTGATAGCAAGCTGCCAGGCTTTCCAGTTCTCTTCCCGGTCTTCGAGATGGATGAGTCCGCCGAAGGAAAAATCCCGATTATGAAGGAGCTGCCCTGTAGTATACCCTGTTATGTCCTTGCAGCCCTCGGTAATAAAAAGCATGGTCCAGTCACGGTCCGGCAGGCATCGATAAAAGAATCCCGGAATATGATCGATCAGTGATGCCAGTTCCCGTTCCCGCTCCTGCAGCTTCCCCTGGGTTTGTTTCAGTTTTGATACATCCGTAATCACCGCAACCGATCCGCTCCGGTTCTTCATCGGAGCGGCGGTCACCAGCACGGGCACAGGATGGTCATCCCGGCTTACCAGATCTACTTCGTAGGAGGAGCTGGTTCCTGAACGGCGCAGGTCGATCTGCTGTTCTATGAGCGGCCAGTACTCCCGGGCGACAAAGGAGCTTACATGCTTGCCGAGCATGTTGTCAGGGTTTCTGCCGAGCATACGGGCATAGGAGCCGTTCGTGTACAGGAGGTTCCCCTCCCTGTCGCTGATGGTCAGCCCCTGACCCATAGTCTCAGCGATCTCCCTGGGCAGCACCAGTTCATCAGCATAGCGCTTTACCAGCTTCACCGCCAACGCAGCATCAGCCTCGTCAACAGGATGTGCCACCAGCAGATCAGCTCCTAATGAGATCAGCTGCTGTTTATCCTGAGTCGTCATAGATGCTGCATAGGAAATGATGAGTACCCGATAGGAATCTTTATGGGGAAGGGGAAAGCTGCCGGCGGAAAAGTCCGCCCAGAGTCCTTCGAATGTATGAGTGCTGTATGGTTCTTCCGGGTGCATGCAGGTTATATCAATACCGCCACCTGATTCCAGCAGCCGCCGGAGCCGAGACGGTTCAGGTGAAATAACCCTGAGTGTTGGTGTATACCCTTCCATAGCACTCATCCTTTACTAACTCCGAGGGATGTTGATCCCCACTATACCTACCCCGCCCGGTTTTGGAAAGGGACACATTCCTTCATGAACCCAAATCCAGAACATTCTTTACCCTCCTCAGCAAGACAGACACCGAAAAGGGTTTTTCCAGCAGCTCAGTTTCTGCATCATCCGGCTTCAGCCGTCCGTCGGGATACCCTGAGATAAGCAGGACCTTGATACCGGGATAGAGCTTGTGAATCCTGCTCTTCAGTTCAACTCCGTCCATTCCAGGCATGACCACGTCACTGATTACCATATCGATCTCATCACACCGCTTGACCAGCACTTCCAGGGCAAGCCGGGCATCGGCCGCTGAGAGCACCCGATATCCGTGGGTTCGGAGAGCGGAGGTGACGAACCGCCTCACCGACTGCTGGTCTTCAACTACCAGGACAAATTCCCCCGCTCCCTGGAGCAGCTCGTCATGTTCTTCAGTGACAACCTCCTCCCCGGTGCGCTTCGGCAGGAATACCGTAAAGGTGCTTCCCTTCCCCAGGGTGCTGTCCACGGTAATTCGTCCCTGGTATCGAGTAACGATCCCGTA
>SKJE01000125.1 GCA_007116075.1 Spirochaetia bacterium
CCCAGCCTGTATAGACTCCAATCTGCTTGAGAATCAAGCCTATGATCAGGGAGGCAAAGAGTCCCTGGGCCATCCCGTTTAATACGCGAACGATATATGAGCGTACAGCTCCCGGACCCTTCATATGATCTCCCCTTTCATTGAGCAGCTAGACTTCAACCCCGCTTCCTTCAAAACGAAGGGTTGCAAAGTAGTCATCAATTGTTTCAGCTCGCCGGATCAGCTGCACTGTGCTGTCTTTCTTAAGCAGCAGTTCAGCAGATTTCAGTTTACCGTTATAGTTGAACCCCATTGAATAGCCATGGGCCCCGGCATCATGGATGACCAGCAGGTCCCCACGGTGGATCTCCGGAAGTTTGCGGTCGATAGCAAACTTGTCGTTATTCTCACAGAGACTGCCGGTCACGTCATAGAGCTCGTCATGGGGAGCATCCTCTTTTCCCATAACAGTGATATGGTGGTATGCTCCATAGAGGGCGGGACGCATCAGGTTAGCCATAGTGGCATCAAGCCCGACGTAGCGCTTATATTTTTCTGTAACGTGACGTACCTGGGATACTAGGTACCCGTAGGGACCGGTAACCATTCTTCCGCACTCAAAGACGATCCTCAGGGGGTCGAGTCCTTCGGGAACAATGATCTGGTCATAGAGGGCCTTCACCCCGTTTGATACCCCAAAGAGGTCCACCGGGTCCTGGTCAGGTTGATAGGGAATGCCGATGCCTCCCCCCATATTGATAAACTCAATCCTGATATCCTCAGTGCGCTTAAGTTCAACCACCAGTTCAAAGAGCATCCGGGCTGTCTCAACGAAATAGGATCCCTGCAGCTCATTGGATGCGACCATGGTGTGGAGACCGAATCTTTTTACGCCCTTCTGCTTCATGGTCCTGTAGGCCTGAATAATCTGGTCCCGGGTCACTCCGTATTTGGCTTCCTTGGGTTCACCGATGATGACATTTCCAGTCCTCCCCTCTCCGGGGTTGTATCGGAAACAGACCAGTTCAGGGATACCTACACTCTGTTCAAGGGTGTCGATATGCTCAATGTCATCAAGGTTGATCACCGCACCGAGTCTATGGGCTTGCTGGAACTCCTCCGGGGGAGTGTCATTTGAGGTGAACATGATGTCCTCCCCAGTGATGCCCACCTTTTCGCTGAGCAGCAGTTCCGGCAGGGAACTGCAGTCAGCCCCGAACCCCTCATCCTTCAGGATCTTCATGATCTCCGGATTGGGGCAGGCCTTGACGGCAAAGTAGTTCTTGAATCCAGGCATCCAGGCAAAGGCCTTCTGCATAAGCCTCGCCTGGTCCCGAATCGCCTGTTCATCATAGATATAAAAAGGGGTGGGATACTTCTCAACAATTTCCTTCAATGCAGAAAGCTTGAAGGGTACGTGCTTCTCATTCATAACTGCTCCTCACATGATTCTACAGCTTCAGCCGGCTGGTAATCCTCTCGACCGCTTCTTCAATATCCTCCCGGTGCCCGAAGGCGCTCAGGCGGAAATAACCCTCTCCTGCCGGACCGAATCCGGAACCGGGAGTACCGATGACCCACGTCTCTTCAAGGAGTTTATCGAAAAACTCCCAGGAGGTCATATTGCCGGGGGTTTTCAGCCAGAGGTAGGGAGCGTTGTCCCCGCCGAATACGGACAAGCCGAGAGAGACCAGTCCCTCCCGTATGATCCGGGCATTCTCCATATAGTAGCTGATCAGCTGTCGGCATTCAGAAAGACCTTCCTTTGAGAGCACCGCCAGGCCTCCCCGCTGAACGACATTGGAGGCACCGTTAAAAAATGTGGTCTGACGGCGGAACCAGAGACGATTCACTTCACCGGGCTCACTGTCCTCAACCACAAGCTCCTTGGGTACGATACTCCAGCCGAGCCTTACTCCGGTAAATCCGGCAAACTTGGAAAAGCTGTTTATTTCAATGGCGCATTCCTTGGCTCCGTCAATCTCATAGATAGAACGGGGCAGGGTATCATCACTGATATACTCTGAGTAGGATGCGTCGAAGATGATTACCGCCCGATGTTTCCGGGCATAATCCACATATTTCTGCAGCTGCTGTTTCGTTGCTACCGCACCGGTAGGGTTGTTGGGACTGCACAGATAGAGCAGATCCACCCGTTCATCGGGCAGGTCAGGAAAGAAGTTATTCTCTTTGGCACAGGGCAGGTAGACTAGGTTGTCATAGGTTCCGCTCTCCTGGTTAAATTCGCCTGATCGTCCGGCTATCACGTTTGTGTCTACGTAGACCGGATAGGCGGGATCCTGAAAGGCAACAATGCTGGTTTGGGAAAAAATTGACTGGATATTGGCTGAATCGGGCTTCGCTCCGTCGCTTATAAACAGCTCATCGGTTTCCAGTTCTACCCCCCGGGATGCATAGAATGCCTGGAGGGCTTTCCGCAGATCAGCACTCCCCTGTTCATCCCCGTATCCGCTGTAGGTTTCAACTGAAGCGAGTCGCTCAACTCCGTCATGAAGTCCTTCAATGATCGCAGGGGTAAGGGGTTCAGTTGTATTTCCGATCCCGAGGCGAAGGATTTCAGCCTCCGGGTGTGATTCCTGGAAAAGACGGGTTCTCCTTCCGATTTCCGGAAACAGATATCCCGCTGATAGCTTACGATAATGTTCATTCACTTTTGCCATAATATATTATGCTCCTCACTCGTATTCATGGGTCGATAACGCTTTAATCTATCTTGTATGTACTTCAATATAAAGAAATAACCGTTCTTATACAAGAGATCGCCGCTTGGAGGTCAACCCCAGGCGGCGTCCTTGTATATAAGAGAGTCCGCTGCTATTTCCCTTCTGCTGTAGGAATGTCGAGGGACTCTAGGGCTGTACGCAGCACGGCGTAGTGAAATTCGTTCTCAAAGGAACACATGGGAAGACGGAATACCTCTTCACACCAGCCGTACATAGACATGGCAGTCTTAATCGGAATAGGATTGGTCTCAAGAAAGCATGCCTTAAACAGGGGCATCAGTTTTTCTTCGAAACTACGGGCCTTCTTGATGTCTCCCTTAAGAGCAGTGGTAACCATCTCCATCATCTGGGCAGGTATCAGGTTCGCTGCAACAGAAATCACACCGTTCCCTCCTTGCTCAATGAGATCCACGGTCATAATGTCATCTCCCGAAAGGACAAGAAACTTGTCGTGCCGCTGGGCTATCACCGATTTCATCTGGTCCAGGTTCCCGGAAGCTTCCTTCACGGCCGCAATATTTGAGCACTCGTTCATGAGCCGCACCAGGGTATCAGTTTCAATATTAACTCCGGTACGTCCCTGGATATTGTACACGATACAGGGAATGGAGACTGAATGTGCAATTGCTGTGAAGTGCTCATAGAGACCTCGCTGGGTCGGCTTATTATAGTAAGGGTTCACCAGCAGAACCGCATCAGCACCTGACTGTTCAGCATGCTGGGAAAGCTGAATTGCTTCAGCTGTAGAGTTACTGCCTGTCCCGGCTATTACCGGTACCCGGCCGTCGGCAAATTGGACTGCCAGTTCAATTACCCGATCATGCTCTGCATGGGTGAGTGTAGGACTCTCTCCGGTTGTCCCGCAGGGAACCAGTCCACTAATACCTGATTCGATCTGGTATTCGATCAGCCGCTTAAACGCTCCTACATCCAATGCCCCTGTTGCCGTAAATGGGGTTATTAATGCCGTAAATACACCTTGAAACATCTTACTCATACTACTATCCCTCAATAATTTCTTTCATCATATCGTCGATGGTATACAGACCCTGCCTGCCGATAATCCACTCGGCGGCGAGCACTGCTCCCTGTGCGAATCCTGAACGGTTCCGTGCTGTATGCTCAAGCACCACCGTATCTACATCACTGTCAAAGGTCACTCGATGGGTACCGGGAATTGACCCTCCCCGGGTTGAGGTTACATGCAGTTCTTCCGGCTCAATGCTCCGTTTCAGTTCCTCAGTGACTACGTGTGTTTTTCGATCCAGTCCTCCTACGAGGATATCACCTATCATCTCTGCAGTCCCTGATGGGCTGTCTGCCTTGTGCTTATGGTGATATTCATGGACCATGCAGTCGTACTGGGCAAACCTGTTAAACAGCTTTGCTGCAGTTTTCGTAAGTCGGAAAAAGATATTCACCCCAAGGGAGAAGTTCCCTGACCATATACATCCACTGCCTTCACGGTCCAGCAGCTTTTTCACCTCATCCATACGAGAGTACCATCCGGTAGTACCCACTACAATAGGGATATCGGCAGCTGCAGCAGAAGCTATATTCTCAACAGCTACCTGGGGAAGTGAAAACTCGATGATCACATCGACGAGTTCACGATCAACTCCTTGCCAAGACTGATGAGTGACTTCCGGAGCCGAGCTGACCGGGTCTATTACGACCGGCACCTCATGTCCCTGCTGAAGAGCATGCTGTCTAATCAGCACCCCCATTCGTCCATAACCGGAAATTCCTATCCTCATACCAGTTATCCTCCTTCATTGCTCCCCTGCATACATATTGTATCAGAAGGCATAGGGATACTATAGCAAATTAATAACATCTTGTCTATATAATAACAAATTGTATTAATAGTAACTCAAGAATTCTTTTTTCTGGAGGTTATTTTTTTCGTTTACGCTGTTTACGCTCCTGGGACGCCTTGATCAGGTCTGCAAAGGTGGCGGTATCCGCTTTGGAGCCGTCTTCCCCAAAATCTTTTCTTCCCTGGGGCTTGGGCCGTCCCTGGCGGGTCACCTTTCCATCCACCTCTTCATAACCGCAGGAGAGACTCTGGCACGCCACAGCCTTTTTTCCCTCCTTACCGGTCACCTCAATCATCTGTCCGCCGCAGGCGGGACAGCTCTTTGCATCCTTGTAGTCCGGCTGGAAGGATATTTTGGAAGTCTTGATCTCATCCACCAGTTCTACGGTCCGCCTCCTGATATCCTCACTGAAGGCACGGAAGGATTCACTTCCGTCAGAGATTGCAGCAAGCCGTTTCTCCCATCGGGCGGTGAGCTCCGGAGAGCGAAGTTCCCCGGGGACCATCTTGACCAGCTCCCTGCCCTTTGCGGTGGGCTTGAGGTAGCGGCCTTCCCGTTCTATATAATACTTACCCAGCAGCTTCTCAATAATGTCCGCCCGGGTGGCAGATGTTCCGATACCGCTTCCTGCTATGGAACGTTTTAGGCTGCTGTCGTCGATAAACCGGCCGGCATGCTCCATGGCCGACAGCAGGGTCGCTTCAGTGTACCTGCTGGGAGCTCGGGTGAGTTCCCGCTTGATCTCCGTATTCCTGACAAGCAGCAGATCTCCCTCTTTAATTCCTGAAAGGCCGGAGGAGTTATCCTCATCATCCAGGTCATCGGCTCCGGCAAGCTGCTTCCACCCAATCTGCTTCATCTCAATGCTCTTCGCCTCGAACCGGTGTCCCGCCGCCTCAATGGTCAGCTTTACGCTGTCATAGATACAGTCAGGAGAGAGCACCTCAAGAAAACGCTTTACGATCAGGTCGTAGAGGCTCCGTTCGTCCTTGGAGAGCTTCTCCATGTTCACCCGCTGTTCTGTCGGGATGATCGCATGGTGATCGGTTACCTTCCGATCATTCACAAACCTTGAATCCAGAGGCTTGTTCAATTTGAGCACCTCTTTGGAAGCCTCAGCATAGGGGGTACCCATGAGGGCCATGATCCTGGCGGGAAGGGTCGCCACGATATCTGAAGAGATGTACCGGGAGTCGGTCCTGGGATAGGTGACAATTTTATGCCGTTCGTAGAGCACCTGCAGCACATCCAGAGTTTTCTTGGCAGAAAACTCAAGCCGGACATTGCCGTCCCGCTGCAGCTCTGTGAGATCGTATGCCAGGGGCGGGGTATCAATTTTTTCGTTCCGCTCCAGAGAGACTACCCTCCCCTGTTTCCCTGTTATCTCTTGATCAATAGACTGGGCCTGCTCTTCTTCAGGGATCCGGGCTGACCCTTCTCCGTCCCGCCATCCCCCGCGAATTCCGTCAAAATCAGCCCGCAGGGTCCAGTAGTATTTTCCGGAAAAGGCATCGACCTCATCCTCCCGGTCAACAAGAATCGCTAAGGTAGGGGTCTGTACCCGTCCGGCGGAAAGGGAGGTGTCATGCTTGCAGGTCAACGCCCGGGTGACATTCATTCCTACTATCCAGTCAGCCTCGGCCCGGCTTTCGGCTGCCCGGAAGAGATTTACATAGGCTTCACCGTCACGGAGGTTTTCAAAACCCTCGGTGATGGCGCTATCGGTCTGGGAACTGATCCAGAGTCGCTTGACCGGACCGCTCCACGCTGCTTTCTCCATGATCCAGCGGGCAACTAACTCTCCCTCCCGGCCTGCATCTGTGGCAATCACCAGTTCATTCACGTCATCCCGCTGCATCAATGAACTCACCAGGGCAAACTGCTCCTTGGTCTGGGGGATTACCTGGAGTTTCATCTCCGATGGGAGCATCGGCAGGGAGGCCAGGGACCACCGTTTGTATGCAGGGTTGTATTCAGCCGGCTGGGCCAGCTCAACCAGATGCCCCAGGGCCCAGGTTACAACATACCTGCTCCCCTCACTATATCCGTGCTCCCTGCGGAAGCATCCCAACACCCGGGCGATCTCCCGCCCTACACTCGGTTTCTCAGCTAGTACCATTGTCTTCATCATAGTCCTCACAGTATAGCGAAACTGCACACACCGATACAAGCAGATGAGACAATCTTTACTGTTAGTGCATCTTCACCGGGGATTCTTTTATCATACGGTAGAGGATTCCCAGCAGTGCCAGCAGTATTCCAACGGTCAGCATCAGGGCTGAGGGAAGGGTGAATTCCCGGGAAAGATACAGAGCATTGCCCCTGATGGTCACCATCATGCTGGCACTGTCCCAGAGCAATGAGAGTCCGCTGATCAAAATGATTCCCCCGATGATACTTACTGTTTTTGCAATAAACCGGAAGCGATAGAAGGTAAAACCGATAATCCATGCTCCAAAGAAATGCACCGATAGCAGCAGTGTCGATATCAGAATGGTCATGGGGTACCCATGGGTAGTTCCGAGATACGTCGCGAGCTGTCGTCCTGCCTGATAGGGGGTAAGCGCTTCAACACCGAGGGATACCAGGGTGAGCAGCACCCCGATCAGCTGGGTTGAGAGCGCAACCGCAAAACCCGCAATCGTGGTGCCGACATAGAAACTCCTTCTGGTCACACCCATCCGCACATAGTACTGGATAAGATACGCCCCGGTAATGATGCCGAGGACAAACATGAATATCTGGGCTGGATTGGTAATCAACGTCAGGGCACTCTGATTCAAGTTCATAAAGGGTCTAAAAAAGAGTGCTGATACTGTAAAGAGCACCACTACGATCCCCGTCGCCCAGAGGGCCCAGATCATGTACTGGATGTAGACATCTTCTATGACATGCAGGATATGTTTTCTTGTAATTGATTTCATGTTCGGCTCCGTTCTTTCGTCATGTGGATGAAAAGTTCCTGGAGGGATACCGGACTCACCTCCAGTCCTGCTCTCCGGGCACGCTCCATGTCTTCCGGTTTCAATATTCCGTAGAGCATCACCGACAGGGTCCTGCCAAGACGTTTTCGGTCGATCTCCTGATACCCCTGTATGAAGGCCTCAACGGGCTCTTCGGGTCCGGTGATGGTAACTCCCCGTTCCACCAGCGTGTCATAGGGCTCATCCGCCAGCAGCCTACCCCGGTGGAGGACCAGCACATGATCAAAGAGATACGCCATCTCAGAGACCAGGTGGGTTGATAGGATCATAGTACGCTGGAATTTTTCCCGGGCTTCCAGGACCATCTCATAGAAAAGCTGCCTGGAGGGTGCATCCATGCCGTGATGGACCTCGTCAAATATAGTAATGGGAGCATTCACCGCAAAGGCCTCTATGACGCTGTAGGCCGCCTGCATGCCCACTGAGAGCTTGTTCAGGGCCTTTTTTGGATCAAGTCCGAAGCGTTCAAGCATACTGAAGGCGTAGTCCAGGTCATAATCAGGACGATATGCTGCATTCTGTTTCAGGGTTGTCGCTATGGAATCCGACTCCTCGCTCATATCCCAGGAATAGGCTAGCCACACCTTCTGCATCTGCTCAGCCTGCTCAAAGGGCTCAATTCCGTCAATGAGCACCCTGCCGCCGGTAGGTTTCCGGTATGAGGCGATCAACGACAGCAGACTCGTTTTACCGGCTCCGTTACGCCCGATCAGCCCGTAGGTGCATCCCCCCTCAAGGGTGGATGACACTCCGTCCAGTGCCCTGGTATCCTTATATTCCAGGGCTACCTCCTGAAATTCAATTGTACTGGCCATCAGTTCTCTCCCTTCCGTTGTGTTTCATCAATCATATCCTTAAGCTCCTCCCGGGTGATTTCCAAGGTCTCCGCCTCCCGCAGCAGCGGGAGGATATACCCGGAGGCGAGCCGTTCCCTGCGCTGGTTCAGCAGGATCTTCCGGGCATCATCACTAACGAACATGCCCACCCCCCGTTTTTTATAGATGATTCCCTCATCCACGAGGAGATTCATCCCTTTGAGGACCGTCAGATGGTTTACCTGAAAGAACTTCACCATCTGGGTGGAGGAAGGGATCTGCTCCCCTCCATCCAGGCTCCGGTTGACGATCATATCCTCAATATGCTGCTTGATCTGCAGAAAAAGCGGCATGTCATGATGAACTGTCTGATTCATATATATCTTCTCCGATAGGTTATATACCTATATGCTTAACTATATAACCATAGAGACAAGATCGTCAACCCCTATCTTGAAAAAAAGAATTTTCCTATGGGTGTTTTTGTTCAGATACTTACGAATTCCCGGACGGCACCATCATGGTACACGGAGATGGTATAGTATCGATGGTTACAAAACATGCTGAATGCTCAGTGTAGAGCAGTCATACCCACTGGTGTAATCCCTTTGCAGCACCTCTTTAGAAGTCTGTATCAGATCCCTCTTTTCGTTCCAGGTACCGGGCGATTTTATCAAACACCGATTCTAGATTACTGAATCTCAGGACAGCATAGTCGTCCAGGGGTGTTGGCATTTGATTGACAATCACAATCTTTCCCCCGTTATCAAGGGTGTGTACCGGAATAGATGCTGCGGGATGCACCACCAGGGAAGAGCCGAGGACAAGCAGCAGATCCGCTTTGGCAGCGGTGTGAAAGGCCATGGAGAGCTGGTCCTGGGGAAGTTCCTCCCCGAAGAATACAATACCAGGCTTCACTACACCCCCGCACTGTCTGCACCTGGGCACATTACCCTGGGAGGTAACCGGCAGAATATCCTCATAACTGTATACTGCACTGCAGTCAACGCAGGAGTGCTCAGCGGGAGTTCCGTGGAGCTCCATAATTTTGCGGCTTCCAGCTTTTTCATGAAGCATGTCAATATTCTGGGTGATTACACCTCCGGGCAGCATGCCCCGCTTTTCCAGATCAGCAAGCACACAATGGACCAGGGAGGGTTGTTTCTGGTGAATCTGGTAAATCAATTCCCGGGCATTGCGGTAGTAACAGGAGGGATCCCTGTCAAACCAGGACCGGTCAAACATTTTTTCACCATCCGCATCACGGTATACCCCTTTACTGCCCCGGAAGTCACGGATACCTGAGAGAGTCGACACACCGGCTCCGGTGAATGCGGCGGCTGAGGAGGAAGATTCCAGAAGACCGATGAGCTGCTCTACACTGTTCATGACTCCATTGTTAAAAAAACAACTCCTTTTGTCAACATGAGGATCCTTTCTTGACTCTCTTCCCGGTGAGGTATATATTTCTAAGAGAAATTCAACATTGCTTAGAGGAGGCCACCATGGCTTACAAGATTAATGATGAGTGCATTGCATGTGGAAGCTGCCTGCCTGAGTGCCCAGTAGAGGCTATCAGCGAAGGCGATATCTATGTAATTGATCCTGACCTGTGTACAGACTGCGGAGCCTGTGCGGACGTTTGTCCCACCGAGGCTATTTTCCCGGCATAATCCACTGTCCACTGATGATCACAAGCTGCAGCTTTTTTTGGCTGCAGCCTTTTTTTTTCACGTCTTGCATGGACAAGGATCTTTCGTGTATGCTCTCTGCCATGAAGATCCAGAATCCTCTATTCTATTCAGTTACAGAAATCACTTCACAGATCAAGCAGGTCCTTCGACAGCAGTTCTCCAGTATCGGTGTCGAGGGAGAGATATCGAATTTCCGTCCCTCTTCGGCGGGACACTGGTATTTCACCCTCAAGGACGGTGAGGCATCACTCTCATGCGTCATGTTCCGGTACCAGTCCTTCCGGGTTCCCTTTAAGCCCGCAGACGGTATGCGGATACGGGTGATCGGCGGTATTTCGGTCTATGAGAAGCGGGGAACCTACCAGATCATCTGTGAGGCCATGGAGCAGGTCGGCAGCGGAGAGCTGCTCCAGCAGCTGGAGGAACGTAAGCAGCGGCTTCACCGGGAAGGACTCTTTGACGAAGAGCGCAAGCGACCGCTTCCCCGGCTGCCCAAGACGGTGGGGCTGATTACCTCTCCCACCGGAGCCGCCCTGAGAGATATTTTGAATGTACTCAATAGAAGAAACAGCGGTATACATATTATCATATATCCCAGTGCAGTCCAGGGAGATGAAGCAGCCGTCTCCCTGCGTCAGCAGCTGCAGACAGCCCAGAGGAGACGGGAGGTGGATGTGCTGATCATAGGTCGGGGAGGAGGCTCCATTGAGGATCTGCTGCCCTTTTCGGATGAGCAGCTGGTCCGGGAAGTGGCTGCCTCCACAATCCCGGTAATCAGCGCCGTCGGTCATGACATCGACTGGGCCCTCACCGACTATGCGGCGGACCTGCGCGCCCCCACCCCATCAGCTGCAGCAGAACTGGTAAGTTCACCCCGGGAAGAGGTATATGAGTTTATCCGCTCGGTCCGGGAGCAGGCCCTGCAGACCGTCCGGAACCGGATGGAGCATGCCCGACTGGTGCTCCGTCCCTTTAGACCGGAGGAACTGCAGCGGCAGTTCAACCAGCTGGTTCAGCCCTACCGCTTAGCAGCTGATGATCTTGCCGAAGCGTGTACCCAGGAAATCACCAGAACATGTGAACGCACCCGGCATACCCTGGATGCGCTGCATCGTGAAATTGAGGCCCGCAGTCCCCGGGCAGTCATGAAGCGGGGATTCTCCGTGGTGACCCATGGAGATCACCATGGAGTTATTACCGATGCATCCCAGGCCCCTGGAGATACCCGGGTGCATATCACCTTTTATGAGGGTGAACGGGACGCAGTGATAGAACATAAGGAGCAGATGTGATGAAATCCTTTGAACAACGGCTCAAGGAGCTGGAGCAGATCAACGAACAGCTGAAATCAAACGACACACCCCTGCAGGAGGCTCTCACCCTGTTTGAAAAGGCGGTAGCACTCTCTGCGGGTCTTGAGAAGGAGCTGCAGGAGGCCCAGCGGCGGGTTGAGATTCTCCTCCAGCAGGACACCCTGACCCCATTTCATGATGACCAGGAGGATAACGGGTGAACAAGATCGTGTTTCTTATCCAGTGCCCGGACCAGAAGGGATTGATGGCAGGGATCACTGACTTCTTTGCGAAGCGGGGATACAATATACTCCACTGCCAGCAGCACACCGACCTGCAGCAGGGTCGCTATTTCATGCGTATCGCTGTTGATATGCAGGACCTGAAAAGTTCCCGCCAGGAGCTGGAAGAGCAGTTCGGCACCTTTGCAGAACCCCTCTCTCTTTCCTGGTCGGTCCATTATACCGACCAGGTACCCCGGATAGCACTGATGGTATCCAAGACCTCCCACTGTCTCTATGACATTATATTCCGACAGAAGGAGGGGGATATCACCTGCAGTATTCCTTTGATAATCAGCAACCACCCGGATTTAGAGTACGTGTCCGACCAGTTCCGTATTCCCTTCTACTGCCTGCCGATCTCAAAGGAGAACAAACCTGAACAGGAGAAGCAGGTACAGCAGCTGCTCAAAAAACATCATGTGGACGTGGTGGTGCTGGCAAGGTACATGCAGATTCTCTCACCTGAATTCCTGGAGGCTTGTCCTGGGAGCATCATAAATATCCATCACGCTTTCCTGCCCGCCTTTCAGGGAGCAAATCCCTATCGAAGGGCCTACGAGCGGGGGGTGAAGATGATCGGGGCAACCGCCCACTATGCCACAGCGGACCTCGACCAGGGTCCAATCATTGAGCAGGATGTGGTGCGGGTAAACCATGAACTGAGTCCCCAGGGACTCAGGAAAGTCGGCAAGGATGTGGAACGGCAGGTTCTCTCCCGGGCGCTCCAGGCGCACCTGGAGCATCGTGTTATTGTCTCTGGGAACCGGACGATTGTGTTCTCCCATGAGAAGTAGACCCTCTGCTGATCAGCCGGGTATCAGCAGCCATAACAACCAGGAGCAGCAGTGAGTAGATGGGGACTATGAGAAATGCCGTCTGCAGGTTATATGCATCCCCGAGAAGGCCCATAATCACCGGGGTCAGGCCGAAACCGGGTATCCCGAAACAGGAGAGATAGATGAACAGCAGGGTTGCATCAACCTCCATAGTGGATACTGCATAGGCCTGGATAGTCGGCCAGTAGCAGGCCACAGAGAGTCCTGCGGTAAAGAGCAGCAGCAGGAATGCCGGCAGCCCGGATATCGTATATGCGACCACTCCCACCACCATACCAAGCAGCGCAGAGAGCATGATGGTCCTGTGCATACCTATTCTTTTTGTCAATTTTGACGCCCCGATGCGTCCTACTACCATGCCACCGGCAAAAAGGGCGGTCCCGATACCCGCTGCCCGGGGCAGTGCGTCGAAGGAGACCTGCAGGTAACTGGCACTCCAGAAGGTGAATGCGCTCTCCAGAGCTCCTCCAAAGAACATTGCCGCACCCAGCATATAGAACCGGGGGTCCTTGAGTATCTGTCCAATATGGTATGGGGAATGGGCAGACCGGGGAAGTGTCACCCTGCGTCCTGACGAGAAAAACATGAGGCTCATGGCGAGTCCGACGATGCTGAGGATTACGAAAATCAGCCGCCAGGAAAACCCCCTGGTCAGCAGTTCCCCGGCGCCAACCACCGTCACCAGAACGCCGATGGAAAAGAAGGCATTTACAAGATTGAGTTTTCCCCCAAAATCATTTGGATAGAGATCTTCTACCATGGGGTTAACCAGTGCCTCCACCAGGCCTCCCCCTACACCGATGCCCGCCATGGCCAGCACCACCATCCAATATCCCGTCGAGAAGGAATAGAGCAGCAGACACAGGGAGATAATCATCATCCCCAGGGTTATCATCGAGACTTTTCCCCACCGTGATGCGGCATACCCGCTGAAGAGAAGCATACCCACCAAAAGAAGGCTTCGAGAAAACTCAATAGCCCCTCCCCCGGAGAAGGTGAAACCGAACTCAGCTGCCATAGGCAGCAGTGCCATGGGGGTGACTACCACCGTGGAAGCATAGAGCATAAAAGCTCCGTAGAGTCCGAACTCGACACCCTTGACTGCTGTGCGCTGTTTCATGTGATATTCTCCTCGGTTAGGCGTTCAGGATTGAGTCCCAGAAAGGCTTCATGGACAAAGAGTCCATCCTTCCGGATCAGCTCCCCGTCCATCCAGATTTCGCCGCCACCCGTCTCCGGACGCTGGATGGAGACCAGGTCCCAGTGAATAGCGCTCTCATTGCCGTTATCGCAGGAGGCATAGGCGGCTCCCGGAGTGAAGTGGAATGATCCCATGATTTTTTCATCAAAGAGGGTCTCATCCATAGGATTGATGATACCCGGGTTCACCCCCAGTGCAAATTCACCGATATACCTGCTTCCCCTATCGGTATCCAGCAGTGCATTGATCCTGCCGGTGTTGTTGGCCCCGGCCTCGACAATTTTCCCCTGGCGGAAGACAAATGTAATATCACGATAGGTATATCCCTGGTAAGTGGAGGGAACATTATAGGTGATTTTACCCTCTACACTGTCCCTGACCGGGGCGGTGTATATCTCCCCGTCGGGAATATTGCGGTGTCCATCGCATTTAACCGATCCCATACCCTTGATGGAGAAGCTCAAGTTCGTTCCCGGTCCGATGATGCGCACCTGGTCTGCCTGATCGATATAGGCACAGGCACTGTCCATGGCCCTGCTCATACGCCCATAGTCGACCTCTGCGGTGACTGCATAATAGAAGGATTCAAAGTCCTCCGTGGGCAAACCTGCCTGGTATGCCATGGTCGGGGTGGGATAGCGCAGAACAACCCACTTGGTCTTGGGGATTCGGATCAGGTGGTGCACCGGATGGTTGAACCGCTTCATATAGAGTGCATGCCGGTTGTCGCCGATCAAAGCAGTCTCCAGGGGATTCTGGTGGCCCCGAATGCCGATAAAGGCATCCATGCGCTCCATCTGGTACCCTTCAGCATCAGCCTGCCGTTGGAGGCTCTCCTCGCTCGCTTGTGCAAGCATGACCCGGTGAAGCCGCTCCGAAAGCAGCCGTACCTGGGGATACCCCCCGGCGTTATATACCGCCTCCACCAGAGCCTCCACCATTTCAACGGGTACATCCACCGCCTGGATAAGGCAGGATTCTCCCGGCTTGAGGGCAACAGAATAATTCACCAGCAGGTGAGCCAGCTGGCCATGTCGTTGATCTTTCATGAAAAGAGATCCTATCGGAATTGCAGATTTATTGCAAACCTTCCAAGCAACGGGTATACTGTTAATCATGCAGACTATACCAATAAATACATATACCTCACCTACGGTTATCCTGGAGCTGATATACCGGCTCAAAATCAAGGATGTTATGAGCCGTAATCCCTATACCGCCAGTCCAGAATCTTCCATGCGGGACATCCAGAAGCTGATGAGAGAAAAGTCCATCACAGGGGTTCCTGTTGTCGAGGGAAAGCGGATCCTCGGCATCGTGAGCATGGACGACATTATCCAGGCTCTCGATAAGGGTTATATCGAAGAGCCGGCCTCAGCCCATATGTCCCGGAATCTCATTGTCCTTGAAGATGATATGCCGGTCTCATTTGCCATCACCTACCTTGACAGGCACCGTTATCGCCGATTCCCCATTCTTAATAAGAACAAGGAACTGGTGGGAGTGATCACATCCCGGGACATCACAACAAAGCTGCTCATGGAGATCAACAAGGAGATCGACACCATGGAAAAGTCCCAGGCCGCGGCACAGCCTCCGGAGGCACAGCTTGAGGGAAAGCGGGTCTACCGGATCAGAAAACATGACTTTGAGAAAGCGGGAGTCGCCTCCATGGAGATCAAGAAGCGCCTGAAGGCCCACAAAATCCCTTCCCCGGTGATCCGACGGGCAGCCATAGCAGCCTACGAGCTGGAGATGAATCTCGTGGTCCATTCGAACGGCGGGGAAATTATCTCCCATTTTTTTAACGACCGGGTAGAGGTAACAGCCAAAGACCAAGGACCGGGCATACCCAATATTGAAGATGCCATGACCGAAGGATTCACCACTGCCAATCCCTGGGTACGCTCACTGGGTTTCGGTGCCGGTATGGGCCTGCCCAATGCAAAGAGAGTTTCCGATGACTTTTCCATCACCTCCCAACCCGTCAACGGGACAGAGGTGAAATCAACCATATGGTACTACCCTACCCCACAGGAGGTTCTATAATGACCCTGCAATATCTGATAGAGACCCTCGGCTACAAGCCCCTCTACAAGCCCCAGGGGGATATTGAAATCAAAGACGCCTATACATCCGACCTGCTTAGCGATGTCATGGGCAAAGCACCAGAAGAAAGTGTCCTGATCACTGTGCAGGGACACCGGAATACTGTAGCTGTGGCATCCCTTGCCGGAATCCGGGCTATCGTGCTCTGCAGTCGCCGGGGAGCTCCCGATGAGATGCTGGATGCTGCAGCCCAGGAGCAGATAGCGGTGCTCTCAACCCCGGACAACCAGTTCACCGCATCCTGGAAGATAGCCCGGGGGCTGGAACTGGTATAACCATGATCCACCGGATTGACATGCACAACCACTCCTGTCTCAGCCCCTGCGGAAGTCTGGAAATGTCCCCTGCGGCCATGGCCGAACAGGCAAAAATACTGGGTATCTCCATGCTGGGGCTGACCGACCACAATACCACCAGGAATCTGGGTGCCTTTGATGAATGCTGCAGACAACAGGATATCCTTCCGCTCTATGGTATTGAGGTCACCACCCGGGAGGAGATCCATGTAACCTGCTTCTTTGAAACCCTTGATATCGCATGTGCTTTTGGGACGTTCATTGAATCCCTCCTCCCAGATATCCCCAACAACCCCGTACGCCTGGGAGACCAGGTCTATGTAAATGCCCAAGATGAAATCCTCGGAGAAGTTGAAAAAAGTCTCTACAGCGCTTGCGAGATCACCTTTGAGCAGCTGCTCTCGGAAGTACAGGGATACAACGGGCTGTTCATCCCTGCCCACATTGACCGGAGCGCCTTCAGTGTAACCTCCCAGATCGGTTTCCTGCCTGATCTGCCCTACAGCGCTGTTGAGGTGGTGCGTCTACCCACCCGGATAAAAACCTACCACAACCGGGTCATAACTAACTCCGATGCCCACTATCTTCAGCATATGGGTACCAGAAGCTGGGAGGCAGAGCTTTCGCAGCGCTCATTTCAGGCACTTAAGCAATTTTTAGAACAGAGATTATAACTCTTCCCCTTGCACTCCTTCCGCCAGCTCTCTAAGATGCTCATCATGAATCATATTACACTGGTGCTTGGCGGCACCAAAAGCGGCAAGTCATCCTGGGCGCAGCAGCGTGCCCGGGAACGGGAAGCCCAACTGCAGCTTCCGGTGCTCTACATAGCCACAGCCGAGGGCAGGGATGAGGGGATGCGCAGCCGAATTGCTGAGCATAAAGCAGCACGACCGAGTCACTGGATCACCCTTGAGGAGCCCTTGAGGGTATCCGAGGTGATCAGGGAGGCATCCAGGGAGAAATCTGCGGTCATTCTGGACTGCCTGACCCTGCTGAGCAGCAACCTGCTCATGGAACTGGGAGATCCTCCTGACCGGGATGAGGCCCACCGGGCAGTGCTCGGGGAAGTTGAGGCCCTGCTGGATGAAGCCTCTCAGTGCTCCTGCGAGGTGATCCTCATCTCAAACTATGTTGAGGCTGGACTGGTTGCCCCCACCTACCTCGGTGGACTCTTCCAGGATATCGCAGGGATGACCCACCAGCAATGTGCCGGATCTGCCCGGGAGGTGATCATGATGATCGCCGGTATACCCCAGCAGCTGAAACCAGGGGGAGGACAATGAAACTCTTCAGCGCCCTTCGGTTTCTCACCATCCTCCCGCTGCCCGGCTCATCAGAGGAGACCCTGGAGGATATAGCCCGGTCATCCCCCTACTACCCTGTTGTCGGAATATTCATAGGGATACTGCTTTCCCTTATTGCCCTGATTCCCCTCTGGTCCCCCTATGCTTCGGCAGTTCTCATCCTCGCCCTCTGGGTAATTATCACCGGGGGACTGCACCTGGACGGCGCGGCGGATCTCGCCGACGGCTGGGCGGGAGGACGTACCCGGGAGAATAGATTGAGAGTTATGAGTGACAGCCGCATCGGTGCCTTCGGTGTGATCGCCCTGGTGGTACTGCTGCTGGTAAAACTCATGATGATTGCCGAACTGCTCATCTCAGAGATGGTCTTCCTGCTTCCTCTTGTACCTATGACTGCCCGGCTCATGGCGGTAGCGGCAATCAGGCTCTTCCCCCCTGCCCGATCAGGCGGTATGGGTTCAGTGTTCAAGAGCTCCTGCAGGACAAGCCATCTGTTCTCGGCTGCATTGTTCACGTTGCTCCTTGCCTGGCTGATTGCGGGTCTGCCGGGGTTACTGCTGGTGATCTTAACTGGCTTGATCATACTGACCGGGTGCCTGCGGGTGTCCCGGAAGCTGGGTGGACTCACCGGTGATGTCTATGGTGCAGTGATAGAATACAGCGAGGTGATCACTCTTGTGCTGATCATTCCGCTTTGGGAGGTTATATGATGAAAGATATACTGCTGCTGCGTCATGGCCAGATTGATGCCCCGGGATATATTGGATGCAGGACCGATCCTTCTCTCTCTGAGGAGGGAAGGACCCGGTCAGAGGCACTTATAGAAACCATACTACCTACGTTCAGCCCCGATGTTGTATTCTCCAGCCCCCTGAAGCGGTGTCTTGAGACCATTGGAGCATGGTCCCGGGAGGCTGTTGTCTGTGAAGAACTGCGGGAGCTGGATTTCGGAGTCTGGGAGGGCCTTCAATACGATGAGATTAAAAAACGCTGGCCCGAGGATATCCAACGATGGATCAGCGATCCCCTGTACCACGCCCCGCCGGAGGGAGAACCCCTGGTGAAGATGCACCGCCGGTCAGTACAGTGGTGGAACCGATATATCCTGGGAGGAGCACCGGGAAGATATCTGGTTGTTACCCATGCAGGTCCAATTCGATCTCTTCTTTCCCATCTGAGCGGCGCGGGTATCATGGGGCACTGGAGATTCTCCGTCCAGCGGGGGAACTTCTGCCGGATAACAGTATATGAGGACCAGAGAATAGTCATACACAATGTGAATGTGAGGGAGTTATGATAAAAGAACTGATGCAGCATCACCTGGACAACCTGGCAAAACCTGTAGGCAGCCTCGGCAGGCTGGAGCAGCTTGCCCTCCAGATGGCTGATATCCAGCAGCGGGTTCCTCCACTACGGGGCAGGAAGGAGGTGTTCGTCTTCGCCGGTGATCACGGCATCAATGAGGAGGGGGTTTCCATGTATCCTCAGGCAGTGACCCGGCAGATGGTGAATACGTTCCTGGCGGGTCATGCGGGAATCAATGTCATTGCCCGTACTTGCGGCTGCAGCATCACCGTGATCGATGCCGGTATCGCAAACGATATAAACCACGAAGGCATCATCACAAGGAAAGCAGGACGGGGTACTGAAAACTTCCGCCATACCCGGGCCATGGGTCGTGAAGCCCTGGAGGCTTCCCTCTCCTTCGGAGAAGAGACAGCCGGGGAAGCGGTATCCAGGGAATGCGTCATCACCGCCCTTGGAGATATGGGTATCAGCAACACTTCATCGGCGGCCGCCCTGGCGGTTGCATCAGGATGTGATGAGCAGCTGATCATTGACCGGGGTACCGGTATCAGCGATAAGCAGCTGGAGCACAAACGGAGGGTCATCCTCGAATCGGTTAGCCGCCATGCACCCTACACAGGGCCCTATGATGTAATGGAGAAACTCGGGGGATTTGAGCTTGCCCAGATGACCGGGTTCATTCTCGGTCTCCGGGGCACCGGTACAGCCTGCGTGATCGACGGCTTTCCGGTTACTTCAGCTGCCTATATGGCATGGCTCATTGATCCTTCGGTCAGGGAGTTTCTCTTTGCCGGCCACCAGTCCAAAGTGACCGGCCACCGGGTGCTCCTGGATGCCATGGGCCTGGAACCTCTGGTTGATCTCGGCATGCGGCTCGGTGAGGGTACCGGTGCGGTGATTGGCGCATTCCTCCTGGACCTCAGCATGGCGATTGCCGCTGACATGGCGAGCTTTGACGATGCCAAGGTCACCAGGAGTAACGGTGAGGAGATCTCCTACTAGAATCTGTAGAGCAGCAGTCCCAGTCCCGCTGAGATAATTATGGCCAGGATCGGGTGAATGCGCTTCACTTTTGTCAGTACCAGAATTACCGCGAATATGACCAGTCCCCGCAGTTCCAGGGATAAGTTCCTCTCAAACAGGGATCCGGTCACAACGGACATTGACGCAAAGAAGATGACCGCATAGGCAATCAGGCCGATCACCGCAGGCCGTATTCCCTTGAGGATAGACTGCACCAGAGTGCTCTCCTTGAATTTCTGCATCATATGGGCAGTGATGACCACGAGAATCAATGAGGGAAGGATCATACCGATGGTAGCGGACAACCCGCCGAGAATTCCGGCTGTCCTGATGCCGATGAAGGTAGCCGCATTGATCCCGATGGGGCCCGGGGTCATCTGGCTGACCGCAACGATATCGGCAAACTCCTGTCCGGTGAGCCAGTGATTCCGGGCGATCTCAGAACTGAGCAGGGGAATGATGACGTAGCCCCCGCCAAAGCCGAGCATACCGATGCGAAAGAAGGTCAAGAGCAGTTCAAGGTAGATCATCTCTTATCCCCCTTGAGCAGTCCGAATACCACAAAGCCAAGTACTGCGGCTGCAAGGATCACCAGTCCGGCGTGGATATTGAAGATCCAGACTGCCAGAAGGGATACTGCTGCCACTAACCAGGAAAACTTGTTGGTCAGTACCTTGGAACCGAGCCTGATACCTGCAAGCAGGATCAGGGCGGTCACCCCTGCGCGGACACCGATGAACAGTCCCTGCAGGTAATCTGCATCCTGCACATTGATATAGAGATATGCAAATCCGGTGATAATAAGAATAGGAGAGATAATCAGTCCTATAGTGGCAATAATTGCACCGGGAATACGTGCCACCTGGTATCCGATGAAGATCGAAGAATTGACTGCAATAATACCGGGAAGGGACTGGACAATTGCAAGAATATCAATCATCTCCTCCTGGGTAACCCATTTCCTTCGTTCAACAAATTCACGCTCAATGAGCGGCAGCATGGCATAGCCGCCTCCGATGGTAAAGGTTCCGATGCGGAAGAAGGTTGAGAAGAGTATCCACACCTTCCTCAGACGGGACATTGATTGATCCATGGGTATACTCCAGGGAGACACAGATGATGCCGTCGACTCCGACGGCATCACATAAGTTGTCTATCAGTGCTTAGTTTCGTCTTCCGAATATTCTCAGAATGAACAGGAACATGTTAATGAAATCAAGATAGAGTTTCAAGGCGCCGAGGATTGAGAGCTTTACGTAGGCTTCCTCGGTCATGGATGACCCATAGGATTGGTTCCATTTCATGATGATCTGGGTATCCCAGGCGGTCAGACCGAGAAACACCAGCAGCCCGATATAGGAGACCATGTAGTAGATGGTGGAACTGCCGATGAAGAAGTTCACCAGTGTGGCTATGATAATGCCCCAGAGTCCCATTACCAGATAGGATCCGATGCTGCTCAAGTCCCGTTTGGTGGTCATACCATAGATGCTCATCCCCGCAAAGGCTGCAGCGGTGGTAAAAAATGCCCGGGATATGGTGATTCCGGTATAGGCGTAGAAAATCACCGAAAGGGTTATTCCGTTGAGCAGTGCATAGATGATGAAGGAGAGCACCGCTGAGGAAGCCTTCATATGATTTAGTCTAGCGGAAAGATAGATCACCAGGCCGAACTGGGCTATGATCAGCACCATGAACATGCCGGGTGTCGCCACCAGGGAATTAAATAGTCCAGGTGAACTGGCTACGGTGTATGAGACCAGCGCGGTCAGGGTCAGCCCGCCGGTCATCCAGAGATATACGTTTCTCAGGATGCTCCGCTCCCGAGTCTTTGCAACACGCAGTACTTGTTCCCGTGCTGATGCCATAGGTATATTACCTCCAAAGTTGTGTTTTCTCGCTCTAATGTGCATACAAACCATCATTCTGGTCAAGTGACAAGAGTCATATCTGCGTTCTTTCAACAAACTTCGCACACATCTTGAAATCTTCACCATGGATGAAATGGGATCAATAAAAGATGTCTGACAAGTACTTGCGAAGTATTACTCCACTGTGATATGATTATTGCATGCGATCATTAAAGAAACAGCGACTTCCCCAGATGGTGACCGATGCAATCAAGGAAATCATTGAAGCGGAGGGCCTGCAACCCGGTGATAAACTTTACAGCGAGCACCAGCTGACTGAAAAGCTTGAAGTGAGCCGCTCTTCAATACGTGAATCCATCAGAATTCTTGAGGTTACCGGTGTAGTCCGGGTACACCAGGGTAAGGGGGTATTCATCTGTAATCCCCCAAAGCAGCCCCCTGCTATCACCAGCTGGGTTGTGGACAATACGGACCTTCTCATGGAACATTTTGAGGTTAGGCTGCTTATAGAACCCCACGCCGCAGCTGAAGCTGCCCGAAAAGCAGATGATAAGGATATTTCTGACCTCAAGAACGTATATCAGGAGTTTATTAATCACCTTATGGATCAGCAGATGGAACAGGTAATCTCCTGCGACAGTGAATTCCATATGATTGTCGCCAGGGCAACAAAAAACAGGACCCTTAGTGTACTCATGAAGACTATGGCACAGACGCTGAATGAGGGATGGATAGCCAGTCTCCACACACCGGGCAGGATGGAACGTACTGTTGATGAACATGGTGAGATCCTTCAGGCTATCATCGGCCATGACGGCGCGACCGCCTCCCGTCTCATGCGTGAACATCTTCTCAAGGCCCTGACATCAATTGAGGGATACACCAAACGTTCCCTCGGTATCGAGACATAATTTTTTTCTTTTTTCTCTTGTAAAGCCAAATATTCTATGATAACCTAACTTATCAGACATCTTATAACTGATGAATTTATTCAGGTAATTCAGGAGGACCCTGTGTCAGTCACAATTACTACGCTGGTAGACAATACACCAGGAGAACACGACGGACTTCGCAGCGAGCACGGCCTTTCTTTCTACATCGAAACTCCAGCTCATGCCCTGCTCTTTGATACCGGACAATCGAAGGCCTTTTTTGACAATGCATCAGTCCTGAACCTTCCGGTTCTTGACCGGATTACGCATGTAGTATTAAGCCATAACCATTATGATCACACCGGCGGACTCAGCACACTCATCCAAAATACACATAACCCGTTACATATCCATGTGGGGCAGGGATTTTTCACACCAAAGTATGCCCTGAATGGTCCTTCTCGTATGTATCTCGGCAGCAGCTTTACCCGGGAGGAGCTCATCACATCCGGACAACATGTGCATGAACATAGAGATGACCTGGAAGCCATCCTCCCAGATGTATACCTCATCACCAATTTTCCAAGAAATGTAGACACCGCCTGGAAAAATCCGAGATTTGTCATTCCTGAAGGAGATTCCTATGTAACAGACAGTTTCTCCGATGAGATATCCGTTGTAATCAGGACCCCCAAGGGACTGGTGCTGCTGGTAGGCTGCTCCCATCCCGGCATACTCAACATAATTTCTTCAGTACAGCAGCGTTTTAAGGAACCGCTCTACGCTGTTCTGGGAGGCACCCACCTTGTGGAAGCCCAGGGGCATCGCCTGGATCAGGCAATAGGTTTTTTCAAACAGATGGACCGGACACTGCTCGGCATGTCCCATTGCACAGGTGACTACGGGATGAAACGACTGCAGGAAGTCTGCAGTAATTACTATCATAATCATACAGGGGATTCCCTGATTATATCCTGCAGCTGACTGCAGGTATTTCCACTCACATTGCTTGAAGGAGGAGAGCATGACAAGCGGATTAATGTTATTTGTGATCATAGCGGTCGCAATTGTCGGATCGGTGGTACTGATATCTCGATATCGGTGGCACCCGTTCATTGTGCTGCTGCTTGCAGCGTATTTCGTCGGTATGTCCGGTGGTCTCGGTGTCGATATGACCATTTCTAAGATCACCGAAGGATTTGGAGGAATCCTTGGCAGCATAGGAATCGTGATTATTGCTGGAACGATTATTGGAACCATACTTGAAAAAACAGGTGCGGCCCTTACGATGGCCAACACAATTCTGAACATAGTCGGTTCCAAAAAAGCTCCGCTGACTATGAGCCTTACCGGGGCGGTAACAAGTATCCCTGTGTTCTGTGACTCAGGGTTTGTAATTCTCAGTCCCATCAACCGGGCTCTTGCAGAGAAGTCAAATACGTCCCTTGCTGTCATGGCGACTGCCCTCAGCTCAGGACTTTATGCAACCCACTGTCTGGTACCCCCTACCCCGGGACCGATTATTATGGCAGGAACCCTGAATGCAGATCTGGGAATGCTCATCCTGGTAGGTCTAGGGGTAGCCATTCCGGTGCTTTTCGCTGGATATTTTTATGCAACCCGGATCTCTTCCCGGTTCTTTATCGAAGCTAATCCCGAGGCAACCGTTGAACAGCTCGTGGAACGCTACGGATCCCTGCCGGCTAAGGGAAAATCGTTTATGCCGATTCTTGTACCGATCATCCTGATCGCTTTAAAATCGATATCTGATTTTCCAAGCTATCCCTTCGGCGACGGAACCCTCCGGGCAATCTTCAATTTCTTTGGAAACCCTGTAACCGCCCTGCTTATCGGAGTTGGTCTCGCCATGAGGCTGATGCCGAAAGAGGAAAAGGGAAATGGATTTTCCTGGGTTTCAAGTGGTATCGGACAGGCAGCATCTATTCTTGCCATCACCGGAGCAGGCGGAGCCCTTGGACTAATCCTTCGGGAACTCCCGATAGCCGATGCATTAAGCGGCGGACTGCTCCAGTATAACATCGGCCTGCTGCTGCCCTTCATTATTGCAGCACTGCTGAAGACAGCCATGGGAGCATCAACGGTAGCTATGATTATCACCTCAGCAATGGTGGCACCCTTGATGGGAGAAATGGGAATGACCTCGTCCCTCGGACGCATACTTGTTGTATTGGCAATCGGTGCCGGGTCTATGGTTGTATCCCATGCAAACGACAGTTATTTCTGGGTTGTTTCCCAGTTCTCCGATATGGATACAAAAACAGCCTATAAAACACAGACCGGCGTAACTGGAGTACAAGGAGTTGTTGCAATCATTATTATCATGTTGATCGGCTTCATATTCCTCTAAGAATACAAGATATATGTGCGGCGCCTTCTTCATGGCGCCGCCGTTCTATCCTTCTGAAAAAAACTTATCCCCGTGCCCATACCATCACAGCCGGATTTCCTGTATACTGCTGGACATGGATCTTTTTTCATCAGAGCAGCAGGAACACCAGCCTCTGGCATACCGGATGCGCCCCCGTACCCTTGCAGAATATGTGGGACAGGAACATATCGTCGGTGAAGGGCGGCTGCTGCGTCGCTCCATCCAGGCAGACCAGCTTTCATCAGTGATTTTCTACGGCCCCCCCGGTACCGGCAAGACAACCCTTGCCCGGGTCATAGCCAATACGACCAAAAGCCACTTCACCACCATGAATGCGGTGCTCTCAGGAGTCAAGCAGCTTCGGGAGGAAATAGAGCTTGCCCAGAACCGGCTGAAGCTCTACCAGCGGCGTACTATTCTCTTTGTAGATGAGGTGCACCGGTGGAACAAGAGCCAGCAGGATGCACTGCTTCCCTGGGTGGAGAACGGGACGGTGATTCTTATAGGTGCCACCACGGAGAATCCTTTCTTTGAGGTGAACCGTGCCCTGGTGAGCAGGAGCAGGATCTTCCAGCTGCTTCCCCTTCAGCGGGAACACCTTTTTCAGGTTGCCCATATAACCCTCAGTGATCGTGAGCGCGGCTACGGTGTGTTTAACGTCCAGTTTGAACCGGGTGCCCTTGATCATCTGGTGGATATTGCTAATGGAGACGCAAGAAGCCTGCTCAATGCCCTGGAGCTTGCAGTCGAAACCACCGGGGAACAGTTCCCCCCGCCCGAGGGAAGCACCATCACTGTCTCCATGGAGGCCGCAGAGGAGAGCATCCAGAAAAAGGTGGTGCTCTATGATAAGGAGGGGGACTATCATTTTGACGTCATCAGCGCGTTCATCAAGTCTGTCCGGGGCTCGGATCCCGATGCAGTACTCTACTGGCTCGCCCGGATGCTCAAGGCCGGGGAAGACCCCCATTACATCTTCCGCCGGTTGTTGATATCAGCGAGTGAGGATATCGGACTGGCGGATCCCCAGGCCCTGGGAGTCGTTGAATCTGCAGCTGCTGCCTTCGACCGGATCGGCCTGCCGGAAGGCCGGTTTCATCTCACCCAGGCAGCCCTCTATCTCGCAACCTGCCCGAAGTCAAACAGTACCCTTGGATTCTTTGATGCCCTCAAGGCAATTGACGAAGAACATCGGGAGGTGCCTGTGCATCTGAAGGATCCCTCCCGGGACGGAGAGGGCTTCGGCCATGGTCAGGGGTATCTCTATCCCCACGCATACCGGGATCACTGGGTAGCCCAGCAGTATCTTCCCGGAGATATGCGCAACCGGGTATTCTACCAGCCCTCCCGTCAGGGCTATGAGCAGACCATCCATGATGAGGTTGCCCGGAAACGGGAGGTGCAGTTGGAAGCAGCCTCCCTTGATGCGGTACCCGAGACACTTACCTTCTCTCCCCCTGACACCAGCAGGGACCGCTGGCTCTCCCGGCTGAGCAGCTCCAGGAGCAGTGTGCTTGAGGAATCACGTTCCCGGATCTTCTCTGATCTCAAGCTTACCCGGCACAGCAGGATCCTCGAGATCAGCGGTACCGGAGGGATCCTCCTATGGGAGGCCTGCCGCCGGGTGCCAGAGGGCGGTGTCTATGCGGTCATACAGGATAAGCAGACTTTGGAGCGTTCAGCTGCTTATGCCCGGTATCTCGAGGAACTCCAGAGGCCAGTGCTCATCCAGGGTTCCCTGGATGGGTTTATCAAGGAGAAGCCCGATACCCTGCTGTTTGAAGCAGTCATCGGAAGAAATGCGCTGCTGCGTACTGACGACCAGCAGCATCTTATCAGCAGCGCAGCGGTACTGCTGGCACCGGAGGGACAGATATGTCTTACCGAGAGCATCCCTTCAGGCAGTACCCGGCTTTCAGACTGTGTCGAGGCGATCCCCTCAGGACGGTTCCAGCCCGAAAGCATTATTCCGGGACCAGAGGAGCTTAAAACCATACTACTGGAAGCTGAAAGGGAGATCTATGAGAGTCTCCAGGATCCTGATATACACCTGCTTGAGAAACTGCTTGAGGATGTGCACATTCAGGAGTACCGGTATCAGGAAGAGCGGCTGCTCAGCAGAAACGACCTATCCCGGTGGTTGACCGCTACATACAAGTTCACCGGCATGCAGGCGGATGCTATCATTGCACTGTTTCAGGACCTTGCTGTTCCCTGGACCACCCGGGAAATGGTAATATCCGGCAGCAACCCGAAGCACCCGTAAAAGAATGCCGAACAGCATGAAGTCTCCGGCCGATTCATTCTTTGCTTACAATACCTATACAGTCGGAGTTCCCAGCAGGGTTATATGCCGGAGCATATGCTGTTTAACTGTTTCATAATGATATTCCTCATGGTCTGCAAGGGTTTGGAAAAACTTCTCCCGGATAAGCGGATCAAAAAGCAGGTATCCAAAACAGATATGGAGCATCTGCCGGGACTCTATTTCCTCCAGGAACCTGTAGAGCTCACTATCGCTCAATTCCTTGGGATCGGGAACTTTAGAGAAGTCTGCAGTGATATGGTAGAGTTTAAGCGCCTCAGGGATATAGTTTTTCGCCTGGGCCACCATTGTCCTGAAGAGATCGGTATCTACATGGGATATTGTGTGAACCGCTTCAAGCCAGCTTGTCCCTGCGGTTTTCACATGCACCCTCATGTCGGTTAACTTTCCAATAATCGGATAGACAGAAAATTTATCACTCCCCGAATGGATAGACATCTTATAGTTGCCGTAAACCTTTGATATCTCACAATGGACCACAAACTGCTGCTCGAAGGTATCCAAATCCCCAATATAGTCGATCCCTTTCTGGAACTCACCGATAAAACGCGGCGCAAGGGAATTCACGGTTACATTTCTTCTCTGCAGCTCTGCAGCAATAAACAGATGATGACTCGGTATGGTAGGTGTCGTTGTTTCATCAATACTGACCTCAAGGTCGTAGGCGTCCCCCCGCTCCTGTCTCAGGTAGCTGTCAACCTCCTGGGTAAAGTCTATGGCTTTCCAGTATATCAGGGCGCACCGTTTTGCTTCTTCGGCAGAGATGTGCAGGGAGCTTTTCTCAAGGTTGAAGGTCTTTCCGGCATAGTCTTCCAGCACTCGCTCTCTGCAGTCCTGGTTTAACCGTTCAAACTCCTGATCGATTTTTTCCTGTCCCCAGTCTGCCGGGGCGGGATCCATCACTTCTGTCAAATCCAGTGTAATCATCGGCATATCCGCTGCAACGGCCACCTTGATATCATCCATGAGCTTTATGTGATCCCCGTCGGCACCGTAGCCCCGGGTAAATCCTTCCTGCAGGGTGAGAAATGCGGCATCACTTACCACGCCCTTATAGGTCCGGTCAGTAAGGGTCAGTTCCCGGATTGACTGCTGGGCAAGAACGGGATGGATATCATATCCTTCACAGGCACGGATATGCCCGGGACTAGCCAGTCCAAGTCGATCCCCGCATCCAAGGCTTGTTCGTTTGTTTCTCAGTGAGACGGGCTTTATAAAGGGGAGATAGGGATGCACAGACTGATAGCTCTCCCAGTTCCGATCTGCAAGGACACCATGAAGGTTCCCTGCTTTAATCCTTTCACCAGGAAATGCAGAAGAGACTTCTTCCCTGGAGAAAATGCAAAGCTTCTTCTCACCCTCAATACCCGCAATACAGAAGTACATACCCTCACTATAGAATACCGACTTGGGATACAGGGTATATCCAGGACCGAGTCTGACGGGATAACTCAGAGCTTGTCTGAACCCTTCACCCCCGTTTCGTTCGTATTCGCTCAGGATACGCTGTCCCGCCATACCCAGTAATCTGGTCTTTTCCTCAGTGTTCTTCATAGAATTTCCTTTTTGCTGCATGCATATTCAAATTTTTTTTCGCCGCCTTTCCGTTGAGGATCACCAGAATAAAACCTGCCGGTCTCATTGAAAGGGTACTTTCTTATATAATA
>SKJE01000061.1 GCA_007116075.1 Spirochaetia bacterium
CCGCTGACCCATTTCTTTGAGGACTCCAGTGCTATGGAGGACATTGATTACACCTTATCCTATCTCTCCAGTGAGCTCTCCTACCGGAGGGGTATGATAGACATCGACAGGAAAGTCCTTGAGACAGTCCGGGAGGTGCTGGTCATTGACAAGCAGGTTGCAGAGAGCACCTATCAGCTTGATAGGCTTGTCGAGGACCACGAGCGTAATATTTCCCTGGGTACCTATTCAAGAAGCTCAGCCCGAAGCAGGGAGGTACTGGAACAGATCGACTCCCTGGAGCGGAACCTCCGGTCCCTGCGCATGGAGCGGGAGTTTGTCATTGATGAGGTTGAGCGGATCACCGGTATGCGCATCGAACAGGTGCCCGATATCCCTGCTCCCCGACCGTTGCTTGAACCCTCCCGACTCGGGAACACCTCGGTGCTGATTCAGCGGATCGCGATTGACCGGGCTGAGGAAGACCTTGCGGAGTATCTGAAGGACAGCTGGAACATGGACATCTACGCCGGATACGGAGCCGGATTCGAAAAGGACCAGGCCAAGCCGGGCCATGAAATCCAGGCAGGAGTTGAGGGAGCCTGGAAAGACCTGAACCTTTCTCTGGGGATGACTGCCAATTTCGGTACACGCACCACCTTGGGGGGAGTTGTCGAAGGCAGCTGGGGAATTGACGGGAATAAGGGCCAGCGGGATCTCACCCGCCGGGATATGGAATATGATATCAGGATTGCCCAGAGCAGGTATGACCAGGCGGAGGCTGCCTACCGGCGGACCAACATGCAGCTGGAGCTGAACCTGGAGAACTGGGAGCGCAGCCGGGACCAGCTGGAACTGCGGATTGAATATGCCCGTCTGGATCTTGAAGAAGCCCGGTCAGCCTTGGAACGGGGTATCGGCAGGCAGCGCAGCGTCGAGGATGCCCGCCATCGTCTGGATCAGCTTGAGTATGACCGCCTGCTGAAACGCATTGAAGGCTGGATCCTCCAGCGGACCATTGAGTCACATGTTATGTAGGTAAGGAGCAAGGACTAAGCATATGAGCGATATCGATAAAGAACAGGAAAAAACAGGTAAGCCGGAACCGGGAAAAAGCAAGAGCCCCAGGTCCGTAAAGGATAACAGGAAGAGAAAAGCCCGGAGAAGGCGGATAACCGCACTCATCCTGCTGGTGCTGCTTATTGGAGGCGGGTTCTACTTCTTTAACGCAAGAAGGCAGGCAGCTGAAACCGCCGCCCAGGCTGCAGCGCGCAGTAGTTCAACCTATACCGTTACCTCCCGCACCTTCCGGGAGGAAGTGGAGATCTCAGGAAATGTGGAGCCCGTGCACAGTGAGGACCTTTTCTTCAGGACCACCGGGGAGGTCCGGGAGGTGCTGGTCGAAACGGGTGACCGGGTGTCCCCAGGGGATGTTGTTGCGGTGCTGCGGATGAGGACCAAGGAGTATGAACTTGCCAGCCTGGACTATGAGATTGAGCAGGCCCGGTTTGACTCCTCTATCAAGCGGCTGGAACTCCTGGAGATGCAGCGGGAGCTGCTTTTGGAGGATATTGATAACTCATATCTGAAGGCGGGTATCAGCGGAGTAATATCCAGGGTGAACATCGATCCCGGTGACCTGGTCAGTGCCTCAGCGTCTGTACCTTCGGTGAGAATCATTGACGACAGTGCCCTCAAATCAGTTGTGGAAGTAGACGAGTTCGACATCAACAAAGTGAGCCGGGGACAGCCGGTGGAACTCATCTTTGACGCCCTCGGTTCACGGAACATGGTCCGGGGAACAGTCCATACTGTCCCCCTTGAGGGGGTGGTGACCAGCCAGGGTATTGCCGTCAAGGAAGTTGAAATCAGGATTGAAAACCCCCCTGCGAATGTTTCTCCCTCCTACACCTTCTCAGGTGTTATTGTGGCCAGCGACGAACAGCAGATCCTTGCCTTTCCACAGAACTTTCTGATCAGTTCAGAAGGAACCCAGCGGGTGCTGGTGCAACGGGATGACGGGGAGGTAGAGCAGGTGACTGTCCGTACTGCATATTTCGAATCCGGACTGGTACGGCTGATCTCCGGTGATATTGAGGCGGGAGATCAACTGATCCTCCAAGGACTTGATCGAACCGGAGGGAATAGTTCCTTTCGTTTTGGACCGCCCGGGGTCAGGAGATAATGCATATGGCTGATCCGGTAATCCAGCTGGATGCTCTCAGGAAATATTATGTCATGGGTGAATTTACCATCAAGGCCCTTGATGACGTATCACTCTCCATTGATCATGGGGAGTATACCGCCATCATGGGTCCCTCAGGTTCCGGGAAATCGACCTTGATGCACCTCATCGGCTGTCTGGATACCCCCACTGAGGGCAAGATCTTCATCGATTCCGATGACACATCCCAGCTTACCGAAGAGGACCTGGCCTATCTGCGTAATGCGAAGATAGGTTTCGTCTTCCAGCAGTTCAACCTGCTCATGAAGATGACCGCCCTGGATAACGTCATGACACCCCTCATGTATGCGGGGTACCACCTGCGGGAACGACGGGTAATTGCCGAGGCTGCCCTGGAGCAGGTCGGACTGTCGGACCGGATGAAACATCGTCCCAATGAACTCTCAGGAGGACAGAAACAGCGCATAGCAATAGCCCGGGCACTGGTGAACAACCCCTCAATCATCCTGGCAGACGAGCCTACCGGTGCCCTGGATACGGTCACCGGTGAGCAGATCATGGACCTCTTCGAAGAGATCAACCAGCAGGGCAAGACTGTGATCATGGTGACCCATGATCCCGAGGTCTCAACCCGGTGCAGGCGGACTATCAACCTGCGGGACGGTAGAATAGTGGAGGATCTCTAGATGTTCGGTGAATTTGTAAAACTGGCCCTCCAGTCCATGATCACCAACAAGCTCAGAACCCTGCTCTCACTGCTGGGCATCGTCATCGGGGTTGCCTCGGTGATTACTATCGTGAATCTCGGGGAAAGCGCATCCAGGAGCATCCAGGAGGAAATTGCAGCGGCGGGGCTGGAGACCATCTCTGTCTATGCCAGGACCCGGGATCGGGAAATCCGCCGCCAGTTCAACCTGGAACTGGGAGATCGGATCTCCGGAAGCATAGACAACATCGAGACCATTATCCCGGTGAACCAGTATAGCACCACCGTACGATGGCAGAGCAACACCTATTCAGGAACAGTTATGGGGGTAGGGGAGGACTTTGCCCGTGCCATGGACTATAGATCCCTGGAGGGAGCTTTCTTCACAGACATGGACAACCAGGACTATCGACAGGTAGCTGTCCTCGGTTCCCTGGCAGCGGAGGAACTCTTTCCCGACGGCGGAGGGCTGGGTGAATTCGTCAGGATATTCCGGGGCCGTAGTGCCCGCACCTACCGGGTGGTGGGGATCATGGAGGAGAAATCCCCCAACTTCAATATTCAGTTCAATCAGCACGTATACATTCCCCACAACACGTATTCGAATCGGCTGGTCAACATCGATTTTATCCAGAGCTACATAATCAGGGCGGATGCAGGCAGTGATGTGCTCGTCGTAGCCGATGAGATTGACGAGTTTCTGGAACGGCTGGTGGGTTCGGGGAACTATACCCTCTTTACACCCTCCACCATAGCCGATATGGCCGCCAACGTCACCAATACCCTCTCCCTGGTGCTGGCGGCGATTGCAGGGATATCATTGATGGTGGGAGGAATCGGTATTATGAATATCATGCTGGTATCCGTCGCCGAACGGACCAAGGAGATCGGTATCAGAAAGGCAATCGGAGCATCCCCGAGGCGCATCATGACCCAGTTTCTCATCGAGGCGATGACCCTCACTCTGGTGGGAGGAATCTTCGGGATCGCCCTCGGGATTTTTATCAGCAGCTCCGCGGTGCAGTTTTTCGGATGGAGTTTTTTCCCCATGGTGAATGTCTATGTGCTTGCTGCCGGGTTTTCCATGGCAGTGGGGGTCTTCTTTGGCCTCTATCCGGCGATGAAAGCTGCAAAGCTCGATCCGATAGAGGCGCTCAATTATGAATAATGAAAAAGGGCTGAAAACGTGGGTTTCCCTGCATCATCTGGACCGGGAGAATAAGTTCGTACTCTTTGGCCTCAGTGCCGCATTCCTCATCCTTGCCGGTTTGATAACCTTTGTCTTTATTTCCAATAACCGCAGGGAGCAGATCATTATGAAGTACCAGGCGGAGCAGGTGTTCTCAAACTTCCTGCTCCAGTTCGGCGAGAATCCCGCCGCAGTGGAGAACATCTTCAGGGAGAGCTCCCTCATCGGTATCGGGATCTACGACCAGTACGGCATGCTCATGACCAACCAGTTCACTCTCGGTGAAGTGCCGGCCTCCATTGATATTACACCGGGCAGCAGGTATAACCGGGGCGACATGATCTACCATGAGGAGGATCAGTCGATCTCCTTTGTCCGCCGGGCCCAGATGTCCTACACCATCCCAATTATCGGATTCGCACCGGGCATCCTCGACCGGGATACCCGTATCAGGATACCCGATGCGCTGTTCATAAAGATGGAGGGGCAGATGTACCGGGATCAGTATGTTCTCTCCGCCACCTGGTTCACTATGACCCTCATTATGACACTGCTGGCGGTAGTGGGGATCTGGAACCTCTATCGACGCAACTACCAGTACCGCCAGCGACTCAGCGAGCAGGAGCAACTGGCCCGGCTCGGTGAGGCAGCCCGGACCCTGACCCATGAGATCAAGAACCCCTTGAGTGCCATTACCCTCCAGAACGCCTATCTGCGCAAGACCCTTCCCGAAGCGTACCTGGGGGATCTCAGGGTTATTGAAGAGGAGATAGACCGACTTAATCACCTCACCGGCAGGATCAGCGAGTTTCTCAGGAACCCCCAGGGAGAACCCATGGAGATTCCTGTGACCTCCTTCCTCCGGGAGCTCATCGGCCGGTTTGACCAGCACATATCATTTGCAGACCAGGAGTATCCCTCCTGCAGAGTCCATATCGATAAGGAGCGCTTCCGTTCGGTGATGGAGAACCTGATCAAGAACGCTCTGGAGAGCAGGGAGGACAAGCAGGATCCCCAGGTGAGCGTGAGGATAGTTGCGGACAGCAGGTTTGTCACCATCACCATCGCTGATCGGGGGGACGGAATTCCCTACGGCGAGGAGAAAAAGCTCTTTGATCCATTCTATACCACAAAAATCCACGGATCAGGCATCGGCCTGGCCATTTCCCAGCGCTTCATAGAAGCAGCCAAGGGAACCCTCCGGATTCATTCGCGAAACGGGGGCGGTACCATTGCAGTAGTAAAACTTCCTGGAGGCATCACATGAACATACTGATTGTAGACGACGAAAAAAACATACGGGAACTTATACGGAAATTCCTGCACCTTGAGGGAATCGATGCGGAGGGGGCCGAAAACGGCCTGTCCGCCCAGCGAATGCTCAAGGAGCAACCCTACGATGCGATCGTACTTGACCTGAAGATGCCCGGCATGGACGGACTCTCCCTGCTTATCTGGCTCCGTCAGGAGGGATTCAGGATGCCGGTCATCATGATATCAGCCCATGGTGATATTACCGATGCGGTGCAGGCCATGAAGCAGGGTGCACAGGACTATATCGTCAAACCCTTTAATCCCGAGGAGCTGACCATCAGGCTCAAGCAGCTTACTGAAATCCATAAAATGCGTAACCTTGTGGAGTCCCGGCAGCGGTCCGAGGGAATCACCGATACCCGGGACCTTATCGGGGAGTCCTCCGGGATGCGCAAGATCAACAAAATTATTAGTAAGATTGCCCCTACCCAGGCGATGGTCCTGATTACCGGCGAGAGCGGCACCGGCAAGGAGGTAGTAGCCCGGCAGATCCACAGCAGTTCCGCCCAGCAGGACGGACCCTTCGTGCCCATCAATATCGGAGGGGTCCCGGAGAACCTGCTGGAGAGTGAACTCTTCGGGTACGAAAAGGGAGCCTTTACTGGTGCGGCATCCCGGAAATCGGGTATGTTCGAGCTTGCCAGCGGGGGCACGCTCTTTCTCGATGAGATTGGTGACATGCCTCTTAATATCCAGGTGAAGATCCTCCGGGTTCTCCAGGACCGGCGGGTAACCCGCCTCGGAGGGACCACCGCCCTGCCGATCCAGGCGAGAATTATTGCAGCCACCAACAAGAACCTGGAGGAGCAGGTGAGAAAGGGAGCCTTCCGGGAGGACCTCTTCTACCGGCTCAATGTTGTGCATATTGAGATTCCGCCTTTACGGGACCGGAAAGACGATATTCCCCTCCTTGCGGCCGGGATCATCAGCAGGCTGAACCGGAACATGGGAACCAAGATTGAGGGCATCTCCCTGAAGGGTCTTGAACGGCTCAAGAAGTACTCCTTCCCGGGAAATGTGCGGGAGCTGGAGAACGTGCTGGAGCGGGCTGTCATCTTCTCCGACGAGCCCCTGCTGGAGTCGGAGGACTTTGAGCTTCGGGGGGTCACCTTCCAGGAAAACGGTGAGCTGGACCGGGGAGGGAAAATGCCTGCCAGCGCCGTCTCCCTGCTTAATGAGGGAGACGGCTGGTCCCTCAAGGAAATTGAGCGGGAGGCAATCGCCCGGGCACTCCACCGCTGGGAGGGAAACCGTACCAGGGCATCCGAGGAGCTGGGGATATCCCGAAGAACCCTGATTAACAAGATTGATGAGTACAATTTCTAGACCGGCTTGACAACCCCCTTCCCCTCGAAGAGAATAGGCCCATGGTCAGAGTCACCCTATTTTTGAAGGGTGATGCGGGGATACAGGAGCAAGACATCGCATATAAAAAGGGAGGACTGTTCTGGAACTTACCATTGAAAAGATAGTCGCCCGGGGTCTCGGCCTGGCCCGTTATGACGGGAGGGTTGTATTTGTCCCGGGGGCACTGCCCGGGGAGCATGTACTTGTTAAAGTCACTGAACCCAGAAAGGACTACCTCCAGGCAGAGCTCCGGGAGGTGCTCAGTCCGCACCCCGGACGTGTCCAGCCTCCCTGCAGGTACTATGGTGTATGTGGAGGATGTGATTTCCAGCACGCCACCTATGAACTGCAGCTGAAACTGAAGCAGGATATCCTTACAGATGCCCTGAAGCGCACTGCAGGGATAGATATTCCAGACATAGAGATAACTCCCTCTTCACCCTGGGGCTGCCGCAGGAGGGTGCGTTTTCATAGAGCCGGCGGGCGTCTCGGTTTTCGGGAACGCTCTTCCTCCAGGGCAGTGCAGATAGATACCTGCATGGTCCTTGATCCCCGGCTGGATGCACTGCTGAGAGGAAAAACAGAAGACCTTGATATCTCCGGGTCCCTCCTGGCAGGGGAACACCATATCGGGGATGCCGCTAGGTCCACCACGCTGCTGCTTTCCGACAGCTTCGGCCATGAGCACCTCCTTGAAGCGGACGGAAGCGTTTTCTTCCAGTCCAACGTGGAAGCATTTACCCCTGTCCTGGATATGATCCAGGAAGCACAGTACGGGAAGAGCGCCCTGGACCTTTTCAGCGGTGTGGGGACCTTTGCGGCCTTTCTTGCCGACCGATTTGACCTGGTTACTGCGGTTGAGCGGGATCCCCGATGTCTTGCATACGCACAACAGAACCTTCCCCCGGCAGTGCAGTATATTACCTCTTCGGTTGAAAAGTGGTCAAAGAGTTCTCCTGCAGGATTGATCAGCCTGGTGGTGGTGGATCCGCCGAGGACTGGCATTGACCGACGGGCCCTGAGAACCCTTCTTTCCTGGAAACCACACCAGATTCTCTCGGTCTCCTGCGATCCGGTCACCTTTTCCCGGGACCTGAAGATTATGCTCCAGGCGGGATACCGGATCGATAGCCTCAAGGGTGTTGACCTCTATCCCCAGACATCCCACGTGGAGTGTGCAGCCTTGATGTCACGGGTGGAGAAATAAGGGCTGCTCAACGCCATGCTAAAAAGCAAAGGGCTAAAAAACTTATTGGAAAACTCAATAAACTGACGCATGCAAACCATGTTAAAATAGAATGCGGGGCTTTTTTGATTAACGCTAATACAGGGGCTCGCAAAAAAAGCAGGAGTGTGATTAATTGATGCAAAGCAACTTTACGTCTGAAGAGGTAACGGTCCAGGGAGAATACCTTCTACAAGGGACCCTTACTACACCTAATGACAGTGAAAAAAAGAGCCCCGCCGTGCTTGTGGTGGCAGGTTCCGGTGAAGTAGACCGGGACGGAAATGTTTCCGGTTTCAGATTTAAGCTGGATACCTACAAAGAACTGACGGAATTTGTAACCGGCCTGGGATTTGCCGTCCTGCGCTACGATAAGCGTGGTGTAGCAAAAAGCGAAGGTTCTTATCTTGAAACCGGTATGTGGGACCTGGTGGATGATATTGGCGCATGTGTCCAGTTTTTACGAGGGCATCCTCGAGTAGACCCAGACCGGGTGATCCTGTTAGGTCACAGTGAAGGATGCCTGCTTATCAGCGCTTACAGCGCCCAAAACCCTGTTTCCGGTATTGTTCTTCTGGCTGGGGCCGTGGAAACCATTGAAGAAGCACTCCAACGTCAAAGAAAGCTGTTGTATGGTGAATTACTGGGTAAGAAAGGTGTCAAGGGTTGGCTCTTCCGTTTGTTGAAAATTGACCAGAAAGGAGAAAAGCAGGCCCAGAGGGTGATGGGAAAAATTCGCCGTACCCGGAAGGATGTGGCTCGTATCCAGTTAGTAAAGATGAACGCCAAATGGTTACGCGAACATCTTGCGTATAATGTTAGAGAAGACCTGCCTAAAGTCACCTGCCCGATACTGGCGGTAACAGGATCTAAAGATGTTCAGTCAGACCCGAACAGGTTGCCGGAACTGCCGGGACTGGCAGGCGGAGAGGCAACCTGGGAAATCATCAAAAATATGAACCATCCTCTGAAAGAGGCAAATGATGCCATCTCCATTACCCAAGTCAAAGCTCTCTATAAAGACAGCGCTTCCAAACCGCTTCACCAGGAGTTAAAAGAAACATTAGCAAGGTGGTTGCTAAAACATGCCGAGATGTAAAAATGGCTTATGATACTTTCAGGGAACTTATTTTATATTTCTCATCGTCATAATAGAGGAAACCAATGAAGAAAAAGAATTTAGCTGTAGTGGGCTAGCCCTGCAGCATCGTAGGAATTGCCCTTGGCTTGATCTCCATTATTATTGTGGTAGGCGGCTTGGTACTGGCATTATTTCAAGAGAGATCTTCAGAATTAGTGGTTGAATGTACTACCGTGATTTTTGATCGTTAAGAACTAAAAAAAATGAAGGGAGTCGGTGTACCAATGGCACCTGAACTGTTTCTTCCGCTAATTCATGTCGGTATGGGGTTGCTGCTTATATAAAGGAACTGTAGAGGTGTATATAGGAGCGGGTATGGGGGTCAGCAATAAAGAAAACTAGGATATAGAAATACTACTTAACTTTAGTTCCCGGCCAGTTTTTCTAATTACACAGCAGCCGACTTACGAAGGATAGATTTTGGGCAGCGGAGTCCAAATTTCTTATAAATGTCATTCACCTTCTTCACAGCC
>SKJE01000121.1 GCA_007116075.1 Spirochaetia bacterium
CCTGCAGAAATTATCTAATTGGACCCTGTTGACAATTTAGGTAATATATATTATCAAACAGCAATTCATGTAGTGCAACGTCTGAGGAGGTGAGGACGTGTTGGACAAAGTATTTGTTGAAGAGATGGAGCAAAAACTCCTCGAGATAAAGGAAAGTATCATAAAACAGTTTATGGCTGAAGATGAGGATTTCAAGCAGATGGTCGGTGATATGAGTATCAAGGACCTTGCTGATGTAGCTGCTGATGATATCGGTAAGCGCCAGCTTGAAGCACTGAACCATCATGAGGTGAAGACCCTTCGGCTTGTTGAATCTGCAATTTCACGGATTCATAATGAAAAGTACGGGCGCTGTCTAAGCTGCGGGACAAAAATACCTAAAGAGCGTCTCCGGGCTATACCCTATGCACTGCTGTGCATTACCTGTAAAAACGGCGAAGAGAAGCATCACAGACATAACGGTTCTTAATGTACATAATCCCCGGAACTGCTTCCGGGGATTGTTTTCAGCGCAGGTAGGGATTGTGCTTCAGCTCACGTTCCATATCTGTTGAAGGACCGTGACCTGGATATACCTTCACATTGTGCGGGACGGCAGCCTTAAGTGTATCAAGGCTCAGCTTCATGTCCCGACTGCTGCCTCCGGGCAGATCCGTTCTCCCCACTGACCCCTGAAAGAGAGTGTCTCCTGAAAACAGGATTCCAAGTTCACTCTGGTACAGGCACACAGAGCCTTTGCTGTGCCCTGGGGTGTGCATGACCTTTAGCCCGAGTCCCTCAATCGTCTCTCCCCCAGAAAACACTGTTTCTGCCCGGGGAATACGGGATATCATACTTGAATAACGGGGCATCATCGTTGGATCAACCACTGAAAGCAGTGCTGTATGTACAGCAAGGCATCCCGGACCGGTATGGTCCAGCTCTGTCTCATGGATGGCAGGCATACAGTGGTATCCATGCCTTGCAAGAGCTGCACTCAGATCGGCCGCCCCAAGAACATGGTCGAGATGCCCGTGGGTAAATAGTATCATCTTTGGCACCAATTGCTTCTGCAGGACAAACTGGGCAATCTCGGCTCCCTCATCGGCGGGATCAATAATACAGCATTCCCGGTCATCCGCACTGAAAATATAGCAGTTGGTTTCCAATTCCCCCAAGGGAATCTGTTTCAGGATCATAGATGTGTTCCTTTTTAAGTATTTTTCTTTTTAGCAAAATTTACCGTAATCGTTCTGCCCCGCACATCCATACCGTCCATGGAGTTGATTACCTGCGGGGCAATCGTATGGGATACATTTACAAATGAGTAATTGTCCAGGACCCGGACGGTGCCGATATCGCTGTCCTGAATGTTCGTCTTTTCCTTGAACATTCTTATGAGGTCCTTGGGAAACATTTTCCTGTTTTTCCCGATGCTGACAAAGATAGTGGTCATATCTTCCTGGGGTCCGCCTTCGGTACGTCTCTTCTTCGGGGCTGCATCGCTGAGTTTTTCCCCTAGCAAATAAGCCAGTAGATATGAGCGAAGATGAAAAGGGACCTGTTTCTTCATATTCCGCTTCATTTCCGCAAGCCGTTCCGGATGCTTGTGCTGTTTGATTTCCTCAAGTAGGATCTGTACCTTTCCGCTGTCAATGTCCATGTTAGTAGGTTTTTCTGCTTTCTTTGATTTCATATCACATGTCTCCTGTAATTGGGTAATGATTGGTTCCTGTCCCGGTTGATGAATCATGATAATTTCCGGGAGGTCCGGCAATACTCCCTCTGCTGAATGCAGCAGTTCCTGCAGGGAGTTTGATGAGAGGCCGTAGAAGTACACTGCTTTGACTCCTTCGGCCATAGAGGGATGGTAATCCTGAAAACAGGTGATTACCCCATCGATTGGTAATGCAGCTTGTCCTAGCACCGCTTCCAGTGCCCGCTTCTGAAGCTGGTCTTCACAGAGTACCGCAGCATGGGCTGTTCCCCTGCTGTAGATGACATCTCGAAGCAGTTCGGGACTGAGTGGGTCGGCACAGTAGGCAGTAATTATTCTACCCGTTGCATGCCATTCCCGGCGGAAAACGACCTTCGGTCTGCGTACAAGCTCCTGGAATTCCCCCAATTCATATGGGGATGCAGTGAACAGGTGTACTGCTGTAGCGGGAGATAATTTCGAATGGATAAAAAGGACGTCATGGTCAAAACTTAAGAGCTCTTCGTCAGTTCCCCCGCATGGACGAAGCACTGTGAGCCGTGAAGCCGTAGAGATCTTAATATTATCCCTTCTAATGTGGTCAATCAAACGCTGGGGAGTGGAGACCAGAAGCTCCGGTACTGAGGAGAGATCCTTCAGGTCCTGCCGGGCATTCCCATTAAGTCCTATTACAGACCAGTTACGATAGGGACGCCTCTTTATTTCAGGCAGTCGTGAAAGCATCTCATCAGCGGCTTCAAGCATCTGCTTGTCCATGAGGACTATTGCAGTTGATACGTTTCCTATACGCGGCTTCTTTCCATACCGCTTAACCAGCAGTGAGGGGATAACTCCTCCGGGTATCAGCATATCCCCGGGGGATACTTCAAATACCAAGTCCCGCTTACCATGCTTGGCACAGTAGGTTAAGGCCTGTTGTGATAAAACCGAAGGATGATCTATCCCAAGGTCCCCACAGAGTATTTCAAATTCTTCTGACAGTATGCATGTTGTAAGCGACACTCAAAGCTTCCATATATTGTTATAGTTATCTCAGAATATAAACTGACACTTGCTTTGTCAAGGAAAGTGTATTGTGGTATGATACATATGCAGAAATAAGGAGCAATTGTGCATGGAACAGAAACGGTCGCAGATCACAACGATTTTTAAGGAACTGGATAAGTATAAGCTGGAGCTTGATGGACATCTTGCTGAGCTTGGCCGTGTTGTAGCTCCCTATATGAAGCCGAAGGAGGCCCCTGAGGAAGGCACGATTGAGCAGATCCGATCTATCCAGGGGGAGATTGAACGTCTGGACCAGGTCATCAGTGAAATTCATCAGGCCAATATGGGAGCTAGGAGTTCCTCCGAGGAGATTTCCCAGATAGAGCAGCGGCTGGCTTCCATCGAATTCGAGAAAAACTCCCTCTACAGCAGAATCGGTGTTATTGCCTATGAGGAATATACCGCAGGAGAGGCCAAGGAGGAGTTTTCCCTTATTTTTTCTTCCGTACTGCACCAGAATTCCCGGCTTACAAAAAGCCAGAAAAGTCTCAAGGATATTGAACTGCGTTATGTTGCGGCTTCATTTATTGAGAGAATGTCCCTTCGGATGCGGCAGAAGAAGATTAGAAAGGAAATCGAGGTGCTCAACAAGGAGCGGGAGCAGCTGTTCCGGAAAGCAGGAAAGCAGATATGCACATCCAATTTAATTAAGGATATCAGGAGCAGAACTGCCAGCACTATTTCCAGTGAGTATGAGCGGCTTGAAAAAACCTACGAGACGCTTTACCGCCAGCTGGAGGATAAAAAACGGGTCCGCAGTAAAAATGAGGAAATCCTTTCCCATGCAGGTGTTGCTGACAACCTGGATAAACGGGTTGAGCAGCTCAAGGAAAGCAGGGTCGTCAATGAAGAAAACCTCCAGAAACTCTATTCCCAACTGGGTGCGTATCTTGTGGAACGTCCGGATATATATACAAAAAAAGATATTCCTGAGTTGTCCCAGGCACTTAAACGGATCAGCACGAGTCGGGAAAAGATAACTGAAAAGGAATCCAAGGTTAATAAGCTGGAAGCTGATATCAAGATTGATGATTTGAAGCAGCTTATCGATCGAGATAACCAGGCGATTGATCGTAAGCATGCCCAGATCACTGGTCTCCAGAAGGAAATCCGGGAGATAAAACACCGTGTCAGCCAAAACAGTGAAAAGATCGAGGAACTCCGGCAGGCCGCCGAAGCGTAGATCTTCCCGGAAGCGGTTTTCCCGGACAAAGGTATGTATCCTCTTTTTGTGCGCTCTCCTGATTGTCGGGGCGACAGTATATACTGCGGTTACCATGAACCGATCTCATCATCTCCGCCGGGTGGAGATTCCATATGGTGCTTCGGTTTCAGAGATCTCCCGCATGCTTCGCAATGAAGGGGTTATAACCAGTGCCTGGGGATTCCGCCGATATGTGCAGATTCACGACCTGGACCGATCATTACAAGCTGGTGTATACCAGTTGCCTGGTGATCTCAGCGTCAGTGAAGCAGCACAAATCCTTGTCCGGGGTTCCATGCGTCAGGTCGACTTTGTACTGTTCCCCGGTTTAACCGCCGCCGAGATCGCCCGGAGAGTTGGGGCAATCAGCGGGGTTTCATCACAGCTGTTTTACCGAGAGCTTGAAGCGGAGCGTATACGCAGGAAATACCCCTTTTACGAAGGATTTCTCTTTCCTGGGACCTACCGGCTTACCCTTGAAGGGTTCTGTCCCTCCCAGTTCATGAGAGAGGCCTTTGACCGTTTTGATGCCTGGCATGCAGCCCATGCTGAGGACATAGCCCGGGGAGACTACTCAGTCGCCGAGATTGTCATTGTTGCATCAATGGTTCAGAGGGAGGCGGGAAGTGCCGAGGAGATGCCCGTGATTGCCGGAATTATCTGGAGGCGGCTTGAAATGGGGATGCCCCTGGGCATAGATGCTACTACCCGGTATGAACTTGATGACTGGGAAAATCCACTGTATCGGGAGGACCTTGAGCGGCTGACTCCCTACAATACCAGACGCGGCAGGGGCCTTCCTCCCACCGGCATTTCCCAGCCGGGCCAGAAGGCCCTTGATGCAGCCCTGCATCCTGCTACATCTGATTATCTCTACTATCTGCATGACCGGACAGGACAGATACACTATTCACGCAGTTATGAAGAACACCTGGAACTCGTTCAACGGTATCTCCGGTGAACCGGCTTCGTTGACTTAACTTGTTCATGGGATTACTATAGAGTGGTGCCTGAAAAATTGACCCATGGAGAAATACGAATTGGATTAATTCCTCTGTACCGGTGGTGTATAATGCTAAACATCGACATACTGGGAATGTCTGTAGGTGACAGGAGTATCTATGACTTATGATTCACGGAAACTGCTGGAGCGAATGAGCCAAAGGATTCCTGCTGGACAGAAGCGGGGACGCCGATGGGAGGACTTTTCCCGCCGCCTGGAACTACACTTTGAGCTGCTGTTCGGCCTGCTTCTGGAACTCTACGGAAACACCTTTGATTTTCTCTATTTTGTAGAAGACCTCATTTTTTCCATGTGGGACAGCTACCGTCACCGGTCCAGAAGCCTTGTGTTGATGGATTCCAAACGCGAACATAACCCTGATTGGTTTTCCCATCAACGGGTGGTTGGGGCTATCGTCTATGTGGATCTCTATGCCGAAACCCTGAAGGGAGTGCGGGATAAGATCGATTACCTTGAGGAACTGGGGATCACCTATCTCCATCTTATGCCGCTGTTTGATGTTCCTGATGGTGATAATGACGGAGGGTACGCAGTTTCAAGCTATCGGGATGTGCAGCAGCGGCTCGGTACTATGGATGACCTGCGGGAGCTTGCAGTGCTGCTTCGGAGGAAAGGGATTACCCTGGTGCTCGACTTCATCCTGAACCACACTTCAGACCAGCATATCTGGGCCCGCAAGGCTATTGAGGGTGATCCCTACTACAAGGATTTTTACTATCTCTTCCCGGACCGCCGGGAGCCCGACGAATACAACCTGCACCTGCGGGATATCTTTCCAGAAGCGAGGACTGGAAGCTTCACCTATCGGGATGATATTGGCAAATGGGTCTGGACCACGTTTAATACCTACCAATGGGACCTTAACTACCGCAACCATGAGGTGTTCAAGGCTATGTCCCGGGAGATGCTCTTTCTCTCCAACGTAGGAGTCGGAGTTCTGCGGTTTGATGCCATCGCCTTTGTATGGAAGGAGAAGGGCACCGTATGTGAAAGCCTGCCCAAGGCCCATACGTTGATTAAGGCGTTCAAGGCCATGGCTGCGATTGCTGCTCCCTCCCTGCTGTTTAAGTCCGAGGCGATAGTGCATCCCGACGAGGTGATCCAGTACATCGGCCAGGATGAATGCGCCCTCTCGTATAATCCCCTGATCATGGCTACCGCCTGGGAAGCTCTTGCCACAAGGGATCCGCGGCTGTTCAGGGAGTCCATATCCCACAGGTACTATATTCCCCCGGGATGTTCCTGGGTGAATTATGTCCGCTCTCATGATGATATCGGCTGGACCTTTGATGACAGTGATGCTGCGGCTATCGGCATCAACGGATATTTCCACAGGAAGTTTCTCAATGAGTTCTATACCGGACGATATCCAGGCAGTTTTGCCCGGGGACTTCCCTTCCAGGAAAACCCGAAAACCGGTGACTGCAGAATTTCCGGAACCTGTGCCTCCCTGGCCGGGCTGGAGAAGGGTATTGTAGTCGGTAATGAACAGGAGATTGGCTTTGCGGTCTCGAAGATGCTGCTGCTCTACGGACTTATGTTCACCCTCGGCGGCATTCCCCTGATCTATATTGGTGATGAACTCGGTATGCTCAACGACTACAGCTATGCCGCTGATAGCAGCAAGGCGAGGGATTCCCGTTGGGTTCACCGGGTTGCCATGGACTGGCATAAAGCTGACTTGCGTCATGAGGATGGGAGTATAGAACAGCGGATATTCCGGGGTATGAGACGCATGATTGAGGTGCGTAAGTATGAGAGCGCCTTCTCTATGGGAAGTCTTAAGGTGGTTGATCATGGCCATCGGAGTCTGCTGGCATATGCCCGGGAGGGGGAGGAGGGAAGGATTATTATCCTTGCCCACTTTGGTGATCATCCAGTCTGGATATCCCAAAATGACCTGCTGCTCATGGAATGCAGGGAGGGGAGTGTTGACCTGCTTACCGGAACCGAACTCCACAACGGACTGGAGATTCCTCCCTGGGGTATGCTGTGGATCAAGTCACAGGACAGCCCCGGTTGATGCAGTTCGCTGCATCTATTCCTTTCGTCTTTCCCTCAGGTATTGTATGATGGGGGCGGAGGGTTACCTATGAGATCAGATGAACATATTGCACAGGATATTCAGCTTCAGCCTATCAGCTCAATTGCCCGGACTATTGGTCTGGAACAGGACCTGATCCCCTATGGGGCCTATAAAGCTAAGGTTCCCTTGAGCAAACTGGATGAGCTTGCTTCCAAGGGGACGCCTGACGGCAAGTTGATACTGGTTACCGCTATGACCCCGACACCCCTGGGCGAGGGTAAGACAACAAATACTATCGGGCTCTCCCAGGCACTGCATAAACTGGGGCTTTCGGTCATGTCGGCTATCCGGGAACCCTCCCTCGGCCCATGTATGGGGGTGAAGGGAGGAGCAGCCGGGGGAGGATACTCCCAGGTGCTGCCCATGGATGAGATCAATCTCCACTTTACCGGGGATCTGCATGCGGTCACTATGGCCAACAACCTGCTGTCCGCTTTGATAGATAATCATCTCCATCAGGGCTCCTCTCCTCCTCTGCATCCGCGGAAGGTGCAGTGGAAACGGGTTATGGATATGAACGACAGAAGTCTCAGGGAGGTGCTTATCGGTCTCGGTTCCCGGGGAAGTAATGGGGTTATCAGGGAAGATAGTTTCGAGATCACCGCAGCATCGGAGGTTATGGCTGCCCTCTGCCTTGCAGATAGCCTGCAGGACTTGAAACAGCGGCTTGGCCGGATTATTGTCGGGGAGACCCCGGACCGGCAGCTGGTGAGCGCCGGTGACCTGAAGGCCCAGGGGGCCATGACTGCCCTGCTGAAGCAGGCTTTTGACCCGAACCTGGTCCAGTCTGTTGAGGGTGTGCCGGTCTTCGTCCACGGAGGTCCCTTTGCAAACATTGCCCATGGATGCAACTCCCTGGCGGCCACCAAGCTTGCCCTGAAACTGAGTGACTATGTCGTAACCGAAGCGGGTTTTGCCTCGGACCTCGGGGCGGAAAAGTTTTTTAATATCACCTGCAGGGTAGGAGGGCTTACTCCACATGCGGCGGTGCTTGTGGTAACCCTACGGGCATATAAAGAGCATGGCATTGATAACATCCTTAAACATATGGAAAACCTCACCCATTATAAGGTGCCCGGGGTGGTTTCCATCAACCGCTTTCTCCAGGATGATCCCGAAGAACTGACTGCGCTCAAGCAGGAGCTTGATCAGCATGGTATTCCTGCCGAGATTACCGATTTTCGGGAATCAGGAGGTGCCGGGGGAATTGAACTAGCCCGCCGGGTAGTTGATTTGTGCAGCCTCCCGTCGGAGTTCACCCCTCTTTACTCGCTCGATAGTTCCCTGGCTGAGAAAATTGAGATCATCTGTACCAAGATGTACGGTGCGGCCCAGGTAAGCTATGAGAAGGGAATTAAGACCAAACTCAAGAAACTCCATGAACAAGGATTCGGTTCCCTGCCGGTGTGCATGGCGAAGACCCAGATGTCCCTTTCGGATAATCCCAAGGCTAAGGGCCGGCCGGAGGGGTTTGCGGTTACCGTCCGGGATGTGGCTGTGAAGGCGGGGGCAGGCTTTGTGGTGGTCTATACCGGTGAAGTCATGACCATGCCGGGGCTTCCCAGAGAGCCCGCAGCAGGGCAGATTGATGTGGACAATGACGGGAATATTACAGGTTTGTTTTAAAGACTGTACAGAATCGGCGGATGCATGGAATAATAGCCTATGAGCCAAGACCATGCCATACGCCGAATGACTCTGGAGCTGCAGAAACGGATTCGAAGGAATCCGCTGCTCAATATTGATGCATTCATCATACCTTCTCCTTATATTAAAGATGCTGAAATCAGCGAAGACTTGGAACACAGCTATGTGTGGATTGATGAGGGGGAAATCCTCGGATACATGCAGGTGTACTCCAACAGTGAGCGCAGGGTCTACCATATCTACAAACTGGTAACCAGTCCCTTCGGGCGGGGCCGCGGCATCGGGCGAGCCTTTATTGAGCATCTTGCCGCAAACTTGAGCGATGATGCCCAGGTATATCTCTATCTCTGGGAAAAACAGCCGGATACCCTGGAGTTTTTCCGCAGCAGGGGATTCAACCTGGGTGAGCAGATGGTGTACCGTAACCGGATCTACTATCTCATGTATTCCACTCCAAAGGAGATACGGAAGCACAGTACTGC
>SKJE01000085.1 GCA_007116075.1 Spirochaetia bacterium
AAGAATCTCATCGAACCCCAGGGGTTCGGCGGGGGCCATGCGCACATGGCAGGGGGCATCATTAATGGCTCCCCCTCTTTTCATCCCAATGATCTGAAGATCCGCCTTTATGAGTTGATCCGCCAACGACTTGCCTCGGTGAAGAAAAAAGAGTTATTGTAACTCCTATGATGCAGTATATTGACACTCATTTTCACACACTTCATATGATACAGAAGGGTTTTGATCCCAAAGAACTGTTTGAGTCTCTTCAGCAGGAGGGTTTCGCCGGCGGTATTGATGTCGGAACCCACCACAATGATATTCTGCAGCGCAAGAACCTGCTGGAAGATATTCCCGGCGTGCTGCTGTCGGGAGGAATCCACCCGGGTAATGTCGGCAGATACCCCTTTGATGAGCTGCTCTCTGGTGTACCGTTACTCGTTGAAGCACCAGTATCATTCATTGGAGAATGCGGCATTGACCTGTATCACCGCCAGGACACCCTGGATGAACAGATGGAACTCTTTGCACTGCAGCTTCAGATATCCCGGGATACCGGACTTCCTGTAATTATCCACAGCCGTGATGCAGAGGACCAAGTGCTCTCGCTGCTGAAACAGTATCCTCCCGCTTCCGGCGGCATTATGCACTGTTTCAGTTCCGGGATCACCATGGCCCGGGAGGTACTTGATATGGGAATGCACATCTCCTTTGCGGGAAATATTACCTATAAGAAGAACAGCTATCTTCGGGAGGTGCTGAAGGCCGTTCCGCCGGACCGGCTGCTGCTGGAAACTGACAGCCCGTTTCTATCCCCGGTCCCGAAACGGGGAAAACCCAACCATCCGGGAAGAATCCTGCACACCTACCGTCTTGCCTCAAAACTGCTTGACATCAGTGTTGAAGACCTCTGTCAGCAGGTTCAGGAAACCTTCTTACGCCTCACGGGAGCACTCTCTTGACCATAATGCAAGCTTTACGGTATGTTTAAAGTGTATTATATTAATTTTTTATGTTAAGAGGTATTACATGATTTCTTATAAAGACCTTGGTCTAGTAAACACAAAAGAGATGTTTGAGGGTGCTGTTAAGGGCGGATATGCTATCCCTGCGTACAACTTCAACAATATGGAACAGCTTCAGGCAATTGTTCAAGCCTGTGTGGAGACAAAATCTCCAGTTATTCTGCAGGTTTCTAAGGGAGCCCGAAACTATGCTAATGCGACCCTGCTTCGTAATATGGCTCGAGGAGCAGTAGAGTATGCGAAGGAACTCGGTCATGAGATCCCTATTGCGCTGCACCTGGACCACGGTTCGGACTTTGAGATCTGTAAAGCATGTATAGACAACGGATTTTCCTCCGTCATGATCGACGGCTCTCACCATTCCTATGATGATAACGTAGCATTAACCAAGAAAGTGGTTGAGTATGCACATAAGTTCGATGTTACCGTAGAAGGTGAGCTCGGCGTGCTTGCAGGTATAGAGGATGATGTTGTAGCAGAAAAGTCAACCTATACCAAGCCTGAAGAAGTTGAAGATTTCGTTTCAAAAACAGGAGTTGATTCCCTTGCTATCTCCATTGGTACCAGCCACGGGGCAAATAAGTTTAAGCCAGAGCAGTGCACCAAAAATGAAGACGGTATCCTGATTCCCCCTCCCCTCCGGTTTGACATCCTTGAGGAAATCGAGAAACGTCTTCCTGGATTTCCCATTGTTCTTCACGGAGCGTCCTCCGTTCCTGTTGAATATGTGAATACCATAAACGAGTACGGTGGATCCTTGAAGGATTCAGTCGGTATCCCTGAGCAGCAGCTGAGAAAGGCTGCAGGTCTTGCGGTATGTAAGATCAACATCGACTCCGACGGAAGACTGGCTATGACTGCAGCTGTCAGAAAGGTGTTCGCTGATGAGCCGGGAGAGTTTGATCCCCGTAAGTATCTTGGACCAGCCCGGGACCAGTTGAAGGAAATGTACATGCGGAAAAACCGTGATGTGCTTGGTTCAGCCGATCGTGGCTAGCATATTCACAGTATAGACACATGAACGCACCGCTTTTATACTGCGGTGCGTTTGTGTATGTGTTAGCCCTTTGACTCCCTACTTGTTTTCATGGTATAGTTTGGCTTATATTGTAGAGAAGATAAGGAAGCAATTTCTTGAGGAGGTTTGTCTGTCTGCAAAAAATTTACGAATTAATGATCAGATTCGGTCCAGAGAGGTCCGCCTGATTGATGCACAGGGAGAACAGCTAGGGGTAGTACCCCTGCAGAAAGCTAAGGCTGTTGCGAATGAGTCAGGACTGGATCTGGTTGAGGTTTCACCGAATGCAGTCCCCCCTGTATGCAAGATACTTGATTACGGTAAATATATTTACGAGCAAAAAAAGAAGATCCGTGATGCGAAAAAGAACCAGACGCAGATTAAGCTGAAGGAAATTCGCATGCAGCCCAAAATCGAGAGTCATGATCTGGAATTCAAGACGAAACATGTTGCTGATTTTCTTGAAGAGGGCAACAAGGTAAAGGTAACTATACGATTCAGGGGCAGAGAGATGGCCCACACCGAACTTGGACGGGATGTCCTCATGAGGGTGCTTGACAAGTTGACCGAACGGGAGGTTCCCCATAACCTCGACCGTCCTCCTCAAATGGAAGGTCGCTTTATGTCAATGATTCTGAGTTACCAGAAGAAAAAGTAAACATGATTACCCAAAGGGTATTCAAGTGATATATCAGCAGCTCAAGGGGTAATCTTGTTCCCTTGAAGCGCTGGAAGGAGATGGTTATATGCCAAAAATGAAAACAAGAAAAGCTGCTGCAAAGCGCTTCAAGGTTACAGCCTCCGGGAAGGTCAAGTATAAGAAACAGGGCCTTCGTCATATCCTGACTAAAAAGACTACCAAGCGTAAACGGAATCTGCGCCACGGCGCAATTCTGAGCGCCCCTGAGACAAAACGGGTTCAGCGTATGCTTCCCCACCAATTTTAGTCAGATACGATAGAAGGAGATAACAGGACATGCCAAGAGCAGTAGATGGAACAAGAAGAAAGGAAAGACGGAAAAAGATCCTGAAGCAGGCTAAGGGTTTTTGGGGAAGAAGAAGTACAAATTTTCGGGTTGCTAAGGATGCGGTGACCAAAGCAGGTGAGTATGCGTACCGCGACCGAAGAAGAAAGAAACGGGACTTCCGCAGACTCTGGGTAACCAGGATTTCAGCTGCCGTTCGTGCAGAGGGAATAAACTACTCCCAGTTTATCGCGGGCCTGAAAAAGGCCGATATTCAGATAAATAGGAAGGTGCTGTCCAATCTTGCTATTGAGGATTCTGCAGCCTTCTCATCCCTTGTGAATGAGGCGAAGAAAGCCTTAGAGGCGTAGTATGAGCACACTGGAAAAAGTACAGCTGCTGGAAGAGCGTATTAAGCGAGCTATCACGCTCATTGATAAGCTGAAAAGCGAAAATGAGACCCTGAAGGATGAGGTTGAGCTTCTAAAGATGCACAATGAAGAACTGAAAAGTTATTCATCCGATTACAATAAGAATAATCGGCTCATTGAAGAGGGAATCACTAATGCGCTGACCCAGCTTGATCATCTTGAGCAGTCGGCCGAGGCAGAGGATAAGGAGGAGCATTTCTCCTTCAAATCTCCAGCATCTGAACAGGATGATGATATGGAGAGCTATACCGCCCCGGACGAGGAAGAAGACGTAGATAAGCCGCTGTACTGATACAGTTCTTCTGGGTCGCCGGCTAAAGCCAGCGTGAAGGAGATACCATGGAGCAGCATATCGTAAGGACAACACTTTTTGGAGTGAGCCTTTCGCTTAAGGTTGACGCAGATCCTGAGCACTTTGAACGGATCATCGAGTACATTGAACAGAAAGGTCAGGAGGTCAGACGCCACTTAATTGAGTCTGACCCCCACCGTATCAGTGTTCTCACAAACCTTATGCTTGCAGATGAACTTCTCTCCCGCAGCCCTGCCCGTACCAGAGATGATGACGGGGAACAGCAGGTTGACCGGATTGCCCAGGAACTGATCCAGCTCATCAACGACAATATTGACGATTAACTCCTGCGGTGTACGGGATGGACACAAATCTCTTGGGACAAACTTATGAAACGGGATTCTGTTTTTCCTGGTTGAATTGCTCCGGGAAACCGGAACAGGATGCCTGGAATAGGAAACCCACTTGAACTTTTAGAGTTCAAGAGATTTAGTCCGGAGCGGCATCGCGGGTTTTTTTTATACCCCAGAAATAGGAGATTCCATGTCACCTAACGATCCACTAAAACATATAATCTATATTACACTGCCGGACGAAGCCGCGAGAAGGATTGATTCTTTCACCCTAGATCCTGCTATTGCATTGCCTGTTGAAATACCGCCGGGCAAGGATGCAGTGGACCTTGGGGAACTCTCCTGGGAGATGATCGTTTCGGGGATGCTCAAGATTTTTGCATACCAGAGCGACCATCAGGACCTGGATTATTACCGCAGGTTTATCAATGCGGTGCAGCCGAACCTGACGGCGGAACTGACCCAGGCCGGGATAGCCAAGGCAGAAGCCAGGGATTACGAACTGGCCGAGGAGATATTCAAGGCCCTGCGCCACCTCTCCCCTGATGAGGAGAATACGTTTCTCAACCTCGCACTGCTTTATGAACAGCAGCTCTCTGAAGTTGTCGGTTCCGGAAATAGCGAACGGGAGCAGTACCTCTGGAATCTTGCCCACGGCACCTACCAGGAACTCACTGAAACTCACAGTACCTCACCCTTGTGCCGTTATCGGGCGGGACTGTTTTATCTTCGGCTTGAGCATATCAAGCGGGCAAAGGAACATTTTGAAGCCTATATTCGCCTCGATCCGGAGGGTGAACACGCCCAGCAGGTGCGCGGCATGCTCCATGACATGGCTGGTCGTGAAGAGGACGAGCATATGATAGCTTCCGCATTCGATCATATGCGTCTCGGCCAGGAAGAGCAGGCACTTGAGCTTATTGAAAATTATCTCACCAGCAATGGAGATATCTGGACCGGCTGGTTTATCAAGGGATGGGCTCTGCGAAGGCTGGGACGGTTTGATCAGGGAGAAACAGCACTGAAGAAAAGTGTCGCCTTTGCTCCCGATCAGTGTGATGTCTTTAACGAACTTGCTATATGCCTCATGGAACAGGGTAAATATAAAGAATCAAGAGAGTATTTGGAAAAAGCCCTTGCCTTAGAGCCGGAAAATGTGAAAATTATATCTAACTTTGGTGTGCTTGCCATGAAAGCCGGTAATATGGAAGAGGCTGCTTCCTTTTTTCGTGCAGCCCATGAGTTTGATCCGGACGATCCAGTAGCACGCTATTATTTGGAAGAGGTGTTTCATGAGTGAAGTACGCAGGGTAGCAACAGCAGATGAGCAGCAGACCATTCAGCTGGGTGAGCAGATCGGCAGCTCCCTTGAACCGGGAAGTATCATTGCCCTCAGCGGCCCCCTCGGTTCGGGAAAAACTACGCTTGTGAAGGGTATTGCCCGGGCACTGGGCATTCAGGAGGCAGTTACAAGTCCGACATTCACAATCATTCAGGAATATGACGGAAGACTGAAACTTTATCATATGGATCTTTATCGGATAGATTCCGTGGAAGAGTTCGACCTGCTTGGTGCGGAGGAGCTCTTCTACCAGCAGGGGGTTGCAGTGATTGAGTGGAGCGAAAAAATTGCAGATCTGCTCCCCTCCTCTGCCATATCCATCACATGCACGATCGAGCATGACCAGACCAGAACAGTTACGATTGGAGGAACCCTGTGAAAACGATCCTTGCCTTTGATACCTCCTCCAGTAACCTGACGGTCGCCCTGGAGTATAAGCAGCAGCTTTTCTGTCATACCGCCCAGTACGGGCTGCACCACAGTGAGCACCTGTTACCTTCCATAGAACGAGTGCTTGACCAGGCTGGCTGCACACTGCAGGAGATAGAACTCATCGGCGTATCCCGGGGACCGGGATCATTCACGGGATTGAGAATCAGCATGGCCACAGCGAAGGGACTTTCCTTCGGCCTCGGTATCCCGGTGGTGTCAATTCCAACATTGGAGATATACCAGCATCAGTTCAGCTGGTTTGAACGCACAGTCATGCCCATCATTGACGCTAGAAAACAGCGATGGTATACAGGGATTTTTCAGGAGGGCACATTAGTCGGAGATGTCCTTGATATCCCCGCTGAACAGCTCATCCTTCAGGCATCTGAACATAGACCGGTGCTCATTACCGGCCCGGATGCGGCGGCATTTCAGCGGGAATGCATTGCTAAGTCCCTGCCGATTGAGGAGGGTATATATTTCCATGTGGAGGAAACCCACCCCACAGGCAGGAGCCTTATTGCTTCTGCAGTGAGATCCTATGCCCGATTTGGTGCGGATCATGCCACTGCAGGACCCTTGTATACGAGAAAAAGTGAGGCAGAGGAACTCTTATCTGCCCATCGAAAGACCCTTTGAGGAGGAACATATTATGAAGGTAGATTGGGATATAATTATTGTCGGCGGCGGGACCGCAGGTCTGTCGGCGGCGCAGTACGGAGCCAGGGCAAATCTCAAGACCCTGCTGATAGAAGAGATGGCCACCGGCGGACTTACTTTAACTATCAGCGGCTTGGAGAATTATCCCGGATTTCCGGAACCTATTGAAGGGTATGAACTTGCCCAACGTTTTACACAACAGGCAGAGCGGTTCGGAGCTGAGGTCATGTCCGCTACAGTAACAAAGATTGAGCCGAAAAAGGGTTACTTCGAAGTATCAATGGATGACAAAGTACTGACTTCCTATGCAGTCATTCTGTCAACTGGAGCACAGCACCGTAAACTCGATATTCCCGGCGAAGAGGAATTTTCAGGGAAAGGAATATCCTACTGTGCTACCTGTGACGGACCATTTTTTAAGGGAAAGAAGATGCTGGTGGTAGGCGGCGGTGACGCAGCTTGTGATGAGGCAACATTTTTAAGTAACCTTACCGAACAGGTTGTGATGGTACACCGGAGAGACCGGTTTAGGGCCCAGCCGTCCCTTGCTGAACGGGTAACAAACAACAAGAACATCGAGATCAGGTATAACCATGAAGCAAAAGAAATCAAGGGAGACAGTCAGGTCCGCAGTGCAGTACTGTATGACAACAAGAAAGATTCAACCTATGAGGAGGAGTTTGATGCTGTCTTCATCTTCATAGGATCCATACCCCAGACCGATCTGGTACCCTTTACCGACAAGGATGATGTGGGATATATCAAGACCGACCAGTGCATGGCCTCCTCTACTCCGGGACTGTTTGCCATCGGCGATGTCCGGGCAACACCCTTTCGTCAGATTGTAGTTGGAGCAGGAGAGGGAGCCGTAGCGGCTCACTGCGCCTCCCAGTATGTCGATGAACTAAAGGGGCAGTCCTACGACTGACATACATAGCTTCAAATACGCCCCGCTTACTGCGGGGTTTTTTTCTGGTGTCACATCATCACCTACTTACACACAGTTCTCTCTTTTTTTACCAAGCTGTATCACTTGACCTTTGCACAGTAACGTGAAAGAATTAAATTCCTATGAAAATATTAATGGCATCTAGTGAAGCTGCACCATACGCGAAATCCGGAGGATTGGCGGATGTCGTATCCGCCCTGTCCCAGGCATTGACTGACCAGGGACATGAAGTACGTGTTATCCTCCCCCACTACAGGGATGTCTCATTCCTGCGGCAGAAATCCCTGCCGCTTCAGTGCTCACTCTCCTGGGGTATAGCGGAACATACTTCCTTCAATGTTATCCAGGACACCCTGAAAAGTGTTCCCTACTATTTCCTCTCCCATCCGCTTTTTTCCCAGCGTCCGGGTATCTACGGGCAGACATCACATACCCCCTATCCGGACAACAACAGAAGATTCGCGCTGTTTCAGCATGGAGTATTTGCCCTCTGCAGGGAGATGGGATGGATTCCTGATATCATCCACTGCCACGACTGGACCACCGGACTGATTCCCTTTCTGCTCAAGGATACCTACCGGCATGAATTTCCCGATACTGCTTCGGTGATGACTATACACAACCTCGGATATCAGGGGATCTATCCACGGCTGGATCTTCATATGCTCGGTCTCCCATCTGAAGCTGCCCTCCCCTTCGGTGATATCAACATGCTCAGGATCGGTATTGCTTCGGCTGACTGGGTAACCACTGTCAGTCCGACCTACGCTGAGGAGGTAAAAACTCCCGAGTTCGGCCATGGTCTTGACGAGCTGCTCAAGCAGCGATCTGGGGAATTTACCGGAATCCTTAACGGAGTGGATTATACAGAGTGGAATCCCGAAACAGACCAACTTATTGAGCAAACCTACAGTGCTGACACCCTGGATCTGAAAAAAGAAAACAAGCGAGCCTTCCAGCAGGAGATGGGACTTCCAATAACAGACGAAAAGCCACTGTTCGTAATGGTATCAAGAATTGCCGAACAGAAGGGATTTCTTGAATTGCTTACAAACGGGACTTCAGCATTGGAAGAAATCCTCAAACAGCTTCCGGTGCAGTTCGCCATAATTGGTACCGGAGACTACCGCCTTGAGCAGGAGCTCACAGCTCTCTCAAAGCGTCATGAACAGCTTTCTGTGCGCATCGCTTTCGAAAACCGGCTTGCCCACCTGGCTGAAGCTGCGGGAGATTTCTTCTTCATGCCCAGCAGATATGAACCCTGCGGACTTAATCAAATATATTCATTGAGATACGGCACTCTGCCGGTAGTACGAAGGACCGGGGGCCTTGCTGATACGGTTCAGGATATTTCTGAAGACCACCAGGGGACAGGGTTTGTATTTGAACAGCTGTTAAGCGAGCAGATGCTTGAATCAATTCGAAGGGCCGCAGAATTGTGGATTGACCATAGCGATCAGTACCGCAGTGCGCAGATTCACGCCATGACCCAGGATTTCTCCTGGGTCCGTTCAGCAGAGATCTATACAGAAGTATATGATAAAATCAGGAGGAGTACATGAAAGAAAAAGCGCTCGCTATCGTGTTAGGAGGAGGAAAGGGCACCAGGCTCTATCCCCTTACAATGGACCGCTCAAAACCAGCTGTTCCCTTCGGCGGGAAATACCGGCTGGTAGATATCCCAATCTCCAACTGCATTAACAGCGA
>SKJE01000150.1 GCA_007116075.1 Spirochaetia bacterium
CATCCATACGGGACTTGAAGCACCAGGTGATGACTTGGCTGGAGCGGGAACAACGGTTCATTCCCCGGGAGGAGCCGAGCTGGTATGTGGTCCCTGAGGCGTGGGGGGCTGCGGGGTACTTGAATGATTATCCTCGACTCTTTGGGGATACCCCGAAGCTGAGGTGATCTCCCGGTACCTGAAACAGCTGGTGAGGTGGTCCTGAATTACCCCAATGGCCTGCAGGTGGGAATAGAGGGTGATGCTGCCGACGAAGGAGAATCCCCGTCTCTTCATATCCCTGCTCAAAGCATCGGAGAGCCTGTTTGTTACAGGCATCTCATCTTGACTGGCAAGGCGGTGGTCGATGACCCTGCCGCCGGTCCATCCCCAGATATACCGGTCGAAACTGCCGAATTCCCGCTGAACTCTCAGAAATGCTTTGGCATTGGTAACCATAGCGGCAAGCTTGCGCCTGTTGCGGATAAGTTCTGGTGATTCCATCATCTCCTTGATTGTATCCTCTCCGTAGAGGGCTATGCGATGGGGATCAAAGGAGTCGCATATGCGCCGGTAGTGCTCCCGCTTTTTCAGTACTACCAGCCAGCTTAATCCTGCCTGCATGGTTTCCAGGACAAGCATCTCAAAGTGAAGGTGATCATCATGTACCGGAACTCCCCATGCTTCATTATGGTATGCCTCCAGCAGACTGCTGCCCCGGGCCCAGGGACATGGTGTGCACATACTAGAATCCTCCTTTATGCTCCTATACATGAGTGTAGGGGAGGAGGGAAAAAAAGAAAAGAAAATACACTCATTTTCTTGACCCCTCTTGTATAGACAAGTATACTTATAGACAACCAGTTATGTTACTGCTGGAAACAGCAATAAGGAGTGAAGAATCTATGAAGCACGTGAAGATTACAGTACGAACGATGATTGTCATTGGTGTTGCAGTCCTGCTCTTTGCAGCCCTGCCGCTGGCATCAGATGATATGCTGCCTATGCCGGACTTTAATCCTCCCCAGGGAGCAGTGAGTGACCAGGAGCTACAGGCGTTCGGCATTGCACTGATATCCATCCAGGAGATTCAGTCTGAAGCAAACGAGGAGATTGGAGAGGTTATTGAACAGTCAGAGCTTTCCGAAGATCGACTCAGCGAGATTCTGCAGCTGCAGCAGGTTGATCCTGCGGCAATCGGTGAATCGGTTGCTGATGATGAACTGCGGGAGTTTGAAGTGACCATTGGATCAATCGAAGACATTCATGAGACTGCCCAGGATGAGATGATTGAAGAGGTAACCCAGCAGGGCTTCGAAGTAGAGGAGTTTAACCAGCTTTCACAGCAAATCCAGGAGGATCCGGAATTAATGAACCGCCTCCAGGGTATGTTTATGAATTAGCATCTTCGGTGGTGCGCTGGAGATATCATGATAGTACATGAAGGAGGAAATCATGAAGAAAAAAACCAAGTTTATGGGAGTGATTGCTGCTGTTGCAGCGGTGTTGTTTCTGTTTGCGTCCTGCGGTCAGGGACTTTCCCTGGATGAAGCAGAGGCGATGAAGTCAGAACTGGAGCAGGTGAACAGCAGAATAGCCGATATAGAGTCAACCCTCATGGAGCTCCAGTCGGCAGATGATGACCAGGTCGTGTCAGCTGCTGAATCCGCTATGGATGAGCTCAATGTGATAGCATCCACCCTGAGTGATCTGGTATCACAAATTGATATTCCTGAGCCGCCTCCTGAGGAGCCGGTTGGTGAACCTATGGAGCCCCAGGGATTCTAGCGGACGACGAGTATATAAGGAGGGCGTATATCGCCCTCCTTATTGAATTTCCTTGACAAGAAGATAAGCAATACCCTACCATGGATACAAGTTTAGAAGAGATCATGCTGGATAAAAAAAGCTATATACCCTATTACGTACAGATTAAACACATCCTCCTGGAACGCATCCGTAATGATGAGTATCCGGAACAGTCTCTTCTTCCCTCAGAAACGGTCCTTGCTGCGGAGTTCTCCGTGACCCGCATGACCATCCGCAAAGCCCTTGATGAGCTGAAGCGTGAGGGAATGATTTCCACTGAACGGGGTAAGGGATCCCGGGTGACCACCGAGAAGATTGAGCAGAGTCTTCAGAGATTCTACCGTTTCGGTAAAGAGATCGGTGATACGGGTATTCCGGCACAATCAAGGATTATTGAACGGAGTGTGTGTGATCCCCCGGCGGAAGTAGCACATATTTTTCAGGACAGCGGGCCCTTCTATTTCTTTATCCGTGTACGCTACTTCAAGGATGCGCCCCTCAGCCTTGAGCATATTTATATACCCGTATCAACGGCACCGGGACTCATTGATGAGCCTATTGAAGTGGTTTCCATCGCTGAACTGCTGGAGAAGAAATATCATCTGCCGATTATAAAGGCCACCGAGTACCTCTCACCGAGAATTGCTGACACCTATGAGGCGGAGCAGCTGGAACTGCAGCCTGCTACTCCGGTATTCCAGACAGAACGGATTACCCGTACCAAAGACGGCCGGGTCATTGAGTTCCGTCGAAGCGTGATCCGGGGAGATATGGTCAAGTTCTCTACTGAACTCTACTAGAGGGTCGCCTGCGCCGCGGGGGAAACACCATAAACAGAAGCAGCACCAGCAGGGCAAACCCGATATATATCACCGTAAACACCCAGTCTGGAACATCATAGTAGATGACTGCATGGAGGATTCTCGCCACGAAGGAGAGCTCCCACTGGGCTCCATGGCCCGCAGCCTCGCGCAGTTGGTATTCCCACACAGTGAGAGGACAGGGGAGCCCGAGAAGTTCCTGTATGGCGACTACTGCAATAGCCCCGAGATGGATAAGACGAAAGGGAAGATTACGAATCCACTGTTTTGACCGGAAACCTCCTATCGTGACAGCAGCCGCCCCTCCGACGACAAACAGCACATAGGCTCCGTGGAGTACCACCATGAGATCTGCCAGCAGGGTAAAGAGGCCGGTCATAGATCCTCACGCAATCCCTTGGGTGTGCCGAGAAGCTCACCATAGATGATTGCCCGCTGGGCCAGGGGGTAGCGTCGTTCAATACGTTTCAGAGTCGACGCGGCAGAACCCCTGGATCGCAGGGGTTGTACCGGCTGCTCATTCATGACCGAAGCAGCTGGTTTGGTTTGCTGCTCCGGTCTTTGATCCATCATGTGAAGTGCCCGCTCAACGGGCTCTTGTAGTGGCACATCCGGAGTTATCCCCTGAAGTTCCATAATCCGCTTTATGAAGTTTTGATCATCCTCCCGGGGGCTTGCCGGTTGCTTAACAGGTACTGCTGGTGCTTTCTCTTTCCTGCCACGCTGCTCCCGCCGTTGGGCTGATCTGCGTCTGGTAAAGTAGATGATAAGTATTGGGAAAAACCATGCCAGAAAAATAACGATCATGGACAGCAGGTCACTCAGTGCATTCATCAAAAACACCCTCCTGCTACTGTGGTTCAGGATCGCTGGACTCATCTCCACCGATGGTATCGCGCATCTTAGTGTCAGCCTGGACATTTCTCATCCGATAGTAGTCCATGATGCCGAGGTTTCCGCTTCTGAATGCTTCAGATATTGCCTTGGGAATTTCAGCCTCTGCGAGCACCACCTTGGAACGGTTCTCCTGGACCAGTGCGAGCATCTCCTGCTCCCGGGCTTTTGCCAGGGCCCTGCGTTTTTCAGCCTCAGCCTGAAACCTGCGCTTGTCCGCCTCGGCCTGATCAGCCTGCAACTTAGCCCCTACGTTTTCCCCTACATCTATATCTGCGATATCAATGGAGAGGATTTCAAATGCGGTTCCCGCGTCAAGTCCCTTCTCAAGGACCAGCTTGGATATCTTGTCGGGGTTTTCCAGGACCGCCTTGTAGTCCTTCGCCGAACCGATGGTGGTGACAATTCCCTCCCCGACCCGGGCAATGATGGTCTCCTCGGTTGCTCCTCCTACCAGACGTTCAATATTCGCCCGGACAGTGATACGTACCTTTACCTTCAGCTGGATGCCGTCCTTGGCAACAGCATCAATAGCCTGCTTTCCCTTGGTGACATCCGGGCAGTCGATGACCTTCGGATTTACGCTGGTCTTTACCGCCTCCAGGACATCCCGTCCGGCTAGGTCAATAGCCGCAGCCCGCTGAAAGGGCAGGGGAATATTTGCCTTGTTTGCCGCCACCAGAGCCATGCTTACCCTGATCACATCCCCCTTGGCCAGGAAATGCGTCTCCAGCAGATCCGTCTCAATGGGAATGCCCGCTTTGACAAGCATAATTCGAGCATCAACGATTACCCCGGGGCTTACTTTCCTGAGCCACATACCTACTATTTTGGCGATGCCCACCGGTGCTCCCGACAAAAGTGCCCGGAACCAGAGACCAAAGAACTTCAGGAATACCGCAAGAATGGCAAGAACAACAATTCCGACGGCAACATAGAGAATAATAGACATCATGGGGTTCTCCTTTTTACGACAATTCGATTTCCATTGACTGCTGTAACCACCAGGGGTGTACCCTTTTCCATGTACTCGCCGGTGGTTTCCACCTGTATCACATCTCCATTGATCTCCGCCTTGCCCGAGGGTCTCAGTATGGTGACCGCCACCCCTTCAGCATGGAGATAGAGGGATTCCTTGGGAATATCCTGGGCTGAATAGCCCATGTCGGCATCCTGATTGAGCGAGAGTGTCAGTCGTTTGAAGGGGGTATACTTCGGGATAAAGAAAGCCAGCAGGCCGAAGGCGATAAAACCCGCCATCACATTACCAACCACCAGCAGTACATTGCGTCCCAGGGCATCCCACTGCCAGGTGAAGCTGGGGATGACGAAGTCCTGCATGGAGAGAATCAGTCCCACCACCATCAGGGTAATCCCGGAGATACCGGTTACCCCAAAGCCTGGAATAATGAAGATTTCAACAATTATCAGGGCGATGCCGAGCATGAAGAGAATCAGTTCCACCGATCCTACGGTACCAAGCAGGGCATTGCCGGTGAAGAGTACCGCAAAGCAGAGTACCGCTATAGCTCCGGGGACACCGAAACCGGGACTGGATATCTCCATAAAGAGGGCAATCATACCCAGCAGGATCAGGATGCTGGTAAAGGCCGTACCGGTAAGCAGGTTCACTAACTGGTCGGCTCCGCTGGGCTCCAGCCGGACAATCTCCCTGTCATGCAGCTGCAGGTCCGCAAGGACCTCCTGCAAAGTTGCAAGGGTTCCCGATGATACCCCGTAGAGCTCAAGGTCTCCTGCGGTGAGGGAGAGTAGTTTTCCCGTCTCGGAGATGACAGGGCCTTCCCGTACATCTTCTTCGCCTTCGGAGCGCAGGAGGCTTTCATATTCAGTGCGGGTCAGAACCAGCAGTTCATCCCGGAGATAGACCTCAAGAATCTCCACATCGCTGTCAACCATGGCCACAGCAATAGCGCGGGAGTAGTTATTCTTTTCTGCAATTGATGCCATCTGGGTACGTACGGCGCTGACAGTTTTCTCATCGGCCTGGGCAGTACCTTCTGCCCCCTGGATGACCGGGGCAGCTGAACCCATGGAAGTTCCCGGGGCCATATAGATTTTATCATTGGACAGCGCAATCAGGGCACCTGCGGACCAGCTTACCGCCGTTCCTTCAGGCTTCAGCGCTACATAAGCGACGGTCGTTATGTCGCTTAAGGAACCCACGAGGGTCGATATCTGAAGGGCTGAATCGACCCGTCCGCCAAAGGTGTCGATCTCAAAAACAATATGTCCGGCACCGGCGGCACGGGCTTTTTCTATGCTGCGCCTCAGAAAAACCGTCAAGCTCCGGTCTATCTCGCCCTCAATGGGAATAACAAATACCGGTCCGCTAGTTTCCGCTGCAGCAGAAAAAAACACTGTGATCATCAGCAGTATGACCAACAACCCTCTTTTTATCATCATACACTAGAGTACGAACACCACTTTGGTTTGTCAAGTGGCGTTCGTGATCACAAATACCTAGAGAGCCCCGATGGTGAAAGTGAGGGTGTCCGTGTAGAGCCCTGCCGGATGATGTTCCGCGGCTACAGTCGTCTCAACCTCCAGTCCGTACACCTGATCCGAGTTGGGAGCTGGATTTGTACTGCTGAAGACTCCTCCGGTATCACCGGAACTGTATTGTCCATTTCCCTGCCCGTAGATATAGAGGGTATAGCCCACTTCAAAGATGCTGCCGCCCTGTTCCTGAACCAGGTTAAACTGGTTGAGAGAACTAACTTCAAGATAATACGTTGCGTGATTGGTGGTATAGGAGTGCAGGTTCCCGACCTCATAGCGGTTCTGGTACTGTTCTGAGAGATCCATCTGCAGAGAAGCCTGTTCAGAGGTCTGTACTATTTCAACCGAGAGTTGAGTAGGGGGATCTACGAGATATCCGGTAAGGACTAAATCAGCCGTTACTGAGGCTGACAACACAAATGGAACCATCAGCATACCCAATATAAGGGTACACTTTACATAAAACTTTTTCATAATAGCCAACTTTTTATAATACTATTTTTTTAATTACTCACATAATACATATATTGTATGCATAAGGCAAGTTGTTTTTCGAGTATCTGCGGATATTATTTAAAAAACCCCCAACTGCCGGTCATTTCCGAAGGGATTGGCAAACAATGATCCTTCTGATAAGCTCATCTGTATTCATAGACCTTAACTTACCATTAAGCAGTACATTACGGGGAGGAATATCCATGGAATACAAGATCACCAAGACCAAAGAGGGGCTGCAGGTGCCCGACAGACCCACCATACCATATATTGAGGGGGACGGAATTGGTCCCGATATCTGGCGTGCAGCGGTTCGGGTTTTTGATGCGGCGGTCGAAAAGGCCTACGGCGGCAGTAAGGGAATTGTCTGGAAGGAAGTGTTAGCAGGTGAAAAGGCCTACAAGCACACTGGTGAATGGCTGCCCAAGGAGACTGAGGATGCCCTGAAGGCCTATCTTGTGGGTATCAAGGGACCCCTGACCACTCCGGTGGGGGGAGGATTCCGCAGCCTCAACGTAACTATCCGCCAACGTCTTGATCTCTTTGTCTGTCTCCGACCTGTGAAGTATTATCAGGGGATACCATCTCCGGTAAAGCGTCCTGAAGAGATTGATATGGTGGTATTCCGGGAGAATACCGAGGATGTCTATGCAGGGTTTGAGTTGAAATCCGGTGATGATCAGACCATTGCATTAATTGATCACCTGAAAAGCCAGTACGGCTGGGATATCCGCAGGGATTCCGGTATCGGTATTAAGCCCATCAGTGAAACCGGATCCAAACGGCTTATCCGTGCAGCCATCCAGTACGCCATAGCCCAGGGCCGTTCGTCAGTTACCCTGGTGCACAAGGGTAACATCATGAAGTACACCGAGGGTGCCTTCCGTGAATGGGGCTATGAAATAGCCAGGGAAGAATTCGGCGACTATACTGTTACCTGGGATGATATCGACGGTGATATACCTGCAGGCAAGGTGCTTGTCAAGGACGTGATTGCCGATGCCTTTCTCCAGCAGATTCTGACAAGACCGGCAGAGTACGATGTCATTGCCACCATGAACCTCAATGGTGACTATCTCTCCGATGCCCTGGCTGCCCAGGTGGGAGGGATAGGAATTGCTCCTGGAGCAAATATCAACTATGAGACCGGTAATGCGGTATTTGAGGCGACCCACGGAACTGCACCCAAGTATGCGGACAAGGATATGGTAAATCCCAGTTCGCTGATCCTCTCAGGGATGCTTATGCTTGAGTATATGGGATGGACCGAAGCGGCAGAGCTGATTGACCGGGGTATTACCGGTGCGATCAGGGACAAGCAGGTTACCTATGACTTCGCCCGGCTGATGGAGGGCTCCCAGAAGGTGTCCACCAGCGCCTTCGGTGATGCAATCATCAAGCATATGTAGGACCAGAATACCGGGGGAGCTTCTCCCGCCGGTATTACTAATCCCGGGCAGCTGCTGTGATACGGCATTCCAGCCGGGTGGTTACCCGGTTCTCGGGCGAGGCGAGATATCCAAACAGAGTAATAGTGCTTGTTCCCGCTTTGCGGGGAGTGAGGGCAAACCAGATGAACCGGGGGATGCGGTCAGAGAAGACCGCCCCTTCACCGGGCGGTCCGAGATCGATATCGTAGGTATCTCCCCGGTCGATGATATGCACCAGCACCTCCTCTTCGGGAATCTCTTCCAGTGCAATCCAGCGTCCGCTGAAGGGGTCCAGCCAGTGTATTTCCATATCCCGGGGGATACCGCTTCCCCTGTACCGCACACCGGTGAGTTCTTCATCGGAAACCGCATAGATAGGAATGATGCAGGCTGACCCCTGCTTCACCGTCAGTGAGAGCAGCGGTCCGTCTATATGAACCTTATCTCCTTTGACTTCCCTGGGAAGCGCGGGAAAATACTCTGCTGCCTCATCGGGTATGCCCCACTGCATCATGATCGGGTTCTGCTGTTCTGCAACGGCTGTGAAGAGAGAAACGGGCAGAAGTATGAGTACACATATGATCTTAAGGAGTCTCATGATGTCCTCCATATCTGATGAACAGGATAATGGATATAATTGTCATAACCAGTCCCCCCAGCTGTCCCGCACTAAGATGTGCCCAGATCACCGGCTCATCCCGCAGGAATTCAATGACGAACCGGTAGGACCCCATGAAGAGCAGGAACCAGGAAAAACTCCGGCAGCGCCGGGTACTCTTACGGTAGATGCGAAGGATCAGGAAAAAGAAGCCCCCGGCGATTACTGCGGAATAGAGCTGGGTTGGATGGCGGGGAAGCGTATCGAAGAGGGGGAACTCCATAGCCCAGGGGAGGCTGGAGGGAATGCCTGCGCAGCAGCCGTTGACCAGACAACCGAGCCGGCCCAATGCGTAGCCGATGAACAGGGGGGCTGAGAGCAGGTCCAGCAGTTCGCAGGGATCCAGGCGGAGCCGGCGGCAGCTGATAAGGGCTGCTGCCGTACCCGCCCCAAGAGCTCCATGAAACACCAGTCCTCCCCTCCAGAAAAGAGTGATTTCACCAGGGTTAAAGCGGTAGTACTCCCAGGACAGCAGCACCGCCAGAAACCGGGCTCCAATGAGCGAGGAGAGCAGGATCACCGGAAGGATGCGATTCAGCAG
>SKJE01000189.1 GCA_007116075.1 Spirochaetia bacterium
ATGCCGACCAGGAGACCTATATGAAGGCACTGGACAAGGAGCGCGAACATTGGAGACCCCAGTACGAAGAGGTGTGCTCACTCGGCGGGCTCTACATACTCGGTACTGAACGGCATGAGTCCAGGCGTATCGACAACCAGCTACGGGGACGCTCGGGACGCCAGGGAGACCCCGGGGTATCCCGATTCTTCATATCCCTGGATGATACCCTCATGCGTCTCTTTGCCAAGGAAAACCTCAAGAGTCTCATGGGACGGCTCGGTATGAATTCAGGAGAGCCGATCCACCACTCCATGATTACCAAGGCGATTGAGAAGGCCCAGTCTAAGGTCGAGGAACGAAACTTTGAAATAAGAAAGCACCTGCTCGATTTTGATGATGTGCTTAACGAACAGCGTAACTTTATCTACTCCCAGCGGGATGAAATACTCCGGGATGAACACCTTACCGACCGCCTGTTCAATACGTCCAGGGACCTCATTGAGGAGCTCCTTGATGAGGTGAAGGCACAGACACCTGCTAAGGACCAGTACCCGGTACTGGTGAACAACCTGTTCCGGGAAACCTTTCATATCGATGCACTGGAACAATATGAACAGTTTCCCTCATCACCGATGGAATCACTGCTGGAACTGGTGAAGAAAAATATTTCCGATAAGATAGACCAGGTAGGTGAGCAGGCTTTCAATACGTTTATCAGGTACCAGTACCTCAAGCATATTGACAGCAGGTGGCAGGAGCATCTGGAACAGATGGAAGCCCTTCGGGAAGCGGTGTATCTCCGTACCTACAGCCAGAAAAATCCTCTCTTGGAGTACAAACTTGAGGGTTTTGAGATTTTTGAAAAGATGCTCGCTGAAATCCGAAGCACCATAGCAAAGACTGCAGTCAGGGTACGTATCACCACATCCCCTGCCAAGCAGCGCTCCACCCCGGCCCAGATACAGGAAAACCACCGTGAGATGGGACAGTTCGGGGCATTGAGCGGCGGTGCGGGTCCCTCACCGGCATCCCAGAGCGGCGGCGGAGCGCGGCCGGTCCAGATCAAGCGGACGGTTCCGAAGGTGGGACGCAACGAACCATGTCCCTGCGGGAGCGGGAAGAAATACAAACAATGCTGTGGTCGTTAGCTCTATCTAGAAGAATTCAGAAGGATCCTGGGGCACACCGTTTCTGCTCATGGAGAAATAGAGCACCGGCTCCAGGGTCATGCCGGTGGACCCGCTAGAGCCGATCACGTCTCCCTGATTCACCCGCTGGCCCTGGGAGACGTTCACCTGGTCAAGGTGTCCGTATACAGTGACATATCCGTCATCATGGGTCATCTCCACATATCTGCCCAGCCCCTCATGCTCATTCAGCACTCCCGAAACCGTGCCGGAGACAGCAGCGCGCACCGGTGTACCGACAGAAACATCAAATTCAATACCCGGGTACTCAATCTCCTGGGTGATGGGGTTACGTTTTTCCCCGAAGGGAGTTATCACTGGGCCCTGCACCGGTCTGAGGACCAGAGTGCCCATAATCCGCTGGTATTCCTGCATGCTCATGGTGATCCTTGGAATAAACAGGCTTCTGCCGGGATGTATCACCGCATTCGGGTCCATGCCGTTTACCTGGGCAAGGGTTATGTATCCCATGCCGTGGGCATGGGCAATCCGGGAAAGAGAATCACCTGCCCTGATGGTATAGAGTTTACCGTCCCGGTCAGGGATGCGAAGCTCCAATCCTTCGGCAATTACATCGGAAGCACTGATCTGGTTTACCGATACCACAGTACGGGGATCAAGACCATAACGTCCGGCAACATCTTCAATCTGTTCGTCCTCCTGGAGCACATGTACGGTATACTGAACGCCCTGGGAAGTATCATCCTCTTCAGGCTCAGACTCTACGTCAGTCGCCTGTTGTTCCTCTTCATCCGGGGGAGGATCTTCCTGCAGGGCATCATCCTGCTGCTCCGAAAGGGCTTCCCGAACTGTCCGGGCAGCCTCCCCTTCCTGCTGCTCCAGTTCAGCATCAGGCTCCTCTGCTGCATTCGATGACACATCTCCCCGAAAGGAAAATACGAGAAATGCCGCGGAACCTAGGATCAGGAAAATTATGAGCAGTGAAAGCAGCACCCGGATCATCCGGTGCATGCGCCCATTTTCGCTGTTCCGGTCATGAGATGAGATATCGTCGTAGGAGTTCCTTCTTTTATCCATAGTAGAATTTCACGCTTCCTGCATATCGACAGTTCTTCCATTTCATACTAATATATTTTTCCCATGGATACCAGAGAAAAGAACGTCTTTTACCGGCTCCTGGTGATCATCACCCTCTGTGCAGCTGTTGCCCTGCTCGGTATGTATGCGTTTGCCATGGCTGGAACGGAAAACATCTCATCACAGAACACCTACCGGCTGGACATCTCTGAACGGGTTGTACGCGGATCCCTGTACGATAGGGATGGAAGACTGCTGGCTCTGGAAGTACCGGTTTACTCTGTATCCCTCTGGATTCCCAGTGTCAGGAATCCAGAGGCTGTTGCTGACGTCGCCTCCGCATATCTTCCCGTCACCCGGGAACAGGTGCTGGAAAGGATTGCCCAGAGAAGCGGATTCTTCTATCTTGCCCGGGGAATTGATTATGAAACCGGCGAAGCGCTCCAGAATGAAATCAACCAGCGCAATATCCAGGGCATCAGCCTGGAGAAACAGTATGGAAGAAGCTATCCCTACCGGAATATGGCAGCCCAGAGTATCGGATTTACCGACATAGACAATAACGGGGCGGGAGGCATCGAGTATTACTATAACAGCCGCCTCTATCCCCTGCCCGACCCGGAAAGTGCGGTGACCTACGGAGAGCAGCTGGTACTCACCCTCTCAGTTCCTCATCAAGCGCTGCTTGACCGGGCCCTTGAGGATATCCTGGAGGATCACCGCGCAGATGGTGTATCAGGGGTTATCATGGACGGCAGTACCGGTGATATCCTTGCCATAGGATCACACCCCACCTTTGATCCCAACAACCCGGGGATATCAACAGAACAGCAGCGGATGAACAGGGCTGTCTCATCCATGTATGAGCCCGGTTCGGTATTCAAGGTGTTCTCCCTTGCAGCTCTGATAGAACTGCTTGGGGATGATCATCCGCCCTATATGTGCAGGAGGACCCACCACCATACGCTCAATGACGGGAGCACCATCACCATCAACTGCACCACGGCTCACGGTGAGGTTTCCACTAGAGACATCATCAAGTACTCCTGCAATAATGCCATCGCCCATCTTGCCCTTCAGGCAGATTCACAAGCATTCTATGATACACTCATTTCCTTCGGGTTTTCCCAGCGGACCAATGCCGGTCTTCCAGGGGAGGCTCCGGGAGTACTTGCGTCACCGGAGCGATGGTCTGAACGAAGTAAACCCACCATTGCTTTCGGGCAGGAGTCAGCCATGACAGCCCTCCAGGCCGCCCAAGCGGCTACAGCATTGACGAACCGGGGAATGATGCTGCAGCCCCATATTGTCAAAGAAATACGTGAATTTGAGGGAGCTCTTACCTATGAACGGGAAGTTCTTGATCTCGGTCAGGTGATCTCGCCAGATACTGCCGAAGAGATCCTCTCCTTTATGAAAACAGCCGTAGAACCGGGAGGAACTGCGAACAGGATGCATATCCCGGGAGTCGAACTGGCCGCCAAGACCGGCACAGCCCAGCTGCCCGATCCTGAGGGAGGCGGTTATTCCCAAACCAGATACCTCGCATCCACCATAGCTGTAGTTTCTGCAGATGCATCACCGCTGATTATCTATATCGCTGCGGATTACCCGAAGGCGGGAAGCATCTACGGGGCGACCGTGGTGGTTCCCGCTATCAGGCAGATAGTGGAGGGGCTCATTGATTTCGGCGAGGTCACACCCCGTCGCTGAGATGTTCCAGATCCACAGAAAAACCTTTCAGCCGCTGGAGAAACAGTTCAGCCTTGGGTACCACCAGGTCTGTGGGAACCCGCTGTCCCGTAGCTGCATAGAGCATCGGCTTCGGACTGCGGTGAAGGGAACTTACCAGATTGCCAATAACATCGGTCTCATCAAGCTTTGTAATCACCAGGGAACGATATGAGAAGGGCTCAAACCGCTGGAGCGCATAATCAAGGTCACGCTGTTTCGTAGATGCCGCCAGGGCCAGAGACCAGTAGGTCTCCTTGCCGCAGACAGCAAGAATCTGCTGCATGTCCCTGAGGTTATCTTCATCCCTTGGACTCTTCCCAATAGTATCGATAAGTATCAGGTCCGCCTGTTCATGCTCTTTCAGGCAGTTCTCAAGTTCCTGGGGGGTTTCAACGGTGTCTACGGGTATATCCATCAAGTCCCCGAAACTTCTAATCTGCTCCCTGGCACCGATGCGGAAACTATCGATTGTCACCATCCGAACAGATCGTTTCTTCTTTGATCCATGTCCCAGGGCACTGCGGGCGGCTATCTTGGCGATGGTGGTGGTCTTGCCTACACCGGTGGGACCCACCAGGCCGAAGCGCCTCGGCAGGTGAAGTGCATTGGCGGTGTCAAATCGGAATGTTTCAGATATAAGACGAAGTACAAAGAGCTCCACCTGCTGACGATCTGCCAATTGCACAGGGTTCAGCCTGGTCCGGACAAGTTCTGTCACAGATTGGATAAAATCCCTGGAAAAGTCATTATTATCGAGCAGCAGCTGGAGCTCCTCCAGGACCGGCTCCCGCCCTGCAGTCTGCTTCGGGTGCTGCTGATTGGCTAAACGCTGTTCCATCCGGCGAATTTCAGAGAGCAGCTCGTCATATCCCTCACGGTCCTGTCCGGCTGTCTCCGGGGGATCATCATCCATCACATATCCGGAGACCAGCACCAGTTCCTTACGGCCGAACCCGAGAAATCCCCTGGTGGTACGCCGCTCCCGGGCATAGATCTTTGCCCGTTCACCGTATTTCTGTCTGACCTGTTCTACCGCTTCTTCATAGGTAGGGGCTTGTTCAGAGAAATGATCCATGTGCAAACGCCTCCTTTTCCCATGATAAATTATTACCCTGGAAGGATCCAGTCCCTACAGGATATACCTTGCCAAATCCTGGTCCTGGACTACCCCGGAGAGCCGCTGGTCAACATATTCAGCGGTTATAGGAATCTTCTGTCCCTTCAGTTCCGATGACTCATAGGATACCTCCTCAAGGAGCAGTTCCATGATCGTATGGAGTCTCCGGGCTCCGATATTCTCAGTACTGGAATTCACTTCAGCCGCAATCTCACTGAGTCTGCGCACCGCTTCCGGGGTAAATTCAAGGTGAACATCCTCGGTTTTCATGAGCTCGCAGTACTGTCTGGTGAGTGAATGCTGGGGTTCGGTGAGGATCCGGTAAAAATCATCCTCTGTAAGGGCCTCCAGCTCCACCCGAAGAGGAAACCGACCCTGGAGCTCAGGGATCAGATCCGAGGGTTTGCTCATATGAAATGCACCGGCGGCAATAAAAAGGATATGGGAAGTATCAACCATGCCGTATTTCGTATTCACCTTTGCTCCCTCCACAATAGGGAGAATATCCCGCTGGACCCCCTCCCGGGATACATCGATTCCGCTCTGGGTACCCTTTCCGGTCACCTTATCGATCTCATCAATAAAAATGATCCCCATCTGCTCAACCCGCTGTTTCGCGATATCAACAGCCTGGTCATCATCAACCAGTTTCTCCTTCTCCTCCTCGAGCAGCACTCCCCGGGCTTGTGCTATCGAGAGGCGCTTTTTCTTTTTCTTGCCTCCCCCGAAGATGTTCCCGATATTCTGCATGGCTGATTCCATGTCCTCCATGTTTCCCCCGGAGAGTACCTCAACCATGGGCTGGGAACGTTTGGACACCTCCACGTCAATCAGCCGTTCATCAAAGGTTCCTTCCCGCAGCATCCGGCGGAACTTTTCACGGGTTCCACCGGATTCCTCAGGTGTTCCTCCGTCCTTCTGGTTCATTCCCGGCAGCAGATAATCCAGCAGACGCTCCTCTGCGCGCTTTTCAGCCTCCTGGGAAACCTCTTCGGCAAGCTCTGACTTCACCATTCCTACAGCGATACCCATAAGGTCCCTGATCATGGATTCAACATCCCTTCCGACATATCCCACCTCAGTGTACTTGGTAGCTTCGACCTTCATGAACGGTGCACCGCAGAGTTTTGAGAGTCTTCGGGCAATCTCAGTCTTTCCGACCCCCGTAGGTCCGATCATGATGATATTTTTCGGGGCTACTTCCTCACGAAGTTCCTCACTGAGACTTTTTCGCCGAACCCTATTTCTCAGGGCTATGGCAACCATTTTCTTTGCCCGATGCTGCCCGACAATATATGCATCCAGTTCCCGAACAATCTCCTTCGGGGTCATGGCATCTAAATCTTTTTTCATAATTACAGTTCCTCCACCGTTATGTGATCGTTGGTGTATATGCAGATTTTTGCTGCTGTTTTCAGTGATCGGTAGGCAATCTCTGCAGCTTCAAGAGTAGAAGCATCAAGGTACGCCAGCGCTGCCGCTTGGGCAAAGGCTCCCCCGGATCCTATCGCGATGCACCCCTCCTCGGGCTCCACCACATCTCCTGTTCCTGAAATCAGGAGGGTCCTGGTACGATCAGCCACGAGCATCATCGCCTCAAGTCTGCGCAGGGCACGGTCCATACGCCACTCCTTTGCCAGCTCCACCGCCGAACGGGCAAGATCCCCGTTATATTCCTTCACCTTTCCCTCAAATCGCTCAAACAGGGTAAATGCATCGGCCGTGGCTCCGGCAAAACCAGCAATAATTTTGTCGTCATACATCCTGCGGACCTTCCGGGCATTGCCCTTCATGACCGTATTACCCAAGGTTACCTGACCGTCTCCTGCCATGGCAGCCTTTCCGTCCTTTCGTACGGCTATAATTGTTGTGCCGTGAAAACTCATGATGAACTCCTTCCATGGGGGTGAGCCTTTTCATAGACCGACCTAAGCCGTTCCACCCCGACATGGGAATAAATTTGTGTTGTTGATATATGCTCATGCCCCAGCAGCTCCTGAACCACCCGTATTCCCGCATCCCGGTCAAGGATATGGGTTGCAAAGCTGTGGCGAAGCGTGTGGGGAGTAATATGCTTGGAGAACCCGAGACTGGTGGTATAGTGGTGAAACACATAATGAACCCCCTGGGCGCTCATCCGCTTACCGGATCGGTTTATCACCAGAGCCTGGAGATCATCCTCCGGGAGCATCCGCTGCGACTGGTACTCCCTCTTCATGGGAATATATGTGTCCAGGACCTCCCTTGCCTCATCGGTAAGGTATACGTAGCGCTGCTTGCTGCCCTTGCCGAGGACCAGGATTTCACCTGTATCCAAGGAGATATCCCTTAGGTTCATACCAAGCAGTTCAGAGAGTCTGCAGCCGGTGGCATAGAGCACTTTAAAAATTACCTGGTCCCTGAGCCCGAGGAAGTCATCCCCGGGAGAGTCCAGAAGCCGCCGCACCTCATGTTCATTGAGCACCGCGGGAAGTCTGCGCTGCTCCTTGATACTGCTGACCCGGTCGAAGGGATCAATCTGCGCGATACCATAGCGCAGGGCATAGCTGTAGAATCCTTTAATTCCAGAAATAATCCGATTTACCGAAGCGACCGAAAGCTGCTGGCGCTGGATGTGGGCAAGAAATGAGCGTACTTGCTGTCGGTCCAACCGAAGAAAGTCAAGGCGGTGTTCAGACAGGTATTCGCTGAATTTATTCAGGTCGTCCTCATATGCCAGTACAGTCCTGGGAGAGAGTCCCCGCACTGCAGCGATATAGGTAAGATACTGCTTCTGTATATCGATAAAATGATTCACATCAACTCCATGGGTATTACCAGGCGGCAAGCAGCTCTGAGAGCCGCTGACTAGAAGATAGTACCTCCGCACCCGCATCGGCAAGTGTTTTAGAGCCCCTCCGGCCCTTGCCTGCGGAATGAACCACCACGTCACGTCCCTCCTCAAGGGCACATTCGGTCAATGTCCTAACCCGCAGGCTCCATGGTGCGTCAACCAGGCAGACTACACAGGAGAGCCCGGCTATAATCCTTAAAAAACCCAGATCCCGCCGTGCCGGCAGCTCCCACAGCAGGCTCATTCCCTCCGCTGTCTCCGCTGTCTCAGGAGGTCCCGGCTGGACTACCAGCTGCAGTCCCCCTACGACCCGGGCACCCGCAGAGGCCTCCCGAGCATGAACACTCATTCCATCGGTGACCAGCAGCACCCCGTTTTCCGCAGCATACCTGCCGAGAGCCCTTGCGGCAGTTCGGCTTTCGGGGGTCGCCCTGGAACCTCCCGCCACAGCCAGGGTACACTGGTTAAACTCTGGCAGAGCTCCCTGAAGATACAGCCGACGGGGAGGATCGTAGATCTGGCGCAGCAGTGTCGGATACCCCGTATCAGTAATACCTATTCGGCGTATATCAACCATATCCTTGGGAAACAGCCGAAAAGGGTGGTTTGATTCAAGTTCTGTTTCCCGGATGGAATTTCCTGTGACTCTCCTTCAGCTGGCTCCCCTCAACATGGGTATAGATCTGGGTAGTGCGGATATCCCGATGGCCCAGAAGTTCCTGGACCACCCGCAAATCCGCACCTCCCCGCAGCAGATGGGTTGCAAAGGAGTGACGTAGGGTATGCACCTTCCCCTCCAGACCGGATGCAAGGGCATAGGAACGGAATTTTTTCCATGCCCCCTGCCGGGTGAGTCGGGTCCCCCGGGAACTGATAAAAACAGCCTCGGTGACACTGCGGCTTGAGAGCAGACGGCTCCGCCCCTCGAGCAGGTAACGTTCCATCCATTCCTTGGCTGCCCTTCCCATGGGCACTGCACGCTCTCGATCCCGTTTCCCCACCACCCGGATGAGCGACTCCTCAAGATACATCCGGGATGTGTCAAGGCTGCAGGCTTCACTGATACGCAGGCCGCAGGAGTAGATCAGTTCAAAGAGCGTGCGGTCCCGCAGGCCAATGGGGGTATCATCGGGAATAACCCCAAGCAGATCCTCCACATCCCAGGTGGTGAAAACATCAGGCAGGCTCCGTCCTCCTGATGGGATTTCGATGATCCGGGATGGATCATCCTCCCGGATCCCCTCGTCTACGAGAAAACCGAAAAAGGAACGCAGGGAGCTGAGAATTTTTCTGGTGGTTGTGCGGCGGAGACCAGTCTCTGTTCTCTTAATGACATAGTCGATAACCTGCTGGGTCTTCATCCGCACCAGAGATTCACCGATCTCCTGTGCAAACTGATCCAGCAGGCGTATTTCCGCAGCATAGACTGCTGTGGTGAGCGGAGAGAGTCTTCGGTCCACCGCCAGGTGGTCCTCATAGATGCCGATCAGCCGCAGCGAATCCATGTCAGCCCTACCGGTCGCTGCGCTTGTCCCGATCATAGCGGAGTACCGCAGGAATAGAGATATCCTCCGGAATACCCTTGCCCTTACCAATTCGACGCTGCAGGTCCTGCCACCGGTCGATGGTCACCACATCGGAGGGTTTTGGAATTTCATCCTCCCTTTTGCGTGCGGAGGGAAACCCGAGTTCTTCATACTCGTCAAACCCTGCCTCCTGATCATCCTCCCGGTCAAATCCTGTGGCAATGACGGTTACCTTAATTTTATCCCCGATTTCAGGGTTATAGGACTGTCCTGCAATGATGAGGGCATCATCATCAGCATTTCCGGTGATAATCTCAACAACATCCTGGTACTCCTTGAGGGTCAGGTCATCACCCCCGGTTACGTTGACCAGGATTCCCTTGGCGCCTTCAATGCGGGCATTTTCCAGCAGGGGATTGTTTATTGCCGCGGATGCGGCATCGGCAGCGCGGTTCTCACCCTCGCCGACACCGATGCCCATCAAAGCATCTCCCCGTCCCTTCATCACCGTACGGACATCGGCAAAGTCAATATTGATTTCCCCCGGTTCGGTGATCAGTTCACTGATTCCCTGCACTCCCTGACGGAGCACGTCATCGGCAAGCTGAAAGGCCTGCTTAATAGGGGTGTTTTTTTCAACAATCTTGAGCAGGTACTGGTTCGGGATGATTATCAGGGTATCCACATGGTTACGCAGTTTTTCAATTCCCTCTTCAGCAAGGGTCTTTTTCTTTCTCCCCTCAAAGACAAAGGGGGTGGTGACCACCGCTACGGTCAGTGCATTGAGCTCCCGGGCAACCTCCGCAACAATTGGAGCTGCACCGGTTCCTGTCCCGCCGCCCATACCGGCGGTGATAAAAACCATATCGGTTCCCTCCAGGGCAGCCCTGATATCCTCCCTGGATTCATCCGCAGCCTGGGCACCTACCTCAGGAACCCCTCCTGCACCGAGTCCGCCGGTCAGCTCGCTGCCCAGGGGAAGACGGTGTTCCGCATGGGAATTCTGCAGCGCCTGCATATCAGTGTTCATGGCGAGGTACTGTACCTTCTTTAATCCTGCGGCGATCATCCGGTTGACCGCATTGCCCCCACCGCCTCCGACACCGACCACCTTGATCACCGTCGGGGTCGACCGGTCTGAAGAAAAGGTTCGTGTTTCATGCAATACTTCGATATTCATAGTACCTCCAGAATGGATGCCCTAGAAGAGCACCTCGAAAAAGTCTTTCATTCGTTTCAGCACGCCGCCCTTCGGGTTCTGGCGTCCTTGCTGGACAGGTTCATCATGCTCCTGTCGCCGCTTAGCTGTATGCAGCACCAGCCCGAGGGCAGTGGCATACTGGGGGGAAATATACCGGTCATCCAGTCCATCAATCCAACGGGGCATACCGATACGTACAGGGGCATTAAAAATCTCCCCGGCAAGTTCAGAAAGTCCCGGCATGAGGGCAGAGCCGCCGGTGAACACCACACCGCCGCTGACGTGGTCAATGACCCGCCTGCGCTGCAGCATGGTCTTGATAATCGTCAAGGTCTCTGCCGCCCGGGGTTCAATAATCTTACACAGTTCCCTCCGGGGCATGCGGACCGACGGCCAGCCTCCCACGGGAGGTATTGTAACCAGATCATCGTCCTGGGTAAGATCCTCATAGCAGCATCCATACTCAATCTTGATCTTCTCAACCAGCTCATGGGGTTTGTTGAGGATGTAGACCAGGTCTGAGGTGATTTCATTCCCACCGAGGGAGACACCACCAATATAGATCGGTGAACCGCCTCTGAAGGCGATCATATTGCACATTCCTCCGCCGTAATTGATCAGGAGGGTTCCGATATCACGCTCCTCCTGGGTAAGCACCGCCTCGGAATCAGCCAGCTGCTGGAGTACCAGTTTCTGGTTCATGTACCCTGCCCGACTGATGCATTTCTTCAGGTTCTGGCTCACCGTAACGTCTCCGGTGACCATCAAAACCTTTGTCTCCAGACGGTGACCAATCATGTCGATGGGATCCCGGACACCCCGTCGGCCGTCAACGGAAAAATCCTGTACCAATGTGTGCAGTACCTCCCGGTCCAGGGGAAGATCCACTGACCGGGCAACATCCAGGGACCTGAGCACGTCCGAGTGCTGGATTTCATTATCCTTCCGTGAAATACCCACAACTCCCTCGGACATAATCCCCTCAATGTGGGAACCGCCGATGCCTGTAGTAATTTCCGTGACCTCCCTGCCGGTCTCCAGCTCGATATCCTCAAGTGTTTTCTGCACAATTTTCATGGTGGTTTCAATGTTGATCACCGAACCTGAGCGCACCCCCTCTGAGGGATGTTCACTTATGTGCTGTATGCGCAGCTGTCCGTCCCCGCCGAGTTCAGCGGCCACCGCACACACATGCATGCTGCCGATGTCCAATCCTACGAGCATTCGTTCTGAGGGCAAACAGGTCACCTCCTTGAATCAATTACCTATTTGTACAACACATATTCAGCAGAATCAAGTTCCCCGTAACTGCTCTCACGAATTGCCGGTATCGTTACTGATCGTGCTATGCACCCGCACATCACCATCACCATGGTCAAGTTTGTCCCGCCAAGTGAAAAAAAGGGCAGAGGAAGCCCGGTAGGAGGCAGTGCACCAATGACTACTGCCATATTGATCAGTGCCTGCCAGAGCACCATGCAGGTGCACCCGAAACTGAGCTGAAACAGCCGAGGATCTCCCCTTCTGTGGGCTGATGCTGAGCGAAAACCAATAACTCCAAGGGCAATAAAGAGTAAGGTTACTACCCCAACGCCGATAAGTCCAGTCTCTTCTGCATATGCAGCAAAGATAAAGTCTGAGCTTACCTCGGGAATTCGGTACTTTACTGTCCCGAGACCAAACCCTGATCCCCAGATACCGCCAGCGGCAACCGCCCGGAGGGACATATTCACCTGGTAGTTTATGCCCGAGGGATCCGCCTCGGAGAATAGAAAGCCGAGGACCCTGCGGAACCGATACTCCTCGGAGAGCAGCAGCAGTGCACCGGGTATGACTGTGATCAGCATCACGTAGACAAGGTATATCAGTCTTGTTGACGAAACCGCAATCATGGCAAAGCATACTGTAATAAAGAGCACTGCGGTTGAAAAATCACGCTGCAGCAAAATCAATGCAGCAAATAGGAGCGAGACACCAACTGGTATGAGCGTCACCGAAAGACGCTGCATATCACGGTCATGCTTACCCAGGTAGTTGGCAAGGAACAGGATCACCGAAACCTTCACCACCTCCGACGGCTGCATACTCAGCGGTCCGATGCGAAGCCATCTTCGGGCACCCAGACGAACCTCGCCAAGCGGTGTGGTAAGGGTAAGAATCATCAGCACCAGGGATATGCCCAATGCCAAGGGAATTATGATCCGAAGTACTCTGTCGGGAATGAGGGTAATAAAAATTCCCCCGGATACGCCCAGGAGGACAAATAACATCTGGCGCTTCACGTAATGGAAGCTGTCTCCCGCCAGCTGACCCGCCCGGTAGGATGAGGCCGAATAGAGCGCTGTCAGGCCGAGTCCGGTTAACAGAAGGATCACCAGAAACAGCGGAAACAGGAGAGACCGCTGATCACGTACACCTTCAGGGGTTAGCCGTACCATAATAACCACCCCTACCCGAACAGGATGACCAGGACACCCGCAGATGCACAGAGCAGCCCGATACCCCAGAAAGCCCTGACGATAGCGCTCTCATGCTTCCCCTTCAGTTCATAATGGTGGTGAAGGGGCGCCATATTGAATATCCTTTTTTTCCTCAGTTTATAGCTGCCGACCTGGAGTATTACGGAAAACGCCTCAAGAAGAAACATTCCGCCGATCACCAGAAAGAGCACTTCGGAGCGAAGGAGCAGTGCGGTTATTCCCAATGCTCCCCCCACGGCCTGGCTCCCGGTATCGCCTAAAAAAAGCTTGGCGGGTCGTCTGTTGAATATCAAGAATCCCAGCAGGGCACCTGCAAGGGCTCCGCTGTAATGCATGATTTCCCCGGCTCCGATAATGGCCTCACTTCCCTCCCGGATACCGGGGACAACAGATAGACCCGCCGCAGCTATGATCAAGGCAGCCAGTGCAGCAATGACGCCCAGGCCGGCCGCGAGGCCGTCCAGTCCGTCGGTGAGATTCACTGCATTAACCAGCAGCATCAAGTATAGGACCGCTAGGGGGTAGTACACTGGGCCGATATCAATGGGCTGCTGGAAAAACCAGGGAATATAGAGAGAAGTCATGGAAAATCCACCGTACCGGTAGATTGCCCATACAAGCGCTATAGAAATAAAACACTGCCAAAGGAGTTTTCCCCTGGCACTCATCCCGCCGCTGTTCCGACGGGCCATCTTCATTACATCATCACCATACCCCACCATGCCGTAGGCCGCTGTTCCGAGGAAAAGTAGTATCAGCGTCGGTGAGATCCCTGCGGTTAATCTGAGCAGCATCACCGCTGCCAGACCGAAGAGTACTGCAATACCTCCCATGGTGGGAGTACCTTCCTTCGAGTAATGACTAGGGGGACCTTCAGGACGGATCACCTGCCCCATACGACGTAATCGGAACCAGAGGATCAGCAGATGGGATATTCCTACCGCAACTAAGCCTGAGATAGTTATGCTGTAGAAAATTCCCTGGGTAATCATACTTACTCCTGTCTATACTGCCCTGCAGAGAGATGGGACCAACCGTTCCATCTCCATTGCCCGGGATCCCTTAATGAGGACAAGATCGCCGGGTCGGACAAACTCCGACACCTGTCGGCGAAGCTGCTCGATATCATCGGTGTGAATCACTGAAGGGAGATCCAGTACACGCCTGGTCTCCTCCATTTCATCACCATAGAGAAATACTCCCGAAGGCTTTGCCCTGTTAATCATGTGCCCCACTGCCCGATGATACAGTGGAGACTCATGTCCCAGTTCTTTCATGGCACCAAGGACCAGGACAACCCGACCTCTCCTCCACTTTACCGAATTCACATACCGCAGCATGGACTCCATGGAGTCGGCATTTGCATTGTAGTAATCCTCAATGACTGTAACGCTTCCGGGTATGACCCGACCCCGTCCGGCCAGGGGTGCCGCAGATTCCAGTCCGGCGGCTATCGATGAGGGGGTAATACCGAGATCCTCGGAGAGGGTGATCGCACCGCAGGCATTTACAAGATTGTGATATCCAATCAGTGGAAAGGATATCCTCTTACCCCTGTAGGTGATCACCCACCCCGAGAGACCTCGTGAACTAATCTGTTTAATCCCCTGGGTGTGGCGCAGCCCGAAAAAACGGAATGCAGCCTGTGCATGATGGGATAGTTCCCTGCCCCAGAGGATATCTTCATGCATGTAACCCCGCAGTGCCCCCAGAGAGAAGATACGCCCCTTCTCCCTGGCTGTATCGGCCAGACTGCCGAGGGTGCCCGCATGGGCTGAACCGATATTGGTCACCATCCCGATATGCGGCCGATATACCCTGGTAAGCACATCCATTTCCCCGGGAGTACTGATGCCCATTTCAAAGATTCCATACCGATGGTGCCGCTGTATAGAGAAAAGCGACATGGGAAGGCCCACCACAGAATTCCGGTTTCCCGGGTTCTTCACTGTTGGATACTCCTTGGAAATAATGGCATGGAGCAGTTCCTTAGTGGTGGTCTTTCCGCAGCTGCCGGTAATACCAATCTTCGTTATGTCCTTAAACTGATGTGCATACGCCCTGGCACTTGCCTGAAGCGCAGCAGTGGTGTCCTCCACAAAGATCATCCGCCGTTTCCATGCTTCCGGAAGCTGCAGAAACCAGCTCGGGTCCCGGGAGAGATTTGACACCTGAGCCACAGCTCCCAGGGCTCCCCGGAGAAAGGCCTCACTGATATACCGATGTCCGTCGGTGTGCTCCCCGGGCAGGGCAAAAAAGAATGAACCCGGAAGCACTTCCCGGGAATCGCAGTGCACTCCTGTAATCCTGGAATCGTAACAGTCATCCTTCGAGGGGGTCCCCTTGGTCAGACGGAATCCCTCTGAAAAATCGAGTATATCGTTGGGAGTAAAGAGTCTATCTTCCATGTTCTCCTCCCTGCGCCGCTGCCAGGAGGGGCTGATTCGGCGCATACTGCTGTGCAAAAAAGGTCTCCTGCTCCAGCTGTGCGGCGGTACTGCTGGCCTGGTCATACCTACGGGTGATCTCCCCGTAGGTCCTGCTGATATCTTGTTTCAGCTCCTGCTGTCGTACTGACTGATAAACCGGAAGTGAAAGCACCAGGGGAAGAGCAAGCAGCAGAGCACACACAACACTCCGATAGTATCTTCTAGAGTTCATGGTTTACCTCCCCTACCTTTTCAGCCACCCTGAGTTTTGCACTCCGGGAGGCCTGGTTCTCCTCCACCTCCCTTGCACCCGGCACAATGGGTTTGCGGGTAATGAGCCTGAGAGCTGGATGATCCTGGTAATACTCGACATCTTTGTCATCACCAGGGGCCCGACCGGCAAGCAGACGAAAATGATGCTTGACCACCCGGTCTTCGAGTGAGTGAAATGAGATAATACCGATACGACCCTTCTGTGCAAGCAGGTCTACCGCAGCAGCCATACCCCGACGCAGCCGGGTCAATTCGCTGTTCACTTCAATCCTGAGGGCCTGAAAGGTTCTGGTGGCAGGGTGGATCCGTCCTCGCCGATAGCCCTGGGGGACCGCATGATACACAATGTCCCGGAGGGTCCTGGCGGTTTCAACTGGTGTACTGCTACGTTCCCGGCAGATTGCTGAAGCAATCCGTCTGGAATAGCGTTCCTCACCGTACTGGTATATCACATCAGCAAGATCCTGCTGGCTGTAGGTATTGACGATATCCCGGGCGCTGAGCTGCTGGGATGTATCCAGGCGCATATCCAGCTGTTCCTCAGTGGTAAAGCTGAATCCCCGCTGTGATGCCCCATAGTGATACATGGAGATGCCCAGGTCCATAAGCACTGCATCAGGTCGGGGAAGCTCTGGGGGAAAGTCAGAAAGTATGTCATCAAACCAACCGTGGAGGGGTATAAATCGATCTGAGAAGGGTTCAAGCCGCTGTTCTGCCCGATTGAGAATCTCATGGTCACGGTCAATACCTGCCACCCGGATTCCCGGATAGAGCGACAGCAGCGCTTCGGTATGTCCGCCTTCACCGAGAGTGCAGTCTACCACGAGCCCCTCGTTACTGAGGGGTACGAGATGAGTCAGGATCTCATGCTTCAGCACAGAATAGTGAATGACCTGCATGATCTGCTCCCCCTTGGCTTCTCTACAGTAGACTTCGTAAATCTTTCCCGATAGCCTCACTGGCCTCGGTAAATTCCCCTTCACTCTCCTGGATATAGTTCTGGTATTCCTCTGCATTCCAGAGTTCCAGTCGGTTTTGGATGCCCAGCAGTACCACTTCACTTTTCAGTTCAAGACCGGCTGCTTCCCTGAGACTGCCGGGAATGGTAATCCGTCCCGACTTGATCGGGCATTGCTGTGCCGGTGCTATAATGCGGCGCTGCAGAAGTCTTGAACGCTGGTCAAACATGGACCAGGGATTACCCATAATACGTTCGGAGAGCTCCTGCCAGGTCTGCTCGATAAGCAGCCAGAGACAGCGCTCCACCCCCCTGGTGATAATCAGCAGGTCCTCAGGGACGGCATCCTTGAGACGAGCGGGAATGAGAAGACGTCCCTTATCGTCAATGGTTACGGTAAATTCGCCCCCAAGCATCATAACAGCACCATGCCTCCATTAGCATCCACTTCTTTCCACTTTTACTCCACTTTCCTACACTTTCTATACTAATCAATCCACTAGAGGAGTCAAGGCTATTGCAGTAATAAAAGCAGTACAAACAGGGGGGCAGTTATTCTTTGTGGTAACAGATGTTAACAGCCCCCGGATTCGGGGGCTGTTTTAATGGACTAGGAGATGGGTTATGACCGTTTGTGCCGTGAAAAGATCTGGTAGTCTATGTCGGGAAAAATCGTGTATTTCTTCTCCGTTCTTGTCAGCCACTCGGTGTCCACGGTGTTTCTGCAGAGATTATCGTAGACAATATTGAAGTTATGCACGTGCTCCCGGATCCTACGTTCTGCATAATTCATGGACGTCCCGTTACTTATGATAAAGGGCCAGTCGGACCCCATCATCAGCAGTACCTCCCGGGCAGCATGATCAAGAAACCGCTTCTTCAGGGAATCCTGGTTGGGGAACCGGTCCACCAGTTCAATCATACGCTCTATACAGCCGTGGATATGGCGGTAGATCCAGTCGTTGCTTCCGTCGAGCCAGGTTGAGCAGTACCCGTCATTTCCCCAGCTGGAAAAAGCCGGCTGCAGTTCCTGGTTGTCCGGATATTCCTGCAGGTACTCCCCGGGATTGCACATCACCAGTTCATCACCGGAAGCCATCCCCCTGATAACCTGTTCAAGCCAGTCAGGTCCTTCGAACCACCAGTGGCCGAATAATTCGGCATCAAAGGGAATAACAAAATAGGGCTCCCGGTCGACAAGCTGAGTCGTCCGCTTGCTGGAACGTTCCAGGGTGTAGAGAAAATTCCGGGCATGCTCTGCTACCCGCTGTGCCGCAGCTTCGGGGTTGTACAGCCGCTTTTCACCCTTTTTACCGGAAATTGCGTAGTACTTGTATCCGGTAAACACCCGCACCTGGGGTTCATGGATATAGGGCCTGATATATTCAAGATCCAGGTCATAACCGATATCCCTGTAGAAGTCCCGGTATGCATAATCCGCAGGATAACCGTCCTGTTCTGACCAGATAGCCTGGGAAAGCTCATAGGAACGGGCAAAGGCGTGCACACCGTTAGGGCATTTCACAGGGGCAAAAATACCCCGTTCTGCCTTGTGGTTTGCCAGGACCACCCCATGGCTGGCGGTAAAAAAGTAACCCAAATCGTTGCGTTTCAGAATATGCTCAAGCCCAGGATAATATCCACAGTCAGGCAGCCAGAATCCCTTTGGTTTGCTGCGGAAATGGGTGACATGGGTCATCAGCGCCGCCTCAATCTGAGCCTGCACCGCTTCAGGATACTCCTGATACAGCGGGAGAAATCCGTGGGTTGCGGCGGTGGTAATGATGGATACACTGCCAACTGCCTCTAGATCACGAAAGACCTTGATCAGATCCCTGCGATAGATATCATTGTACTCAAAGAGGGTTCGTTCAAAGAAGGAGAGATAGAATACCGCCAGGCGATTCAGTTCTGGATCCCCCTTGGTCCGCTCCACCTCCTTCATCCCCAGCTCAATACTGCGCTCCAGATGGGCTACATAGCGCTCCTTAAGCAGGTTATCCGCCAGCATGGTCATCAGCGTCGGCGACAGGGAGAGGGTGATCCGGAAGGGAACCTCATCACGCCTGAGCCGGTTGAACATCCTGATCAACGGCAGGTATGTCTCAGTGACAGCCTCAAAGAACCAGTTCTCCTCCAGAAATTTCGGGTACTCCGGGTGACGTACAAAGGGGAGATGGGCATGCAGTACCAGTCCTATCTTTGCCTTACTCATGACTGCTGCTCCTTATCATCCTGCCGGCCAAGCTCTTCCATAATGGACTTCACAAGCACACTGTCAACCTCATGACCGGAAAGGTCTGTGACTGCAGCATGAAACAGATCCAGCTCCCGCTGGTCCGACTTCAGCTCCTGAATTCTCTCCATCCAGTAGCCGCCTGGACTGTAGATCTCATTTGAACCGCACAGGGTCTCGCTCCAGGTTCCTGCCTGAGCGACAAGGCTGGCAACATACCAGCGACTCAGATCAAGCAGGTTTACGTACCAGCTGGTATCTTCTTCCCGAATAGGGATATCAAAGCTTTTTCTACACTTGGACAGGGGAAGTCTGGGATGGGTGAATTCATGAATCCTCAATACCAGAGAATAGGTCCCCCGGGTCTCCTTGATCACTTCAATATCCTTCGGATTGATATTCCAGTACACATACGCCCAATAGGGGTCACGAAGAATCATGTGCACTGAGGTTTCTGCATAGGAATGGGGCAGGTCATAGATCGGCTCCCCTACCGCTTCCGTACACAAATCATCAAAGAGATCAAATTTCTTGCCCTTCAGGCTCATGACCTCATTATTCTTACTCAGCCGGTCATCCAGCCGTTCCTCAAGGATCTCCTCAATGGTATCTATCAGCTCCGCACGGTTCAGCTCTTGAGCGTCCTTGATACCCAAACGCTTTCCAATCAGTCGGAGCCTATGAACGGACATGGAATCAAGATGTTGATCTGCCATGAAATCTCCTCTCTCAGGACAACATGGTAGGAAAATAGGCCTTGAGTGTCAACAGCCCTTTAATGGGGTTCGGATTCTCTGAATATCGGTACTTTACTTTCCGCGGTTTTTTCATAAGAATAGATCCATGAAGAAAACATTGATTTTACATGGACATTTTTATCAGCCCCCGCGGGAAACACCCGACACAGGGCTGCTGCCAATACAGGAATCCGCCTATCCGAAGGATAACTGGAATATTCGTATTACCGATGAGTGCTATTCAGCCAACGCCTACTCCCGGTATCTCACCTACGACGGAAGAATAGAAAAAATCCGGAACAACTACGAGCATCTCTCCTTTAATTTCGGCCCCACCCTGCTGCACTGGATCAAGGAATACCGCAGTGATGTGTACCGGAAAATCATTGAGGCGGACAAGGAAAGCTGCCGGCGCCTGGACGGACACGGCAACGCCCTGGCGCAGGCTTACAACCATACTATACTCCCCCTGGACGATCCTGAGGATGCCCGGATCCAGGTTGCCTGGGGACTTGAGGATTTCCGGCACCATTTCGGCCGGGAGGCCGAAGGCATCTGGCTGCCTGAGACCGCTGTCAATGAAACCGTTCTGGATATTCTCATCGAGCAGCAGGTAAAGTTTATCATCCTCTCTCCCTGGCAGGCCCAGCGGGTAGAAACCGCACCGGGAAAGTGGAGGGACCTGGGCAAGCACCCGGCTCCCTACCGGGAGCCCTATCTGCTCACCCGTCCCAAGGGTGAAATTGCTGTTTTCTTCTATCATCCGGGACTGGCGGAGGGTATCAGTTTCGGGCACTTTCTTCGCGATGCCGAGATGCTGTACCAGCACCTGAGTGATATATTTTCTCATGATGACACCCCGCTGCTCCATACCGCCACCGACGGCGAGATCTACGGACACCATGAGCCCTTCGGCGACATGTGTCTCGCTGCACTGATCCAGCGTATTGAACAGACAGAGGATATCACCCTCGGAAACTACGGCTCATACCTCAGCGAACATCCGCCGAAGCTTCGGGCGGAACTGCGGCATGGTGAAGAGGAGAAGGGATCATCCTGGAGCTGTTTTCACGGAGTCTCAAGATGGTATAAGGACTGCGGCTGCTCCACCGGCGGAGAGGCCGGGTGGAACCAGAAATGGCGCACCCCCCTGCGCAAGGGGTTTGAGCATATCAGCAGGCGCCTGGTCGATATCTGTAAAAAAGAGCTTGCATCATGTACGTCCCAAACGTACCAGGAGATCACCCGCAGCTACGGCCGGGTACTTGCCGGCAGCATAACTCCCGATGAATTTGCCAGGGAGATCCTTGGGCCCGATGCACAAGAGACAGTGATGAAAAAAATGCTGACCCTTTTGGAGGGGGATACCTACCGGAGGTACATGTTCACGTCCTGCGGATGGTTTTTTTCCGATATCTCCGGTATTGAACCGAAACAGAATATGCTTTTTGCCCTCTATGCAATCTCCCTATTCCGGAACCACAGCAGCGACAATTTAGCCCATCAGTTAGAGGATCTGCTCCATAGTGCGAAAAGCAATATAAAGCATGAAGGGCGGGGATCCAGGATTATCAGGACCCTCACCGATTCCATGCTGGAACCCGGGGTTGAGGCCGCATGCTTCTTTGTGCTCAACCGGGAGCTGACCCATAAGGAGTGTTATGAAGATCGCTGCGGTACCTATCGACTGCTGAAACTGGAGACAAATTCACTGGGGGGAGTCGTGGTAACCCTGGAACGGGAACCCAACCTCCAGCAGAAAACCTTCACCGTGGTAACTGAGTTCGACCGGGTTGACGGACTGCTGCTTCACTGCCGGCAGGAGGAACCAGATCAGGGACCCTTCCAGGAGGTCAGTATGGATCTTTTGGGTTCATACCTCAATTCCAGGCTCTATGAATGGCTGGACCAGTCCATGGAGCGGGTAACCGACAACGATCTTGAGCAGATATATCATGACATGACCTACTATACCGGCATCAGCAAACAGACCAGCTACCAACCGGGAAAACACTTTTTCATTGCCAATATGGGAACCTGCATGCGCACTCTTAACTCATTGTTCCGTTTGGGAATATCCCGGCAGAAGCGCAATGAGTTTGATTTGATCCAGGCGCTGCTGGATTTCATATTCCAGAAGGGGGGCAGCGACGAGAAGGAGACCACCAACCGGGTCATATCCGGCTATCTGCTGAGCCTGACCGGGGAACTGCTGGATACTGATGACTGCGGTCTCTTTTCATATATCAAGGATCTGCTGGTGCTCTCCCGGGAATCTGGGTTCGCCCCGGACATCACCCGACTGCAGAATTCAGTGTATGAACGGCTCCAGAAGGAAGATAATCCCTGTGAATCCCTGAAGGATCTGGCCATGCAGGCAGGCATCTCCTCAGACTACAGCTGAGTCATCAGCTCCCGGGCATGGGCCAGGGCAGTCTGCTGGTCACCGTCACCGGCAAGCATCCGGGCAACCTCACTGACTCGCTGTTCACCGGTGACCTCCCGGACAGTAGTGACTGTTCGCTCCCCCTGCATAGTTTTGTCCACCACATAGTGAGACTGAGCCCGGGCAGCAATGGAGGCGAGGTGGGTAATGCAGATCACCTGTCTTACCGATCCGAGACCCCTCAGGTGGGTTCCAATGGTATTTGCCACCGCCCCTCCTATGCCTGCATCAATCTCGTCAAAGATCAGGGTATCAATCCGGTCAGACCGGGCCAGGACGCTTTTCAGTGCCAGCATCACCCGGGAGATCTCTCCTCCGGAGGCGATTTCCTGAACCGGTTTTTCCTCCTCTCCCCTGTTCGGGGCAATGAGGAAGATAACATCATCCATACCAGATTCCCGAAGCCGATCCTCCCTGGGCCGGACCGCGGCGGTGAATCGGCCATGGGGCATGCCGAGCTGCTGAAGCAGTGCGGTAATGTTCTCTGATAACTGTGATGCGGTCTCATTGCGGCGTTCACTCAGGTCTCTGCAGGACTGGAGATATTCATCCTGAAGACGCCGGTACTCCCCGGCAAGGGCTTCCCTGCGTTCATCACTTCCGGCAATATCGTCAATACCGGTTCGAGCCTTTTCGGCATAGCCAAGGACATCATCGATGCTTTGTCCGTACTTCTTCTCCAGCCGATGGATCGCCTGGAGACGCTCCTGCAGTTCATCCAGTTCTCCCGGCTGAATCTGCAGTCCCTCCATCCGCTCCCGAAGCACTTCAACAACATCCTCCAGTTCATAGAGCAGACTCTCCACCCTGCTGTTCTCATTGTGCAGGGTTTGGTCAATCCCTGCGGCCCGCGCCAATTCTCCCTGGGCCTCACGTATCCGTTCCAGAGCCCTGTGTGAGCTGGAACGGGAGGCCTCTAAATGGGACATAAGCTGTTCGTACTGGGAAAGCATGGCAATCCGCTGTTCAAGTTCCTCCTCTTCTCCCGGTCTCAGGGAAGCAGCTTCAATCTCCTGAAGGGCATATTCAAGCATATCCCGTTCCCGGAGCCGTTCCCGCTCATCCCGGTTGAGGAGGTCCAGCTGCTGTTTAAGATCAGAAAGTTCCCGGTATGCTTTTGCCACCTCCCGGACATCCTCCAGGAGGTTCCCAAATGAATCGAGCATCGTCCGCTGGGTATCTGAGCGCAGCAGGGACTGGTGCTCATGCTGGCCATGAACATCGATAAGCAGCTGGGAAAAATCCCGAAGCTCCCGCAAAGTTACCCCCATACCCTGGAGGGAAACTGTTCCCCGGCCGTTGGTACGCAAAACCCGTCTCAGCAGCACCCGTCCCTCTTCGGGAACAATACCGCGCTCATCAAGCCATGCAGACACTGCGGGATCATCATTGAGCCGTACTATGGCGGAGACAGACGCCTGGTCGCAACCGCTTCTCACGGCTGTGGTATCACCCTTGTCCCCGAGCAGGAGACCGAGAGCTCCAATAAGGATTGACTTTCCTGCACCGGTCTCACCGCTGAGGACATTAAAACCTCCGCTGAAGGTGAGATCCAGCTGATCTATCAGTGCATACTGTCGTACAGAAAGCTGTTCAAGCATCTCATCCCCCTGACCATTTCAATTTTGACCTGACCACTTCATAGAAGTTCCGCTGATCAGATTCGATCAACATCGCCCGGCTGTGGGATTTTTCCAGGGTAATCAAATCCCCCTCCATGAGAGAAAACATTTCCTGCCCATCTACTGAAAGGTTCAGGGCAGTACGCTGTCTGGGAACCACCTCAATATGAATCACATCATTTCCAGAAATGATCAGCGGCCTGATCGAGAGTGTGAAGGGACATATCGGGGTGAGAATCAGCGCATCCATATCCGTATGGACAATCGGTCCGCCTGCAGCCAAGCTGTAGGCGGTGGACCCCGTTGGTGTCGCAATAATCACACCGTCTGAACGAAAATCTCCGAGGAAGGTGTTATTGATCCTCAGCTGCAGATTAACCACCCGGGATAATCCGCTGGCATTCACAACGGAATCATTAAGTCCATGAGCAGAGAATACGTGCTTGTGATCCCGCTCAACAGTTACCCTGAGCATCACCCGGTAGGACACGCCGAGATGACCCTGTTCATAGGCTTCAAAGGCGTTCTTCCATTCCTCCCTGGTAATTTCGGTAATAAACCCGAAGGTGCCGAGGTTCACCGCAAGGATGGGTATACCCAGATGCTGGATAAGCCTGGCACAGTAGAGCACCGTACCGTCTCCCCCAAGACTGATGGCAAGATCCACATCTTCGATAACCGGCAGTGAATCTCCATCCTGGTATCCGTATGTAGAACAGGCTATACCCCGTTGTTTCAAGTATTCGCTAATCTCCTGCTGCATGATTGTACCAATATCCTTTTGGTAATTTATCACCATCAGCACATGTCGTATACGTCTCACAATATCTCCTTATTAGGGAAGTGCCGCCAGTACCCGGACCAGGGTCTTGCTCTGATCCTGAGAGAGCAGCGGATAGAGCGGAAACTGTATGGTCCTGAGCAGATACGGCAGGGACCTGGGAAACAGCTCCCGGTCAAGTTCGAGTTCAGCAAGCAGGCTACGTTCAAAAGCCAGGGAAATTTCCACTTTGTACTTCCTGGCAAACTTCAGAACCGATCTGATGTCGGTCTCCAGGAGTACCGGGAAGGTAAAGCAGCTGCATGAATGCTGATCGGAAATCTCAATTACACTTCGGTGACGGGTCTTCAGCAGGGACTTATAAAAGAGTTCAAAGAACTCCTGCCTGCGATTCAGATGCTCCTCAAAGAAGCTGAGCTGGTTCAGTGCCAAGGCGGCATTCATGTCCGGAAGAAGAGCCAGGGGTCCCTCCCGATCCAGCAACTGCTGGACCGGTTCGGTGAAACTGCGCTGCTTGATGACCAGCGCAGCCCCTCCCCCTGCGGTGATCATCCCCTCCTCCTCGAGTCCGAGGATCACGATGGAACCGAAATCACCCGGTTTTCCCTCCGGGGAGGATGATCCAAAGGACTGGGTAATGTCCTCTATGACCGGCAGGGTGTACCCGTCCAGGTATCCCGGAGGGGGATAGAGTCCCAGGGGTTCATGGACCAGCAGTACGCCAGCATCCCCGACGTGTTCCAGGTCTGGAGCAAGGGAGTCGTTCAGCACATCAATGCAGCGGATGCTTACTCCGGCGGCCTCTGCCGCATGGCGGTACCAGCCCGGAGCCAGGGCGGAAGTCACTGCCTCCCGGGCTCCTGATGCCTGGAGGGCGATTTCCACAGCCTTTGGATAGGAGCGAAGCAGATGCACCTCTGATGCCTGGAAATGGCGCTTGAGCGCCTGGCACAGCTCCCGGTTTATGGTACCGGGAGCAATTTCTTCTGAGACCATGCAGTTAAGTACCGCATCCATATCTTTCCGCTTGATTGTCGGTTTATGTAGTCGTATCATCTATATTTTTTACACCTTGCGTAATTATAGCATAAGAGGGACAGCTCTTCCAAGAATGATTACTGTTTCCGGTGATAGAGATACATGGTAATTGGTGCAAAGATTCCAATGAGAGCCCCGGACATACCGAGGGTGATCAGCACCTCCCGGAGTGCAGGCAGACCGTTCATCAGGTGGCGGACACTCGTTACCACCATGGTTACGGGATTAATACTTACAAAACCCTGGAGCCAGACAGGCATCGTGGAGGGATCCACAAAGATATTACTCACGAAGGTCAGCGGGAACAGCACCATCATGCTTACTCCCATCACGGAATTGGGGGTTCTCAGGATAAGTCCCAGCATGGTCCAGATCCAGGAAAGACTGAAGGAGAAGAACAACAGCAGGACCACCCCCAGCACCACACCAATCAATCCTCCCTCAGGCCTGAAACCCAGGATTAGTCCAAGCAGGACAGTCAGGACACTTGCCAGGGTATACCTGACGGTGTCCCCCAGGAGAGCCCCTACAATCGGTGCTGGCTGCCAGACAGGAAGGCTCCGCATCCGGTCAAAGATGCCCTTCGAGATATCGGTGTTCAGGCCGAAGCCGGTATAGACGGTTACAAAGACCACGCTCTGCACCAGAATACCCGGCAGAAGAAACTGGAGGTACTCTCCGGTTGACCCTGCCAGGGCACCACCGAAGAGATAGGTGAACATGAGGGTAAACATGATGGGGAAAAGGGTAACATCAAAGAGCTGTTCAGGTACGTGCTTCATCCGTAACAGCGCCCTCCATCCGTAGACCAGTGAAGCGGTCACAGGACCGGCACTGCGCTTCGGCTGATGTTCGGCGAACAGCCCGGGGTGAGGAGATTGCTGATGTAATGGTGTTTCGTTCTGATTCATAGTTGTGACGGATCCTCCCGGGTAAGCATAAAAAACACATCGTCCAGGGATGGACGTCCGAAGGAGAACTCATCTACAGCAATCCCCTCCCGAACAAGTTTTCCCAGCACTTCATACCCGTCTACAGTACCGGAAATATCGCAGCTCAATGCAGCAGAGTCGATATCCCGCACTATCGTGACTCCTTCCACCGTTTCAAGGACCTCCAGGGCCCGCTCCCGCTCTCCGGCATTATGCAGCCTGATATGCAGTTTTGCAGAACCGATAAGCTGCTTCAGTTCCCCACTGGTCCCTTCAGCTATGATACGACCCCGGTCAATTACGGCAATCCGGTCCGATAGCTGATCTGCCTCTTCAAGATACTGGGTAGTCAGAAGCACCGTTGTACCTGATGCTGCCAGCTGGCGCACCACTGTCCATACCATATTCCTGCTTCTTGGATCCAGTCCCGTAGTCGGTTCATCAAGGCAGATGATCCTGGGCTGCACCACAAGACTTGCTGCGATATCAAGTCTCCTTCGCATGCCCCCTGAATAGTTTTTCACCTGCCTGCTGCCCGCATCCAGCAGTCCGAAAGCTTCAAGCAGCTCGTCAGCCCGCATATTTGCCCCGGAGGACCGATATCCGTAGAGCCGGGTGAGCATGCGCATGTTTTCACTGCCGGTAAGTTCCTCATCCAGGGATGCAAACTGGCCGGTCAGGCTGATATCACGGCGCACCTCATCGGCCCTGCGAACAACATGCTTACCGAACACCATAATTTCGCCGGAGGTTGGCCGCAGCAACGTGGCAATCATCCTGACCAGGGTGGTCTTCCCTGCTCCGTTGGGTCCGAGGAGTGCATATACACTGTTCTTCGGTATCTGGAGGTCAACACCGTCTACCGCCCGGGTTGCACCGAAGGTGCGTACTGCCTGATGTATTGTTACTGCATATTCCATCTTATGTAGGTGTACCGTACTTACACGTTTTTTATCAAGGGGCTTTGAGGATTTATCTGGATCTTTCAGTTCTGCTGCATAGTCGAAAGCATTCGTATATGATAACGTTAATTGCCTTATATATATGTTTCTACTCTCTATTACCTAGTGGTCAGGGCATAAAAAAAGTCTGGCAACGACCTACTCTCCCACAGCGAACTGCAGTACCATCGGCGTTGGAGGGCTTAACTTCCGTGTTCGAGATGGGAACGGGTGGGACCCCTCCGCTATGGTCACCA
>SKJE01000045.1 GCA_007116075.1 Spirochaetia bacterium
GAATAATAATCCGCCTGGTTCTTGGGCCGTCAAACTCACAGAGATAGATCCCCTGCCAGGTTCCAAGAATGAGTTCGCCCTTAACGATCGGGATGATGACGGAAACCCCCATTAGGCTTGCCTTTATGTGGGCTGCAGAATTTCCCTCAAGGTGTGCATAACCGGCTAGGTCGGGGACTGACTTGTTCAGTCCCGCTACGATATCTTTGCGTACACCCGGGTCCACATTTTCATTGATGGTTATTCCGCAGGTAGTATGGGGCACGTATACTAGACAGTATCCATCATCCACCGTTGATTCGTGGATGATGGATGTTACCTGCCCGCTTATTTCAATCAATTCACTTTGATTCCTCGTTTCAACCGCAATCTGCTTAGTCATACCGATCCTCCTATCTGCCCAGTTCCTCCAGAGCCCGATTGAGGGTATCATCCTGGTCCAAGTTGTAGATGGGAGGGAAATCCATTCTGGTGTAGTATTCCTGGGTGATCAGCATCTGCAGGTATCGTTCAGAGAGCTCGTATCCCTCCTCCTGCAGTTGTACAATGAAATCATCGATTGGTGCATGTTCCATATCGGGATGGTCGTCAACGAACTGCCCCAATAATTTGCTGCGAAACAGATTCGAGGCAGCCTTCGATTCCTCATCACTCAGCCTCTCTCTTTTAGATATAATGTCCGGGGTGATGCCGGATGTTTCAATATCCTGTTCCAGGGGCGTAACATATTTCGATATGGTAAGCCTGAAGTAATCCGATGCAAAGGGATAGACACCCTGAACATAACCCTTGCCGAAGGTATTTTCCCCAATGACAGTAGCCCGCAAGTTATCCTGCAGTGCACCTGCAAGAATTTCTGAGCCGGATGCTGATCCTCCATCTACCAGTACAATAATAGGGAGTTGAGGAGGTATCTGAATCTGGGGAGTCGACCGATAGACTCTGCTCTGTCCGGGAACGCGGGATTCCGTACTGACGATTATCCCGTCATTGAGAATATAGTCAGCAATCTGGCGGACTGAATGAAATTCTCCGCCGGGGTTCTGGCGAACGTCAATAATCAGCGAATCATACCCATCTTCCCTGAATGCTTTAATTGCTTCAAGAAACTTTTCCGGCGTTATGGGGGTGAATTGGAGTATTTTCAAGTAGCCGGTAGAACCGATCATATCATATTCTACAGTGGGAACTGTTACGATTTCCCGGGTGATGGAGATCTCATAGCTGACTGACTCGCTGCGGTACACGGTCACCTCTACATCAGTGCCCTCCTGTCCCCGCAGCAGTTTTGAAGCTTCCTCCGCAGTCAATTCAAATACATCCTCGCCATCAATATGGGAAATCAGATCTCCTGCATGAAGCCCGGCCCGATAAGCCGGTGAACCCTGGAAGGGTGCAACCACCGTTACCATATAGCTTGAGGGCTGTTCATCCCGGTATGCCGGATCGGGCTTGGATATATATGCTCCTATGCCGCCATACACACCGGTGGTCGTATCGGTAATCCGTGTCGCCCGCTCCTCGGGAATAAAGGACGAATAGGGATCATCAAGTGCGGAAAAGAGCGCCTTGATGAGTTCTTCATACATATGATCGTGATCGAGCTCATGGATGAAATTCCTGTTTATAAAGCGGTAGAGCTCCTCAACTTTCTTTACATTCTCACCGATGGCATCATTGTTTTCGGCAATCTGCCCGGTAGAAAACTGAAAAGGGAAGCGCTGATTTGACAGCTGCTGCTCAATATCTACCCCTTCGGAGACCTCCTGGGGTTCCCCCATCATGGCATAAAAACTTTGCCCTTGAAGGGGTGCGGACTCGACCCCGGGAACTACAATTGCCAGGGCCCCTACTAGAATAAGTGCAAAAACCGTTATATATCCGAATACATCTTTTTTCATACCTGTAATATACCCAATATAGTACGTATTGACCACAATGAATTCGATGCGTACATTAATCTTATGGAAGATGTACAGTTCAGCACCAGTGGCGGTATAAAACGGAGGAAACGGTACCTCGTTTTTTTGTTATGGGAAATTGCCCGTTTTATGCTTGTATGGAGTGCCGCAGGGCGTGCGTTTAATATCGACCAGAGTATTTCAACCGCCCTGGTTCTTTTGTGGATATCAGCACCTGTACTCGCCCTGATTGCGGCTTTTTTTCTGCTGTGGTATCACGATGGGGAAGAGCATCCAAGGCTTCATGCGGTAACAGTGATGGCTAAGGGGTTTCAGGTGATCCTCGGAGGAGCATCTACTCTATTGCTGATCCGAAGTTTTGGTGTGCATCCACTGTTTTTTCGGGGAGAGTTCCTGACAACCGGCGTTACAACGGTGGTAGATTTCATGATATGCTTGGTGCTGCTTCGGTCTGCACGGCAGCGATGATGTATATGTAGGAGTGTTTATGCAGCTATATATCCCCTTTCCCTCCTGGATTTCACCGGAGATCATTCCAGGATTCCCGGTTCGATGGTATGCTCTCATGTATCTCATTGCCTTCGGACTCACATACGTGCTGGTTATGCACCAGGTAAAAAAGCGTAAACTTTCCTTTACCCACGATGATATGTCATCACTATTCATGTGGGTTATTCTCGGTCTTCTGCTGGGTGCACGGCTTTTTGCGGCGCTGTTCTATGATCCGTCGGGATTTTTTCTGAGAAATCCCTGGATGATCTTCTGGCCGTTCAGAAACGGCCAGTTTGTGGGATTTCAGGGGATGAGTTATCACGGAGGTCTGGTCGGCGCTGTGGTGGGGGGATATCTCTACAGTAAGGCTAAGAACATCTCTTTTCTGCAGATAGCGGACTTGTTTACCGCGGCAATACCTTTAGGCTATACCTTCGGCCGGCTGGGGAACTTCATCAATGGAGAACTCTGGGGCAGGGTTACCACTGCATCATGGGGAATGATCTTCCCTCATGCACAACCCTTCTCTACCAGACATGAGTGGGTACGCTCAGTGGCTGATACGGTGGGCATCTCCTATAGGGAGGGAGAACTTATCAATTTACCCAGACATCCTTCCCAGCTTTATGAAGCGTTTCTGGAGGGGATTCTGTTATGGGTTATCCTCTGGTTTTTTCTCAGAAAACGTGCATTACGGATTCCGGGAATGATGCTTAGCAGTTATCTCATCGGCTACGGGACAGCCCGGTTTCTTGTTGAGTATGTTCGGGAGCCCGATGCAGATCTTGGGTTTATTATACAATGGGGCAGTGAACATGAACCGGCGGCGCTCTTCCACTCATTGCTGAATATCTCAATGGGGCAGATTTTGAGTTTTCTCATGATTGCCGCAGGAATCATACTATTGTTCATATTCCACAACAGGGCGGTTATGAAGGGACATGTGAGCGCCAGGTAAATAACAGGGAGAAACAGAATGGAACACTTGCATCCGGCACAGCAGCTCGCCGATACCATGGGGCGGCTCTATACCTATGGACTGACGACAACCTCAGGAGGAAATCTCTCTATCCGAACATCGGATGGTACTGTCTGGATTACGCCGGGAGGAATCGATAAGGCGAATCTTACGAAGGAGGATATGATCAGGATTGATCCCGACGGGACTGTTACGGGGAAGCATAAATCCTCTCTGGAGACCGCCTTCCATCTCGGAATATATGAGGCCCGAAAGGATGTGCACGCGGTAGTTCATGCCCATGCTCCCGCAACGAGTGCATTCTGCATCAGCAGGGCCGCTCCGGATACCTCAATCATACCCCAGACAGCATTGGAGTGCGGCCCTGCGGTCATGTCAGGATATGCCATGCCGGGCAGCAATGAGCTTCGTGAGAACATAGCACGCCAGGCGCATTCAGGGTACAACAGCATACTGCTGGATCATCATGGGACAGTGACTGTGGGGGCGAGCATGCTTCAGGCCCTGCAGCGCTTTGAAGCACTTGATGTCTGTGCTGAAACACAGCTGTTGGCAGGCCGTATCGGCGTACCCGAACCTGCAGGGGAAGATTTATTACGCCTGTTTATATCGCGATTATCCGAGGATTTGGGGACCATCCCCTCCAGCAGCTCCTACCGCAGGGAACGGATTGAACTGGCACAGATGGCCGGAAGGGCATACCGGCGCAGGCTGATGACCAGTACCCTGGGGAGCCTCAGTATGAGGGTCTCGAGGGATGCCTTCATCATCACTCCCTTTGGAAAGGACCGGCTCAACCTCAGTGCTGAGGATATTGTACTGGTGAGTGATCAAGGAGCTGAAGAGGGGAAACAGGCGGATCTCTGGATGTTTCTGCACCGGGCTGCCTATCGGGCAGACGCTGATACCGCTTCGGTGATGACCGCCATGCCGCCTTCGGCAATGGCCTATGCTGTGACAGGAGAGACCTTTGATGCAAGGACTCTGACAGAGGCGTATGTAATACTGCGGGACATCACCGAGGCTGGCTGTAAAGAAACCATAAGAAATCCTGAAGACGTTGTAAAAGCCATGGGAAGTAAGCGGCCGGTCATGCTGATTTCCCACGGCGGTCTGGCTTCGGTTGGAGCAGACCCGCTGCAGGTACTTGACCGGATAGAAGTTGCTGAGGTGAGTATGCGTTCAGCATTGTCAGCTCATAGCCTTGGGGCAGTTCAGGGGCTTAAGGATGAGTATATTCAGGATATGATTAGAACCTTTGATCTTTAGGAGATACTGATGAGAGCACTGAAGTTTGAACGAAACGTTATTAAATATCCGGCGGGGTCTTGTCTGGTCTCCTTTGGGGAGACGAAAGTCCTCTGTACCGCATCAATCAGTGATGAGGTTCCCCGGTTTCTGCAGGATACCAATTCCGGATGGATTACCGCTGAGTATGCCATGCTTCCGGGCAGCACCGGAGGCAGGAGAAAACCCCGGGAACTCATGAAACGGGATGGAAGAAGTGTAGAGATCCAGCGGCTGATAGGAAGATCCCTGAGAAGCGCAGTTGATCTGGAGCAGTTAGGACCGGTCTCGATCACCATAGACTGCGATGTACTTCAGGCCGACGGAGGAACCCGCACAGCAGCCGTGTCCGGAGGCTGGGTGGCGCTCTCAGATGCTCTTGCTGAGCTTGCTCGACGCCAGGGAATTGAGGGGCCGCACCCCGCATTGACAGGTCAAGTTGCAGCAGTCAGTGTCGGGATTGTCGACGGTGAGGTTGTGTGTGACCTTGATTACGCCCATGACTCCCGGGCCGAGGTGGATATGAATGTAGTGATGCTCAATGACCAGTTGGTGGAGGTGCAGGGAACCGGAGAGAGGAACACCTTTACCAGGGACCAGCTTGACGAAATGCTTGATGCCGCATGGTCGGGGATTCAGGAGATTTATCGGGTGCAGCGGGAAAAGTAATATCCTTGTGTGATATATATCACATACAGGAGAAGAATCATGATATATCCTCACCGTGTGGAGGATATATCATGAAGGAACACACACTGCAGCGAACCAGAACTGCGGTACAGCTGGCTGCGTTAGCCCTTTTCGTTGTGCTGCTCCGGCAGGGACGCATAACAGGATGGTTTTTACTGTTTTTTATCACGGGCATCATCGGGTCTTTCTTTCTCGGCAGGGTCTACTGCGGCTGGCTCTGTCCCATGGGTACCCTGCTGCGTGCCCAGACGTGGGGTTACCGGAAACTGCGATTGAACAGGGTAAAGGGCAGGGCTCTGCCTGTACTGCGCTGGGTTGTTCTGGCGGGTGCGGCAGCGGTGATGCTGGTAAGTCGACGGTCGGGACAGCAAATCCCTCTCATGCCGGTGATGATCCTGGTATCCCTGACGATATCTCTGTTTGTGCATGAGTCTTTCTGGCATCGAAATCTGTGTCCCTTCGGGGCGCTGCTTACACGTACCACAGGAAAATTTGGAAAATCCGTTGTTATTACTGAATCATCGTGCATCGGATGTGGAAAATGTGAGCGGGTATGTCCCTCCTGCAGTATTGGGATACAGGAAGAAAAGATCAGATACAACAGCAGCAGGGAATGTCTGGTCTGCCGGGCATGCATCCCAACATGCCCGACAGGAGCAATAGCGTATGAAGGACGATCTCGAAACAATCATGAAGAAGATTCCGCTGTTCTCCCGCGCCGGTGAAGAGGCGCTGAAGTGTGCAGCCAAGGGAGCAGTCGTTAAAAAGCTGCTCCCCCAGCATGTCTATAAGACCCCCTTTGATCGGTGCAGCTGTATCAGCTATGTGATAACCGGGACTTTGTCTATTCAAGGAGCCTATACTGATGACCGGGAACTGGTAATGCGCCAGGTACATGAGGGAGAGACATTCGGAGAGGTTATTGCATTATCCCAGGAGCATTACCCCGGATGGATAACCGCAATAGAACAGACTGAACTGCTGGAAATACCGAGGTCGATTGTCTTAGATATGTGTAAAGATAAACAGGTGCTTGAAGGGCTGCTTGAGGATATCTCTCGCAAGGTTATCTATTTGTCCAGAAGGATCCATCTTCTCTCAGGAGGAGATACAGAAACCAGACTGAAACGTTGGCTTCTGGAACAGTATCGGCTGCAGCAGCATACAGATCCGGTGCTCTCTTTCACAGTGACAGCATGTGCTGCAGAGATCGGTACCACCCGGGAGACACTTTCCCGACTTTTCAGTAAGCTGCACAAAGAGGGTACGATTACCAGAGAGCATAAAACACTCACTATACATGACATGCAATGGTTGGAGGAGGATCATGACCCACGGAAGCGCTGACAGAGGTACTGTCCTTATAGATACCGAAGCCGTCAAAGGGGTTGCAATCGTGGAGGGGGATCATCTTGAGCTTGTGGAAATCAAACTCTCAGAGAGTGGCACCGTAGCCCCCCACGTCCTCCCGATTGAAGTGCTGTTTTACGTCATCAAAGGAACCTGCCGTATTAGAATCGGGGAGAAATCATTGGATGCACCGGCTGGAACAGCGGTCGTATCACCTGCAGGAATTGAAAAGTCGATAGAGTGTCTTGGGGGAGAACCTGCTGTTATCCTGGCGTGTAAGCGTCTGACCTAGCAACAGAAATACAGCGGAGTGATTCACTCCGCTGTATGCCTTCTCAATACTGGTATTGGGATACTAGTGGGTATGGCCGTGGTCCAACTCTTCCTCTGTGGCTTCCCTGACATCTTCAATTGAGACATCAAAATGAAGGGTCTGCCCTGCAAGGGGATGATTTGCATCCAAGGTTACCTGGTCTCCCTCAATATCTTTAACGGTAAGGATCTGGGTGCTTCCGTCCTTGTTATGGGCTTGAACCTGCATGCCAACGGTGACCTTTTCATCTCCCTGAAACTGGTCTGTGCTGACCTGGATGGACATATCTTCATTGTATTCACCATAGGCTTCTTCCGGAGCTATCGTAACAGATACCTCTTCGCCGGGCTCCTTGCCCATCAGGGCGTTCTCAAGGCCTGGAATAATCATGCCTTTTCCGGCAATAAATGATAAGGGATCCCGATTTTCTGATGAGTCCAGAACGGTACCGTTATCATCCTTTAATGTGTAATTCATACTTACAACTGTTTTTTCTGCAACTTGCATATGCACCTCTTTCAAAATGGTTTTGATCAATGATGTTCTGCGGAATCATTTTCTCTTAAGATGAATCAATAATAAGGAAGAAACATGATACACGATGGGAACCAAAGACCGATTACCCTTAGGATACTAAAAAAAGAGCAGAGAGAAAAGGGAAAGTGGAAAAAATCTCCCCCCGGAAGGGAGGGGGACGTATGCTACTCCCAGTCTAGAAGCCGTCGTTCACCCTCAATGTTTTGTATCTCTGTGATGTCCTGGGAGATCTCTATGGTACCTCGATAGGCACCCGCAGCATCAAAAAGGGGATAATACCTGATATGAACTGTTTTTCCCTGGAGCTGAATCCAGAATTCCGCTGAATCGCGCTCTTTACTCTTAAATGACTGGACAATTTTTTCCACGATATGAACACTCTTTGGCGGATGGCAGTTCTTTACATCCCTGCCGATGATAGAGGGTGTGCGGGGAAAGATCCGGTCATCCGTGGCTGAATAGTAACGGACCTGGTCATGCTCATCCACAAAGGTGATATCGAAGGGAAGGGCACGCAGCATGAGATCAAGCTGCTGCTGTGTGAGAAAGCCTTCGTCTAATGGTATCTGTATCGGTTTGCTCATCATATTCTCCTCTTCGCTATTGTATACCCGGGAAGCTGAAGGAGGCAACTGTGTTTGGTGAATTTCTTCTGCCTGCCGATACGATTCAATCCAGGCCAGTCCGATCTCATCCTCTTCCCGGCGGATCTGATTCCAGTCTTCTTCAGATAGCTTTTTCAGGGAAGTTGGAAACAGGATTTTCTCTTCCATAAAAATCATTTTTTCCATTTTCCTGGCTGCAGTGCTGTAATCACTTTTCAGTACCTTTAGAGAAGCTTTTGTCCGGGCGGAATTGATAAAGCTCTTTACAGCTCCACGAATTTCATCATGTTTTCCCCACATGACTGAACTTGGGCCGGTAAACCCGAGTGCTTCCAGTTTGGGGAACAGCTGGTTCTCCTTGCGCAGGTAGTGTTTCTCAAAATTCCTGAGGTCCTCAGCCTTTTTCAGAAGGGTTGCGTAGGAATTGTCCCGACCATGTTTTTTCAAATCCTTGATTATCTGCTTTATCTCCTTCAAGCGGGTTTCCAGCTCCCGGTTTTCCCGCTTAAAGACAGAAACGGGATGGACATCCTGCTGGGCCTCTTCAAAGTTTTTCTGAAGGGCTTGTTCAAAGACATCAACATGAATTTCACAGAGTTCCTGTATTGATTCTACGGGAAATCCTTCGTTCACCAGAGACTGTTCCATAGAGGCAACTTCCTCTGCTGAGAGGTGCTCAAGGAGATACCTGAATTCATGTTTCAAATCTTTCACCTGGGCTCCCTGATGAAGCCTTTTCACAACTTCCTTCAGCTGCTCTTCCCTGCTTTTTTCGTCAAAGCGTATATTCATGAGTGATAATCCTCCCTATCTATAGAAAATATACTGAGAATATACCTTAAGGGAGTAAAAAAAGGATGTTACCTATGTTACACTTACAGGTGGGAACCAAGGAAAAGCCTCCGCCCGAGGCACCGGGC
>SKJE01000031.1 GCA_007116075.1 Spirochaetia bacterium
GCGGACTTGCCTATGAGTCCGACACCCCCATTAACTGGTGTCCCGACTGCCTGACTGGCCTAGCCAATGAAGAGGTCAATGACGGAAAATGTGACCGCTGCGGCACCCAGGTGCGCAGGAAAACAATCCGTCAGTGGATCCTGAAAATCACCGAGTATGCGGACAGGCTGCTAGAGGATCTTGACGAACTGGAGTGGACCGACGCCATCAAGGCTATGCAGCGCAACTGGATCGGCAGGAGTGAAGGTGCAGATGTGACCTTCTCCATAGAACATTCCAGCCGGACATTATCAGTCTATACCACCAGACCGGATACCCTCTTCGGGGCAACCTATATGGTCCTTTCCCCGGAACACCCTCTCGTGGAGGAGATCGTAACTGATGAACAGAGAGGGGAAGTGCAGCGCTACCTGGAACAGGCTGAACAGAAGTCTGACCTGGAGCGGACCGATCTTGCCAAAGAGAAAACCGGGGTATTCACCGGTGCCTTTGCAATAAACCCTGTAAATGGTAAAAGTATCCCCATATGGGTAGCTGACTATGTACTCATATCCTACGGGTCCGGCGCCATCATGGCAGTACCGGGACATGATACCAGGGACTGGGAATTTGCCCGTACCTTCAACCTTTCAATCGTTGAGGTGGTTAAGGGAGGGGATGTCACCCAGGAAGCCTATGACGGTGACGGAGTGCACGTTAACTCCGGATTCCTTGACGGTCTTGAGACCGAAGAAGCTGTCAGCAGCATGATTGACTGGCTGGAAAACAAGGGCATTGGAAAGGGTGCGGTTAATTATAAACTCAGGGACTGGGTCTTCAGCCGCCAGCGCTACTGGGGGGAACCAATACCCCTGGTACACTGCAGTTCCTGCGGGATCGTGCCTATACCTGAGGAGGAGCTTCCTCTCCTGCTTCCCGAAGTGGATACCTACACTCCATCAGGCACAGGAGAGAGCCCCCTGGCAAAGATTGACCACTGGGTTAACACCACCTGTCCCTCCTGCGGCGGGGATGCAAAACGTGAAACCAACACCATGCCCCAATGGGCAGGATCCTGCTGGTACTATCTTCGCTATCTTGATCCCAAAAACGATCAGGGGTTTGCCTCCCAGGAAAAGATTGACTACTGGATGCCCGTTGACCTCTATGTCGGAGGTGCTGAACATGCGGTGCTGCACCTGCTTTATGCACGGTTCTGGCACAAAGTGCTCTATGATCTCGGGAGGGTAAATACCAAGGAACCCTTTAAGAGACTGGTAAACCAGGGGATGATCACCTCCTTCGCATACCAGCGCAGCGACTCCTCCCTGGTTCCCATGGATGAAGTTGACGAACAGGAACCGGACCATTTTGTAGAACGAGCTACCGGTGAACCCCTCCAGCAGGTGGTTGCCAAAATGTCAAAGAGCCTCAAGAACGTCATCAATCCCGATGACATCATCTCATCCTTCGGTGCAGACTCTATGCGGATGTATGAGATGTTTATGGGTCCCCTGCAGGTATCAAAACCCTGGTCCACGAAGGGCCTCACCGGAGTATTTCGGTTCCTCGACCGGGTCTGGCGGGTTTCCCAACGGGAAATGACTGATGAGCAGCCCCCGGAGCATCTGCTGCGGCTGCTGCACCGGACCATCAAGAAGGTCTCCCTTGGAACAGAGCACCTGGAATTCAACACCGCCATTTCCCAGATGATGATATTCATCAATGAGCTGTTCAAAGAAGAGAAAAACTACCGCAGTCTCTGGGATCCCTTTGTACTGCTGCTCTCCCCCTATGCTCCCCATCTGGGAGAGGAGCTTCATCAGCAGCTTGGACACAGCGGCTCTCTTGCCTATACCCCCTGGCCGTCCTGGAATGAGGACCTTACCAGGGACCAAGAATCTGAGATCGTCTTTCAGGTCAACGGAAAGGTGCGGGCAAAAGTGTTGATGAATTCCGATTCCGATGAAGAAGCGATGAAGCACACCGCCCTCAGCCATGAGCGAATCAGGCAGTGGATCGAGGGAAAGCAGATCATCAAGGTGATCACAGTTCCCCAACGGCTTGTGAATATCGTCGTCCGGTGAATATGGGCCCCGCTTCTCAGGAAGCAGGGGCCTTTTTTCGGCTGCTTCATAAAAGACTCCTGAGCATCACCGAAGACGCTCCCGATTCATCCAGGATAATCTCCAGCATCTGATAGTACACCGGGCATATGAGACGATACATGCCCGGGACAGGGAGCCTCAGCAGGACTTCTCCTCCCCTGTGATTAAACTGCTTCATCGGGTACTCGGAGAGCTTCCATCTGCCCGGGGGAAGCGATTCAATCTTCACTTCAGCAGTATCCTGAAGGATAATCGGAGGGGAGGAGACTTTACCGGTGATGATGCTGATGCGCACCTGTTCCCTGTCGATGTGCTCCAAGTGCATTCCATAGTCTCCCGGGCACTCATCTGGTTCCGGTATGGATGATACCCAGTATCCAATTGATACAGCCGAAACCCTTCGATTCACAATCTCTGAGAGCTCAACAAAGAGATCAATAAGTTCATAGAGATCCTCCTCCAGATGCACCGGCCCGGTCTCTCCGGCAGCAATAAAGCCGGAGGGACCGGGATACTTCCCGTACAGTGAGGATGAGATGGGTACATCCCTACCTGCAGGAATTGTCACACCGAATGTCTCCTGTCCGCCGTCGATGCGGAGAGAGACAGCCTTACCGTTTTCATCAGGCCACCTGATAAGATACCAGGGTTCTCCGAGACCAGGAAGCTCCCATTCCTGCCGATGGGGCAGGTGGACGGTAACCTCACGAGATTGCCGATAGAGGTGGCACCCACCCAGCAGAAGGGTCATAACGAGTACAAGGATATACTTCATAGTAATGGGGAACTGGACAGCAGAAAGAATTACTTCAAAAGTGAGAACACCCTCCGTCGAGCCGCAAGAAAGAATTCCTGGTACTCGCCGCTCCGGTAGTCGGGATAGGTCCAGGGAAGGGACTGATACCCGCCTTTCTGGAATATGAGGGTCACCTCCCCGTAAATCCCCCTGCGTAAGGCAATTCGCTGGGCCCGGTTCTTTGTGGTGGCAAGAACCAGCTGGTGGGCAGTAAGCAGCCCCGGGTCGAGGTTAAACTGCCTCCCCCCTCCTGCAGCAGCCCACTGCTGTTCAACATCATTGGTAAAGAGCTTAATGTCCGGCAGGTCCTGGGGATCCACCGGGGTCCGGAAGAGCAGGAAATAACGGTCAATTCCGCTTCCCATCTCCCGCTCGTAATAATCTGTCCAGCCGAACTTCCATCGGGATGAAACAAGTTCGATCTCCCCGAAGCGGAGAGACAGCTGCTCGGCGAGATCCGGTTCTCCATCCCGGCAGACCGAGAGTACCCCCATCACAAGCAGCGCCGGATCAAAGGATAAGGCTGGATCCATGATCTCTCCCTTACCGGGCTGGAATGGTACCCAGGACCCGGAAATTATCAGAGGCTTCACGCAGTTCCTCCAGGGCTTTACTGCATGACTGCTGGTTGGGCACTTCGGTCTCAACGAAGAACATGTACTCCCAGGGTTTCCCGAGGATAGGCCGGGATTCAAGTTTCTTCATGTTCAGCCCGTTCTCTGCAAGAATTCTCAGGCACTTAAAGAGCGCCCCCGGCTCATCGGGAGTCGAGAATACCATGATAACCCTGCTGACCTTCCTCCCCTTGGCTTCAACTTCAGCCACCTCTTCCCTGGAAATGACGTAGAACCGGGTATAGTTCTTTGGATTTGTCTCAATCCCCTCCTTGAGTACCTCCATATGATAGTACTCAGCGGCGACTTCACCGGCTATGGCGGCACTCTCGAAATCCTGCAGTTTTGACAGGTGTGCAACGGCACCGGCAGTGTCAAAGAAGGGAATCCGCTCGACCCCGGGCAGGGTATCCAGAAAGGCTTCGCATTGGGCAAGTCCCTGGGGATGTGAATAGACCCGCTTTACCTGGGAAACACCTGTTCCCGGCAAGGCGATCAGGCTATGGATGATCCGTATCTCCCGCTCCCCAATTACCCTGGTACCGGGGTAGCGCATGAGCAGATCAAGGTTCTCGTGGATTACCCCGGCCAGGGAGTTCTCCACAGGGATAATCCCATACTTCACTTCTCCGGTCATAACAGCTTCAAAGACATCCCGGAAGCTCCTGCAGGGAACCGCTTCAAATTCGTCGGGAAAGTAGGCCCGGAGTGCCTCTTCGCTGTAGGCCCCGTGAACCCCCTGAAAAGCTGCCCGGTACTGGCCGGTGGTCTTTCCGGAGGTGAGTATTATTTCGTGCTGCTTTTTCGGAAGATGTTCCATCGACTTCCCCAGCACCGGCGTCATTGCCTCGATATCCCGCATCAGTTTCTCGAACTGCTCAGGAAAGAGGGACTGAGGCCCGTCAGACAGTGCCTGGTCGGGATTGGTGTGAACCTCTACCATGAGGCCGTTTGCCCCGGCTGCCACCGCGGCAAGTCCCATGGGCAGCACCTTACCCCTTAGCCCGGTACCGTGGCTCGGATCTACGATAATCGGCAGATGACTGAGCTTCTGCACTACCGGGATGGCACTGAGGTCCAGGGTATTTCTGGTGTAGGTCTCAAAGGTCCGGATTCCCCGTTCACAGAGCACCACATTGTCCGTACCATGGGCCATGAGATACTCCGCAGCCATAAGCCACTCTTCAATAGTTGCAGCAAGCCCCCGCTTGAGGATGACCGGAAATCCCGTTGCCCCGACCTCCTTGAGCAGCTCAAAGTTCTGCATGTTCCGAGCACCGACTTGAAAGGCATCAATATAACGGGTCATGATATCCACATGGTTCGGGCTGACCACTTCAGTGGTGATGGGGATATTGTAGGCATCTCCTGCCTCCCGCATAAACCGAAGGCCCTCCTCCCCGAGACCCTGGAAGGAATAGGGGGATGTCCTGGGCTTGTAGGCACCGCCCCGCAGCATGACCGCCCCGGCTTTGCTTACCGCTTCTGCTGTAGCAAAGATCTGGTCCCGGGACTCTATCGCACAGGGACCTGCAATCACTGCTATGCGGTTCCCCCCGATCTTAACCGGACCGATAGAGACTACCGTGTCCTCCCGTTTCAGTTCCCGGGAGGCCAGTTTGTAGGGCCTTGTGATGGGAACGACCTTGGAAACTCCGTCAAGGAGCTCCACCTCCCTGATGTCAATTCCGGGGGTGCCGACAGCCCCGAACACGGTCTCCACTTCTCCGATAATCTCCCGGACCTGGTAACCACGGGTTTCAAGGAAATCTCGTATGTGCGCCTTCTTCTCATCTGCTATATGCTGTTCAAGTACGATAATCATAGATGAAACCTAGAGATATTCCCCCCTCATGTCAAGATGCCCGAGGATGTCCGCTTGACAGAACAGCGGTTTCACCAGCATATTCATGCCATGCACACGATGCCTGATGCACCAACACTGTTCGGGTACATAAGAGAAGTGGTCCTGAAGACCACACCGACCCCTTCGGTAAGCGAGATTGCCCGCTACGGGAGGGATCCCTTCCGGATTCTCGTCTCAACGATCATTTCCCTGCGCACCAAGGACCAGGTAACCCTGGATGCCTCAAAAAGACTCTTCGCAGCAGCAGATACTCCCGAGAGCATGATCGAAGTGGGCTCAGGGCGGATTGCTGAGCTGATCTACCCCTGCGGGTTCTACCGGGTAAAATCCGGCCGCATTATAGAGATCAGCACCATACTGCTCTCTGAGCATGATGGATCTGTACCTCCTGACAGGGATGCCCTGCTTTCGCTTCCCGGGGTAGGCCGTAAGACCGCAAACCTGACCCTCAGCCTCGGTTTCAGCATCAATGCCATATGTGTTGATATCCACGTACACCGGATATCCCGAAGACTCGGTTGGAGCACCGGAAAAACCCCTGATGAGACTGAACTGCAGCTCACCGGTCTTATGCCGGAATCCCTCTGGATACCCCTCAATGACATCCTTGTCCGGTTCGGACAAAACATCTGCACACCCCGAAATCCCCGGTGCGGCTGCTGTCCGGTGGAGCCATGGTGCCCGAAATTTGGGGTTGATTGAGTCAGGAAGTATTGCGCACAGCGCTTAACATGTGTTACCATACATGCATGAGCACCCTTGAAACCTTGGAGATATTGTCCAGGGATGCCCAGTATGATCTCGCCTGCGCCTGCGGGACAAAGAAAGGGGATGACCACCGTAAGCGGGGAACCGACGGCGGATGGCTCTATCCCGTAACTGTACCGGGGGGAGGCTCCGGGATCATGCTTAAAACCCTTATGACCAACTCATGCAGCAGCGACTGCCGCTACTGTCCCCTCCGGAAGGACCAGGATACCCGTCGGGTTGCACTCCAGCCTGAAAAGCTGGCCCGGTTCTTTATGGATATCCAGAGCAGAAGAAAGCTCATCGGGCTCTTTCTCAGTTCAGGTATCCTGGACACACCGGACCGGACTATGCAGATGCTTATAGATACCGCCCGGATCCTTCGCAGACACTATTCCTACCGGGGATATATCCATATTAAGATTATCCCCGGGGCTTCCCGGGAGGCAATCCGTGAGGCGGTATCCCTGTCCCATGCGGTATCCCTCAATATTGAAACACCGGGAGAAAAGCACTTTTCCCTGCTCTCCCGGACAAAGTCCTATATGGAGGATATCATTAATCCCCTGAAATACCTTTCCCAAATCACCGGCCCGGAAGGCCCCTATCGGAGGGTTTCCAAGACAACCCAGTTCATTGTCGGGGCATCCCATGAAAGCGACCGGGACATCCTCCGCTATATGTGGAGACTCTATAAGAACCTGGGGCTCAACCGCATCTACTTCTCCGCCTACCAGCAGGGACTTGGGGACAGTTCTATCCCCGGAGAACAGCGGGATATCAGTAGTACGGATCAGGTTTTCATGCGGGAACATCGGCTCTACCAGGCGGACTTCCTGGTACGCAGCTACGGCTTCTCCTTCGATGACTTCATATTCGACCAGGGACACCTTTCCCTGGAGGAGGACCCAAAACTGGTCTGGGCCCGATCCCATCCGGAATACTTCCCCCTGAATGTACAGCAAGCCGGAAAAGCTGAACTGCTCAGGGTCCCGGGGCTCGGACCCGCCATGGTAAAGCGGATCATGGCAGCCCGGAAGGTCCAGACCCTCAAGGATCTCTCAGATGCTGAGATCCCCGCCCACTTGGCCAGGAAAGCCCTGGGATATGTCCGGTTCACCTGAACTACCGATCTACCAGCACTTCCTCGGGTTTCCGGGCTGATCCCCGCTGGGACAGCATTACCCCTGAGAGGATAATCACCATACCGAGCACCTTAGACAGCGTAAACGCCTCCTGGAGCACAGCAAATGAAAGCAGGGCAGTTACCGCAGGCACCAGGTTGGTAAAGACCATGGTCCTGGTGGGCCCGATGGTCTTGATGCCGTAGTTCATGAAGAGAAAGGCGATGCTGGAGGGAAACACGGCAAGATAGATGATACTCAGTGCCGGCAGCAGAGTAACCGGCTGCGCTGCGGCAACCTTGAACTCCAGGGCAAAAAAGATCGGCAGCAGGTAGAGTGCCCCGAAGCAGTTCTGCCAGGTGGTAATGGAGAGTGTTGAGAGTGACGGAGAGGTCTTTCGAACCACGATAGAATAGCCTACAGCGGCAAAAACAGCTCCAAGCATGAGTACCAGGCCGAGGGGCCTGAACCCCGTGATATCCGCTGATCTGCTGGAGAGCACGATCACTCCCACACCGAAAAGGGAGAGCACCAGTCCTGCATAGTTGTACCTGTTCAGTCCCTCGTCAAAGAAAAACCTGGCAAAAACCGGAGTGAATACCGGGATCGTGGCAATCATGATTGACGCAAGGGATGCCTCAACCATACTGATGCCGTAGGTCTCGCAGATAAAGTAGATAAAGGGCTGGAAAAGGGCTATGAGCAGCAGCGGCTTCACATCCCCACGAGAGGGAAGCATCCGCTTCCTTCCGCTGCGCAGCAGCAGGAAAAGCAGGAGCAGCAGCCCCGATATCACCTTTCTGACGGTGATGATAGTGATGGGATTGTAGACCTCAAGGGCAAACTTCGTTGCGACAAAGGAAGTACCATAGAATATCATGGCGATGGTTACCACCACCTCCGGCAGATAGGAGAAGCCCGACTTGTTGTTCATCCACCTATTCTACAGCGGAGAATGAAGTCGTTTCAAGTATCAGTTGCATCCTTCAGGCGCTGAAGGTATACTCCCCCCATGAAGACGGAAATCGGCCTGGGGACCTGGGCTTTCGGGCAGGACTACTGGCAGGACCAGGAAGAGCGGGACTCCATTCGTACAATCCACAGGGCACTCCGGGAAGGCATTACCCATTTTGACACAGCCCAGGCATATGGAAAGGGCAGGTCAGAACAGGTTACCGGCCAGCAGCTTCGACGGTTCAGGCAGACCCATCCCCGGGACATGCTGACCATCGACACAAAGATAATGCTTCACCCCCGGATGGACGCCGCATCCCTCCGCAAGGCTGTGGAAAAAAGCCTGAGAAGGCTGTGTATCTCCTACATTGACACCTGTTATATTCATTGGCCCCTGGGTGAATTCAGTTACGCGCCGGTGCTTGATGAACTGGCACGGCTGAGGCAAGCGCATACGATCAGGCACATCGGGGTGAGCAATTTCCCCCCGGATCTTGCAGAGACCCTTGCCCGAAGGTGGCCGATCACCGATTATCAGGGGGCCTATTCGCTGCTCTGGAGAGGTCCGGATACTCGGCTGATACCTTTCTGCCGGAAGAGCACAATCCGATTTACCGCCTACGGTGTACTTGCCCAGGGCATCCTTGGTGACACCCCCTTTCCTCCATCCGACAACAGGAGCTGCCTGGTATTCTCCCGCCCTCCCCTGGCCGGCAAGCTCAGTCCGCTGATTGAACAGTACCGCCGCAGCTGCCGGGCCTGGGGGCTTACCCCCGCCCAGGCTGCCTTCCGGTGGATGCTCACCCAGGGCATAGACCGGGTACTCATCGGGACACGGACTCCTGAGCAGCTGTCTCATCTGCTGCA